>NZ_OY776220.1:328333-656666 GCF_963675415.1 uncultured Trichococcus sp.
TCCTGTTATCTTGTTCACAATTGCAGTAACACCAATCGGCAAGTCCCTTACATTCGTCAAAATCATCCCCTCCATTCCTTCACTAATAATAATTTTCCGACACTAATTGAGAACCATTCTCATTAAGTCATAGCTTAAGGCATAGACTCTTTCAGGTCAAGAAAATTCGTGCATTTTTACTTATTTTTTTTCATCAGAAATGCGCGGGTGCCTCCCGTCGGAAAAGGTGCGCCAAAATAAAAAGGCACGGAAGAAGTAAACTTCTCCCGTGCTTGTGAAATATTGTCTGTTTTCAGCGACGATATTTATCATAATTGTTGCGGCTGATGCTCGATACTTCCAAAACGGCTTTGATCACGACAGCAAGCACTGCGCCGAGAACGGCTCCGATCGGCCCGAACAAGAGGATGCAGACGACTGTCGCCAGAAACGTGTACAGCGGGCGGATGCCGATTTCCTTACCAGTGATGAACGGTTCGGCAATCTGACGGACGACCACCAAAATGACATACAGCAGTCCGATTTGCCAAGCCAACGTTGTGTTCCCCAGCAGCAGATGGATCACCGCCCAAGGGATCATCACCATCCCGCTCCCCAGAATCGGGATCAGGTCGAACACTGCGATGCCGAGTGCCTTCAGGAACCAAAAATCGATGCCGAAGTACAGGAACCCGAGGCACAACAGGACAAAGCTGATGACAGCAAGCTTGATGGCCGATATGATGTACCCCTTCAAGCCCTTTCCGGTTGCGTTGATGATTTCTTTGATATAGTAGCTGATCGTATCCAATGCGATCCCTCGCTTTCTCTTGATGAATTCAGTATACACGCCTGTGCTCCTGCACGGCATCGGTCATTCGTCGGATTCTTTCCCGTTGCATGCAGGAGGTTTGCCGGTTGATGCCATCAGTAATGTTCTATGCTAAAATGATATAGGAAACAGACAATGATTTCACGTCAAAACACTTGGGAAATGGAGCATAAAATGGAATCCAAATATCTTCAGAAATTTTACGATAAAACCCCAGCCGAAAGGATCACTGCCTTACAGTCGGCCGGCGTACTGGATGAAGAAGCTACAGCAAAGCTTCAGGAAGGATTAACGTTACCGCAGGAAATCGCCGACAACATGATCGAAAACCAATTGAGCACTTACGAGTTGCCATACGGTGTCGCCTTGAACTTTCTGATTGACGGAAAAGAGTATGCCGTCCCGATGGCCATCGAAGAGCCTTCCGTCATCGCTGCGGCCAGCGCCGGCGCGAAAATCATCGCCAAGGCGGGCGGATTCCGTACGACGATCCAGAAACGGCTCATGATCGGCCAAGTAGCCATGAAAAACATCACGGACAGCAGTGTTGCCGAACAGCTGATCCTTTCGCATCAGGATGAGATCCTGAAGGTGGCCAATGCTGCCCACCCTTCCATCGTGAAGCGTGGCGGCGGTGCCCGTCGCGTCAGCGTAAGGTGTTTGGCTGCCGATGCTGGCGAAGGGATACCGGCGTTCCTTGTCGTCCATCTCCATGTCGAAACGTTGGAGGCGATGGGGGCCAACATCATCAATACGATGATGGAAGGCGTCATCCCTTACCTGGAGAGTTTGACCGGCGGCGAAGCTTTGATGGGAATCCTGACCAATTATGCGACCGACTGCTTGGCTACTGCCGAGTGCCGGATACCGGCTGCACTTCTGGCCAAAGGCGCGTTCTCCGGTGATGAAGTACGCGACCGGTTGATCGAAGCCTTTCAGTTTGCCTACATCGATCCTTATCGCGCCGTCACCAACAACAAAGGCATCATGAACGGCATCGATGCTATCGTGCTGGCATCCGGAAACGATTGGCGCGCCATTTCCGCCGGAGCGCATGCCTATGCCTCCCGCAGCGGACAGTACCGTTCGCTGACAACCTGGAAAAAAGCGGAAAACGGGGATCTGCTCGGGAGCCTTACCTTGCCGTTGCCGGTTGGAGCTGTGGGCGGTTCCATCAACTTCCACCCTGCTGCGAAAATGACTAAAAAAATCCTCGGCTACCGTTCAGCATCCGAACTGGAGTCCATCATCGCATCGGTCGGGCTGGCGCAAAACTTCTCCGCTATCAAAGCACTGGTGACGGAAGGCATCCAAAAAGGACATATGGGTCTGCATTCGCGTTCACTGGCGATCAGCGCTGGCGCGGCCGGAGATGAAATCGAACAGCTGTCCGAACGGTTGAAGGGGGAAAAAAATATGAATCTGGCGACGGCGCAAGCACTTTTGGCGCAAATCCGCAAAAGATGATCAAAAACGTCTGACAGTCCATCCGTAAGACGCCACCTCCGGGGAAGACTTGCTTCCCCGGAGGTGCTGAAACTGATTTTGTCGTTTTCTCCGGGGAGCGCGTGCTCACCGGAGCTGAACGGGATTTAGTCTCGTCAACTCCGACGAGAACGCCCTCACCGGAGATCGCGAGAGCGGCCCCCGGTTTCTTCTAGGGAATGCTCGCCGGAGCCATCACAAAAAAGCACGCCGTCAGCCAGATTACTGGTGACGGCGTGCTTTTTTTATCGCATTCTATCGATCAACGTGTTTTATTCAGATAGATGCGTTTGTTGTAATCCATCCCTTCGATGCAGATGGTTGCAGGGTCTGCGTCCACATCCAGTTCGATGCTTGAACCATCGACAGGCAGAACGCGGGAAAAAATCTCTTCATATTCTTTGACGGTAACTTCTTCGCGTCCGGCGAACATTTTCCCGTGTTCAGCGGCGGCCAAAGCCTCCTTGAATCCGTCCTGCAGCGTGGCTGAGAAGAACTCGCCGACCGCTCCGGATCCGTAACTGAAGAGACCGATTTTGTCGCCCGCTTTCAGGTCGTCGGAAAGTTCCAGCAAGGACAGCAGGCTCAGATACAATGACCCCGTATAGATGTTGCCGACGATTCTGTTGTAGATAGTGCTGGTTTGGTAATGCGCCAACAGACGTTCACGGTCCGCCTCGGAACCTTCATCGAGCACTTCGCGCAGAGCTTTCATGCCCATTTTCGTATAGGGCAGATGGAAACAGATCGCTTCGAAGTCAGCCAATGTTGCTCCGTATTTCGCTTTGAAGTCTTCCCAAACGTTCACGAAGAACGAAATGTACTGCTCATTTGAATATTTACCGTCGACGAAAGCCGTTTCCGAGTAGATGGGTCTCCAAAAATCCATCACATCGGCGGTCAGATAGCTGCTTTCATTCTCCAGCGCAAGGATGCGCGGATCTGCGCTGATGATCATGGCGACTGCGCCGGCACCTTGTGTCACTTCACCAGCCGTGCCGATTCCGTAGCGGGAAATGTCCGAACCGAGCACCAATACCCGGCTTTCCGGATTCAGAGCGACATGCCCTTTCGCTAATTGGATGCCGGCAGTCGCTCCGTAGCAAGCCTGCTTCAATTCGATGCAACGGGCATGTTCCTGGATCCCAAGCAGGTCGTGTACGTAGACGGCCCCTGATTTCGAATTGTCGATTCCGGATTCCGTTCCGAAAATGACCAGGTCTATTTTCGCCAGATCATCCTCATCAACGATCCGTAAAGCGGCATTCGCGGCAAGTGTAACGGCGTCCTGCGTTATGGGCGCGACAGCCATCTTTTCTTGCCCGATGCCGATCGTATACTTGGCCGGATCCACTCCTCTGGCCTCCGCCAATTTTTCCATATCCACAAAGAAGTGCGGCGCATAAAAGCCAATCTTATCTATCCCAATCTTCACGACAACTACCCCTTACTGTTCATATATAACTTATTTGATGCCTCTCATCCCAAATGATAGACCAGACCGGTCAAAAAAACAACCTTAGGCCTTCCAAATTAAGGATATCTTAGAAATCTGTTATTTGAAAATTGCCTTTTGGTTGTAATTCTTTACCAAATCTTATATGCTAAAATGCACTGGTTAACGTAAAATAGTTAATACACAGTCCAAATGAACAGACCTACACAATCAATACACAAAAGGAGACATTTAATGGAAGAAGTCGTAATTGTCAGTGCTGCCAGAACCCCCATCGGTTCATTCGGAGGCAGCCTCAAAAATTGTACCGCAGTGGATCTGGGAAAAACAGCAACTGAAGCTGCGCTGAATCGTGCCGGCTTATCCCCAGAAGAAGTGGATTCCGTCATTTTCGGGAACGTCCTGCAGGCAGGCATCGGCCAGAACACGGCGCGGCAAATCGCAGTCGCTGCCGGGATCCCCTATGAAAAAACAGCCATGACGATCAACGAAGTCTGCGGCTCCGGATTGAAAGCGATCATCCTCGCGAGCCAAGCCATCCGTCTGGGCGATGCCCGAACAATAGTCGTCGGAGGAACCGAAAGCATGTCGCAAGCCCCCTATCTTTTGCCGAACCAACGCTGGGGAAGCAAACTCGGCGATATCAATGCCATCGACAGCCTCGTGCACGACGGCCTGACGGATGCCTTCGATCAGCAGCACATGGGCATCACCGCTGAAACGGTGGCGGAAAGATTCCAAGTTAGCCGCGAAGAGCAGGACGCTTTCGCATTACGTTCGCAACAGAAAGCTGCAACCGCGCAGGCTGCGGGCTACTTCAAGCAAGAAATCGCGCCGGTCATTCTCATGGACCGCAAGAACCAGCAGACGGTCGTGGCCGAGGATGAATATATCCGCAAAGATGCCACCATCGAGAGCTTGGGCAAATTAAAACCGGCCTTCCAGAAGAACGGCACAGTGACCGCCGGGAATGCATCCGGGATCAATGACGGAGCGGCCGCCTTGGTGCTGATGCCGAAGTCGGAGGCCGAAGCGAAAGGCATCCCTTATCTGGCCACAATCAAAGGTTATGCCGAAACCGGGATCGACCCTGCCATCATGGGTTATGCGCCTTACTACGCCATCAAGCACGTTTTGGAAAAAACCGGGCTGCATACAGATGATATCGATCTTTTCGAATTGAACGAAGCGTTCGCCTCCCAGAGCATCGCCGTAACCAGGGATTTGGGCTTACCCGAGGAAAAAGTCAACATCAGCGGCGGCGCCATCGCCCTGGGCCATCCCATCGGCGCATCCGGATCGCGGATTTTGGTGACGTTGCTGCATGCACTGGAACGCACCGATACGAAAATCGGCCTCGCCTCCCTTTGCATCGGTGGCGGAATGGGCATCGCCATGATTGTGGAGCGTCCTTGAACCTGTTTTTGACAGTACCTCAATCAACTCCCCGTCATTTGCTTGACCGGGGAGTTTTTTTCCATAAAAATACGCATAAGAACAGTGCGCATTTCGATATGTTATTGAGTTTTCAACAAAAATGTGGCATACTCTTTATGAGAAATTTTTAATTTAAAAATGAGAATAATGTAGAGGAGACTGAATCCGTGACGACCTATCATAGCACACGAAATGCAGAAAAAACACTGACGGCTTCACAAGCAATATTACAAGGGATAGCGCCAGATGGCGGATTGTACGTACCCGATCACATTCCGGCTCTGGACATCGCGTTGGATCGCCTGGCCGACATGACTTACCAAGAATTAGCCTACGAAGTGATGAAAAACTTTTTTGACGACTTCACTGAAGAAGAATTGAAACATTGCGTCAACGCAGCCTATGATGACAAATTTGACGATTCCAGCATCGTCCCGTTGGTGAAAGCCGGCGGACACCACTACCTGGAATTGTTCCATGGCCCGACCATCGCCTTCAAGGATATGGCCCTTTCCATTTTGCCGCACTTGTTGACGACTTCAGCCAAGAAGAACGGCAGCACGAAAGAAATCGTGATCCTGACAGCTACTTCCGGCGATACCGGAAAAGCGGCTTTGGTCGGATTTGCGGATGTGCCGAACACACGCATCATCGTCTTCTATCCTAAGAACGGCGTCAGCGCCATCCAGGAAAAACAGATGGTGACGCAAAAAGGCGACAACACATTTGTTGTGGCAATCGACGGAAACTTCGATGACGCACAGACGAATGTCAAAAACATGTTCGGAAACGCAGATTTGGCAGCACGGTTGCACGCAGCAGGATTCCAATTCTCCTCAGCCAATTCAATCAATATCGGACGCCTGATCCCGCAGGTGGTCTATTACGTTTATGCTTACGGCCAAATGGTGAAACAAGGCGCTATCGCTGCCGGCGAACCGATGAACGTCGTTGTCCCTACCGGCAACTTCGGTAACATCCTGGCTGCCTACTTCGCGAAACAAATGGGCTTGCCGATCCAAAAACTGATCATCGCTTCAAACGAAAACAAGGTCCTGGTCGATTTCTTCGCTACCGGTGCTTACGACCGTAACCGCGACTTCATTTTGACGACATCCCCATCGATGGATATCCTGGTTTCCAGCAATCTGGAACGCCTGCTGTATCTGATGGCCGATGAAAGCACGGCGGCTGTCCAAACTTTCATGGACCAATTGAAGGAAATCGGCCGCTACGAAGTGACGGAAGCGATGCAGGAAAAAGCGAAGGACTTCTACGCGGACTACGCGACTGAAGAGGAAGTCAGTGCTCAGCTTGCTGCGCTTTATCATGCTGAAGGCTATGTCATCGACCCGCACACAGCTGTGGCGGCGCATGTTGCCAACACTTATGTAGCCGAAACCGATGATCACACACCAATCATCATCGCGTCGACTGCCAGCCCGTATAAATTCCCGCAAGCCGTCCTGAATGCCATCGATCCTGAGTTTTCGGATGATTCCATGGAAGAAATGTTGGACCGCCTAAGAGAATTGAGCGGCGTCGCTTTCCCTGCGGCAATCGAAGAATTATTGCATGCGGAAGTTCGCCACAACACCGTTGTCGCTTCCGATGAAATGCAGAAGAGCGTCGAGTCCATCCTGGGCTTGAACTGATTCATAAATGTTTAAACGCCTAGCCGGCGGTCCGGAATGTTTCCGGACTGCCGGCTTTTTTGCGTGTTCGGCTGGAGTTCGTTCTGTCCTCCGGTGAGACCAGTCTTCGCCGGCGATGAGGATGCTTATGTACGGTCTCCTCCGGCCAGTTTCCCCTCATCGAAGGTAGCTGCAATCTTCCACTCCCAACTCCGATTAGCTGCTCTTGGCCGGAGTTGCCGGTAACATTTCTTTCAATTTTACGACCAGGCACACACATCATAGCGAATTCCACGCCGTTTTTTGGTAAAATGGAGTCAGAAAGAAACAGAATCGAGGCGCCATATGAATATACTGATCGACGGGGATGCTTGTCCCGTAAAAGACATCATCATCGAAGAAGCCATCAAACGCGAAATACCGGTCACGATCGTCACCAGCTTTGCCCACTACTCCAATGCGCCCCACCCGCCCGGAGTGAAGACGGTCTACGTCGATTCCGGTGCCGATGCAGCTGATTTCAAAATCATCCAGCTCGCGCACAGAGGCGATCTGCTGGTCACGCAGGACTACGGTTTGGCCTCACTCGCTTTGCCGAAAGGGCTGACCGTCCTCCATCACAAAGGCTTTGCCTACGACAACAGCAATATGGAACGGCTGCTTGAGGACCGCTATATGAGCGCGATGGTCCGTAAAAGCGGCAAACGCACAAAAGGTCCGAAGCCATTCACGGACGCGGATCGGCACAAGTTCCGGAAACTGCTCATTTCCAAGCTGCAAGAAACCTAATCGAATCATGAAAGAGGTGCATCAGGATGCGCAATGAAATCATTATCGAAGATGTGAAACATATCGTCGCGGACAAGTTGAGAAACGAAGCTACGGGGCATGATTGGTGGCACACGTTGCGGGTCTACAACACGTCCATGGACATCGCCGAAGCGGAGGGAAAAGGCGATCGCCTCATTATCGGCTTGGCGGCCCTTTTGCATGATGTCGCCGACCATAAATTCGGCTACACTGATGACGACCGCGAAGCCATCATCACCGACATCCTCAGGCCTTTCGAACTGAACGACTCCGTCATCGAGCAGGTCATCTATATCGTGAACAACCTTTCCTTCAAAGGAGGGAAAAACAAGCATGTGCTGGAAACGCTCGAAGGCCGGATCGTTCAGGACGCTGACCGTCTGGATGCCATCGGTGCGATCGGCATCGCCCGCGCTTTCGCTTACGGAGGGCATAAAGACCGGCCGCTTTACGATCCCGAACACAGCGGCGATCCGGACAGCGATACGATCGGCCACTTCCACGAAAAACTGCTCCTTTTGAAGGACGGCATGCACACGGAAGCAGGCAAGGAAAAGGCGCTCGCCCGCCACGAGCGGATGGAACAATTCCTGAAGGATTTCCATTCCGAGTGGGAAGGCCACTGATAAAACTCAAAAAGACTGGTTTGATCGGGATAAATGTCCCGATGAACCAGTCTTTTTGCAGTTTGGTTGTATGATTCCGGGTTCGAGTTCGGGGCGAGATTCCCCATCAAAACGGGTTTGGAGGGGAACTACGCGTTGTCCAGTGACATTTTTCCCCGCCAAAAGTATTTTGGCGGGTTTTCTGACTATGATTTGAGCTGATTTTCCCCGTCGAACCGCTTTTGGCGGGTTATTTCGGCAGAAATTCAATACTCATATAAAATCACAGTGCCATTTCGTAGATTTTTCTGCTGATATCCAGTGTCTGGTCAGCGCGTTCCGAAAGGCGATCGCGCTTGTGGACTTCCAGTTGTTCAACCATGTAGTCGATGTCCGTCTCTTCGATGCCGATTTCACTGAAGCGGATCGGCATTTCCAACGAACGGAAGAATTCCTCAGTTTTTTGGATGCCAAAATCGATCCGTGCCTCTTCATCACCGGAATCGGCGCCCCATACGCGCTCTGCATACTGGAGCAGCTTGTCCCATTTTTCCTTTTTGCGTACCTTCATGGTGGCAGGCAAGATGACCGAAAGCGTACGGGCATGATCGGTACCGTTCAATGCGGTGATTTCATAGCCCAAGGCATGGCTGGACCAGTCCCCCGGCACCCCGGAAGCTGTGAATCCGTTGAAGCCGTTCGTGACAGTCCACATGAAATTTGCCCGCGTGTTGTAATCAATCTCTTCATCCGCCAGGACTTCCTGCCCGATTTCGATGAAAGTATGCAAAATGCCTTCAGACCAGCGATCCTGCAGCTTTGCACCGACAGGATAGGTCAAATAGTTCTCCATGACATGGACAAAGGAATCGGAGAGGCCGTTCGCCAATTGCCTTTTCGGCAACGTGTAAGTCAATTCGGGTTCCAGAATCGAAAATGCCGGAAAGAGGTTCTCGTTTTTGATACTCACCTTTGCCTGCAATTCCTCAAAACTGACGACAGTGATCGGGTTCATTTCCGAAGAAGTCGCGGGAATCGTCAATACCGTCCCGAAAGGCATAGCCTTTTCGACCGGCAGCCCTTTGCCGACGCCGCTTGCGAAGATATCGATCGGGTCTCCTTCAAACAGGCTTGCGGCCGCGATGAATTTCGTGCCGTCGATGACCGATCCGCCGCCCACAGCGACGAGGAAGGTGTACCCTTCCGTTTTGATCTTCTCGACAGCATCCATCAGGTATTCAAAGACCGGATTCGCCGGAATGCCGCCGAACTCGCCCCATTCTCTGTCGCCCAGCGCCTCCACGATACGGTCGAAGGTGCCGGAGCGCTTGGCGCTGCCGCCTCCGTAGGTGATCAGTACTTTTGCATCTTTAGGCACAAACTTGTCGATTTTTTTGACCTGGTCCCGTCCGAATGCGATTCGGACGGGGTTATAAAATTCAAAATCCATGATTTCAGCTGACAGTGACATATTATT
This sequence comes from uncultured Trichococcus sp., assembly GCF_963675415.1. Classification (NCBI taxonomy): domain Bacteria; kingdom Bacillati; phylum Bacillota; class Bacilli; order Lactobacillales; family Carnobacteriaceae; genus Trichococcus; species uncultured Trichococcus sp. The sequence continues at coordinate 338,049 of NZ_OY776220.1, forward strand.
CCCCCATTGGTTTCAGATAGTTAGGCTAACTTGGTGCACAAGGCATCGATCGCATTTTCAAAGATGGCAAGGCCGGCTTCCAACTGTTCATCCGTCATGACCAACGGAGCCAGGAAACGGACCACATTCCCGTAGGTGCCTGCATTTTCGATGATCAGGCCGTTCTGAACGCAATGTTGGATCAACGCATTCACCAATTCCGGAGCAGGTTCCTTAGTCAAACGGTCTTTGATGAATTCGACGCCGATCATGCCGCCCAAGCCGCGCACATCGTCGATTTCTTTGTATTGCTGTTGCCATTCCTCAACGCGGGCAGTGTAAGCTGCACCCAATTCCAATGAACGTTCGCAGAGGTTTTCGTCTTCGATGACTTGTATCGTCGCAAGTGCCGCAGCACAGGATACCGAATTGCCTCCGAAGGTGCCGCCGATCAATCCGCCGCCAATGCCTTTGACGATTTCGTCACGGGCAACGATGGCGCTGAGCGGGAACCCGCCTGCAATTGATTTTGCCGTACACAGAATATCCGGTGCACAGCCGGCTTCTTCGTAATAGGAAGATGCGAACAGTTTGCCCGTGCGCCCGAATCCGGTCTGCACTTCATCGGTCATCATCATGATGCCATTTTCATCACAAATCTGACGGACAGCTTTGACCCATTCGATCGGAGCCGGAATGAAGCCACCCTCGCCTTGCACCGGCTCGAACACGATGGCAGCGACTTGGCTGGCCGGCGTCAATTCATCAAAGGCGCGTTTGATGCGGTTGATGTAGTAGGCCACTGCTTCATCATCCGTGTAGTAGGCCGGTTTGCGGTAAAGATTTGGATAATCCACACGGAATATCCCATCCGGGAACGGCCCTAAACCGACTGAATTGGCCTTCTTCGCCGTCATGTGCGTCGTCAGCAGCGTACGCCCATGGAATGCGCCAGAGAAGACGATGACGTTTGGTCGTTTCGTGTAGGCTCTTGCCACCTTTACGCCGTTCTCGATTGCTTCCGCTCCGCTGTTCGCAAAGAACGTCCGCTTCTTGAAACCCTTCACCGGCACGATATCGTTCATCTTTTCAGCTAGTTCGATATATTTTTCGCTCGTAAGGATATTGATCATCGCATGGGTATAATCGTTCTCCTGCTCCTTGACCGCTTCGACGACTTTCGGATGACGGTGGCCGATGTTCAAAACGCCTACGCCTCCGACCCAATCCAAAAAACGGTTACCGTCAACGTCCTCGATGATCGCGCCCTCTGCCTTCGCGATCGCAACCGGGTAGACACATGTCAAAGAAGGAGGGATCGCTTCAGATCGCCGTGCCAAAATGGCTGCTGCCTTTTCCCCCGGCAATGCCGCAGTGATGATTTCCGGCAATTGGTATCTCAATTCTGTTTCTGTTACTGATGTTGTTCCTGTCATAACGCTCGCTCCCCTTTTCATGCAAACTTGTCATATCTTTTGTAACTTGGATGGTTTGATTATATAGATTTATCAGGCAAACAAAAAACATTTGTTGACACCGGATAGGACATTTTCTGTTATACGATGTCAGCTTCGTTCACATTGCTTTGGGAACAAGGTTGCAATAACAGACATTATCTTTGATACATATAGGCTTCCAAGCAAAAAAACCTCCCGTTATCTTAACGGAAGGTTTCCTGACATGGCTGTCGATTTATTTTTCGTTTTCATTCCATTTGAATAATATTGCAAAGCATCCAGGAGCAGAAATGTAAGGTTTTCCGTTCCAAAAAGGACTCCTGAATTTACATCCCGCTCCGCTCCAGAAAATGGCCGAAACTGAAACGGACCGCATTTTTTTGGTCACCGAATTGGATGCCTTCCTTCACGACCACTTTTTCTTCCAACAGATCACGAAGCAGTTCATCCATCTCGGCATCGGTTTTGTTCGGGAAGCGGCAATAAAGATGGTAGCCGCCTTTTGCCGGCTCAAAACTTATCTCCGATCCATATTTGTTTCTGAGCCACATCTGCAATTTGTCGGCGCGTTCCTTCAAAGCCGTGACGATGATCGGAAGATGGTCAGTGATTTCGCTCGCCAAATAATGGTCTGCCAGCAGTTGCGGCAAGAAGCTCAATCCGGAGTCGATCTGATCGCGGATGTCGGCCAATGCCCGGATAATGGCGGCTGGCCCAACCATCCATCCGATGCGGATATGCTGGCCGGCAAATTTGGACAAGGACCCCAGATACAGCACTTGTTGCCGTTTATCCAGGCTCTTCAACGGACGGTTATCGACGGTTTCATCAAAAACAAAGCTGCCGTAAGCATCATCCTCCACAATCGGGATGCGTTTCAGCAAACAATAATCAAGGATGGCCTGTTTCCGCTCCGGACTCATGACCGTTCCTGTCGGATTCTGGAAAATCGGATTCAGAAAAATCATCTTCAGAGGATACTGCAAGGAAGCTTCCTGGAGCCCTTTGACGGTCATCCCCTCGCCATCCATCGGAATCGGAATGATCCGCAGACCGGCAGCCTGAAATAATCGCAAAGAATAGAAATAAGAAGGGGCTTCGATGCCGATCGCATCGCCCGGTTTCAACAGCCCTTGCGTAATCAAAAACAATGATTGTTGGGTTCCCGAAGTGATGAAGATTTCCTCCAGTGGGACAGTCATCCCGTACGCAGTCTGCAGGTGTTTTTGGACACTTTCCCTCGTCGCTGTGATCCCTCGGTTCTCCTTGGTGAAGGTCGCTTCTCCGTGCAACATTTCCCCCAGCGAAATATCCGGAATCTTCAGTTCGGGCAAGAGGTCCTTCGGCAAATCCCCATTCCCTAAATCCAGGATTTCACGCGATCGGTGCTGCGCCAACAGCTGTTTGACGTTCCTTTGGTAAGGAGTGTCCACCGAAAGATTATCCGGCGTCAAGGAAGTCCGCCAATTGATGGTGGGCCTTGTCTGCATCCCCCATTTGTTCGGATTCACGAACGTTCCGCTGCCCCTTTTGCGGATGAGGATCCCCTGCGTCGTCAGCTCTTCCAGTGCCCGGATGACGGTCGACCGGTTGACCTGCAGTTCCTTCGCAAGCTTGCGTTCCGCTGGCAAGGCTCTGCCGGGGACCAAATCGCCGGCTTTTATCTTCTCTTCGATCAGCTGCATAAGCTGTTGATAGAGCGGCATGCCCCTATACTGATCCAGTCTCCACTCCACCATTGCTTCACTCTCCCCTGGTTTTCATTTATTATACACCAAATTGGTTGGTTCGGAAACAATCCAATTGGATGTAGGTGTTTCTGAAAAAAGGGATTATGATTTAACCATTCTTTAACCATTTTATCATTTAAACCAAGGAGGATTATTTATGACAACAAAAATCATCGGTTCGGAAAAAGTAAAACGCGGGATGGCCCAAATGCAAAAAGGCGGGGTCATCATGGATGTCGTGAATGCGGAGCAGGCAAGGATCGCCGAGGCGGCTGGTGCCGTAGCGGTCATGGCCTTGGAGCGCGTGCCCTCGGATATCCGCGCAGCCGGCGGTGTTGCACGGATGGCGGACCCTACCATCGTCGAGGAAGTGATGAACGCCGTCAGCATTCCAGTCATGGCGAAAGCACGCATCGGCCACATCACCGAAGCGCGCATCCTGGAAGCAATGGGCGTCGACTACATCGATGAGAGCGAAGTGCTGACCCCTGCCGATGAGGAATTCCACCTTTTGAAATCGGACTATACCGTTCCTTTCGTCTGCGGCTGCCGAGATCTGGGAGAAGCCTTGCGCCGCATCGGCGAAGGAGCATCAATGCTGCGCACGAAAGGCGAGCCGGGGACCGGGAATATCGTAGAAGCCGTTCGTCATATGCGCAAAGTCAACGGCCAAATCCGCCAGTTGATCACGAAATCGGACGATGAACTGATGACATTCGCCAAGGAAATCGGTGCCCCTTACGAGTTGGTCAAGGAAATCAAACTGCTCGGGAAACTTCCTGTCGTGAACTTCGCAGCCGGCGGTGTCGCAACACCGGCTGACGCAGCCTTGATGATGAGCTTGGGTGCGGACGGCGTCTTCGTAGGATCAGGCATCTTCAAGGCCGAAAATCCCGAAAAATTCGCCCGCGCCATCGTCCGCGCGACAACCAACTACGAAGATTATGCCCTGTTGGCCGAACTGTCCAAAGGCTTAGGCGAACCGATGAAAGGGATCGACATCAGCACGCTACACGCCTCCGAGCGCATGCAGGAAAGAGGCTGGTAAGCATGACAAAAAAAATCGGCGTATTGGCCTTACAGGGTGCCGTCACGGAGCATCTGCAGGCACTGACTAAATTGGGTGTCACCGCATCTGCCGTCAAGCTGCCCGCCGATCTGGACGGCTTGGACGGGCTGATCATCCCAGGCGGTGAATCGACCGCCATCGGTCGTTTGATCCGCGAACAACATCTGGAGGAACCTTTACGGCAGTTCTATGCTTCTGGTAAAGTGATTTTTGGTACTTGCGCCGGACTGATCCTTTGCAGCACGGACAGCAGTCATGCACCTGATGAATTGCGGCTCGGCTTCATCGACATCGCAGTCGAACGGAACGGCTTCGGCCGCCAAGTCGACAGCTTCGAAGCCCTGCTGCCTTTTGAAGGCATCGCAGAACCGGTTGAAGCCGTCTTTATCCGCGCCCCTTACATCCGCTCAGTCGGCAAGGAAGTCCGCGTGCTTGCAAGCATCGACGGAAAGATTGTAGCGGCCGAAAACGACCAGATTTTGGTTACTGCCTTCCATCCGGAATTGACGGATGATCTGTCGGTGTTCGAGTATTTTTTGAAGAAAGTCGAATGCAGTGCTGATTTCAGGCAAGTGCAGCTCTGACGGGTGCTAACTTGTCCGATATCTTTCCGGTATCGGACATCCGGGACTCTTACAGGTACTTACTTGTCCGATTTCTTTCCGGTATCGGACATCCGCAACCCTGGCAGGCTCCGGTTTGATTTTATTCGTTTTTCGCAATCTATTAAAAAAACAGACAGACAAGCAAGGTTCAGCAACCTGCTTGTCTGTCTGTTTGTCTTACTACTTCACTGTTAAGATAACTCTCTGGTAATGTTTCAATTCGTGGGTACCATCGTCTTGCACTTCTGCGATAATGTGGATAGTGTCTCCTGACTGAGCATCTTCCGGAACAGTAAAGGTTACGGTGTCCGTGTCACTTCCGGATAATGCAATCGTATCCGTTTTTTCGCCTTCTGCCAAGTCACGATGCAGACCCAATTGTAAGCCACTGGTCACATCAGCCACTGCCTCAAGCGGTTCAACTTTGGAATCTTCATAAGTATCAGCTTCAAAGTACCTCCACCAGCTGTAAGTCAAGCCATCCCCATCCGGATCAGTCGCGTTAGCGTGCAAGGTCACTTCTTCACCTTTTTCGACTTTCAGATCAATCCCTTCATCCACCGTCAAAACAGGATTGTGGTTAGCATCTCCGTAATCAGCGGTACTGGCCCAATCCGCACGAGCCGCAAAGTCGCTTTGAATATCATCAAACCAACGCATCAATGAATATTCAGCCTCGTATCTTTCTGTGTATGGGTCAAAGTCCAGAACTGTATTGCGGTATAATTGTTCATTTTCAGCGCCGAATCTTCCTCCCCAACCACCAAATGATGGATCTTCCATACTTCTAAGCCCATTGTCAATCAGATAGAAGAAGGAGGGAGAATCACCTTCTGAGATAAAATCATACTGGTTATATTGCGGATTATTTTCAAGATATTCTTCAGACCCGCGTTGTTCCTCCGGCAGTTCACCTTCAAGAATGTTTCCGTCTCCCATCAGTGCATACATATCCAATAACGATCCATGGCCATTTTTGATGTTTTCGTAGTTCCATTCTCCCTGCAACTTGTTGTTCACTTCATCCGTGTGGAATTTCCATGCATAAGCGAAGTGCCAGAAATTGGACTGATCGTTGATGATGCGGATATCAGGCCAGTTTGTAGCGATATAGGAACTGTAACTTTCATCCTGATCCAGAATGATGTAGAGAACAAGTTTATCACTCACAGATTTTTTAATAGCTTCCCATTCGTCTGTATTCTCGTACTCTTCCTGAATTGATTTGAGTGCCCTAGCGGTGGTGTTGGTGCCTCCCCATGTTTGTACATATAGGTCGCTTTCTTCATCATCCAAGAACAGTTCTTTTAAAATTTCGGAGCCTTCTGTTACTTTTTCCATTTCTCCCGCATCCGTAATATTGCCGATTTTGGTCACTTCACGAATGTAGTCCGGATCCGGATAGCCTTCCGCGTGCGTAATCAAATTCGGATAAGCCTCTTCATAAGCGTCCGTCATGTTGCTGAGCCATTCTGTTCCGGTCCATCGGAAAGGCTCTATTCCAGCTTCCTCATCACCGGCATAATGGTACATGGAGCTTGTCAGGACAATCCCTTCCAGTTCCATTTCATTCGCATACAGGAAATACCTCAACATGGAATTCATATCATCAACTTCACCGTCTGTTGTGATTACTGTGCGAACTTTTTCTTTTTCCTGTATTTGCTCCTGTGCCACACCGCTTTCACTCTCCTCCGATACGGCTGACTGTGAACCGCTGTCGCATCCTGCCAATAAGAGTGCACCAATTAATGAGGCTGTGATCGTTACTGCTGTCTTCTTTTTCATCCAATTACTCCTCCTAGTAGTTGCCAGATATTTTCTTATGCCAACGCCCACCATCTTTCGGAATGCGTTTACATTAATATGCGATAATAAATTTGTCATGAATATATACTACAAATGCAGCAAAACGCTCTGATGCCATAGCGTGACATTCGAGCATTTTACTGTATTTTGTTGTAGTGTTATTCTAACTAGTCCAAATCTTCGCCATTGCTGGCGATGGCTTTTTGGTACCAGTAGAAGGAATCCTTCTTCAGGCGATCCAAGCTGCCGGAACCGTCGTTGTTGCGGTCCACATAGATGTAGCCGTAGCGTTTCGCCATCTCGCCCGTCCCGGCCGAAACCAGGTCGATGCAGCCCCAAGACGTATAGGCGACGAGATCCACGCCGTCCAGCACGATCGCATCACGCATCGCTTTGACGTGATCGCGGAGGTAGGAGATGCGGTAATCGTCATGGATTTTGCCATCGACGATTTCATCCACAGCACCCAAACCGTTTTCGACCACCATCAGCGGCAATTGGTAACGGGAATGGAAGGTGTTCAGAGCGACGCGCAGTCCCAATGGATCGACTTGCCAACCCCATTCCGATTCCGCCAAGTATGGGTTCTTTTCGCCCATCAAAGCATTGCCTTCACCCGGCACGCCGGATTGCGCAAAGCTGGCTGCGCTGGAAGCATAATAGCTGAAGGAAATGAAATCGACTGTATGTGCGGCCAAGATTTCCTCGTCGCCTTGTTCGAACGTAACGTTGATGCCTTTAGTGGCTAAGTAAGCCAATTTGCTCGGCGGATAATACCCGCGGGCATGGACATCTGAGAAGAACAGTTTCTCTTCTTCTTTTCGTTGCGCTGACCAAACGTCTTCCGGTTTTGCCGACAACGGATAGACCGGCGCATAGGCGATCATGCAGCCGATGCGGTTCTCGGGATCGATTGCCCGGGCCGCTTTCGTTGCCAATGCGCTGGCAACGAACTGGTGATGCAAAGCTTGATACATGACTTCTTCCTGGCTTTCGCCCGCTTCGGCTTTCGAACCGATCGAGATCTGAGGAAGGAACGTCGCCATGTTGATTTCGTTGAAGGTCAGCCAATAATTGACTTTCCCTTGATAGCGTTCGAACAAGGTAGTCGCATATCTTTCAAAAAATCCGATCAGCTTGCGGTTTTTCCAGCCGCCGTAGTGATCGACCAGATATTGCGGCATTTCGAAATGCGAGATCGTCACCAATGGTTCGATGCCGTATTTGGCCAATTCATCGAAGACGTCATCGTAAAAGGCCAAGCCCGCTTCGTTTGGTTCCAGTTCATCTCCATTCGGAAAAATCCGCGTCCAAGCGATCGACATCCGGAACATCCGGAAGCCCATTTCTGCGAACAAAGCGATATCTTCCTTGTAGCGGTTATAGAAATCGATACCGATGTGTGAAGGGTGATAATCGCCCACTCCGGCGAAGCGCTCAGCGAAGTCACGCGAGCAGGTCAGTTGGTCGATGACCGATGGACCTTTCCCATCAGCGTCCCAACCTCCTTCAAATTGATTGGCGGCTGTAGCACCGCCCCAGAAGAAACCTTCCGGAAATCCTTTACCTGCTGACATGACAATTCCTCCTATTTCTGTACCAAAGATGCGCCGTTTGTTGCGATGACTTCTTTGTACCAGTTGAATGATTTTTTCTTGTAACGGTTCAAAGTACCGGATCCGTCATCGTGGCGGTCGACATAAATGAAGCCGTAGCGTTTTTTCAATTCTGCAGTGGACGCGCTGACCAAGTCGATGCAGCCCCAAGTCGTGTAGCCCATCAGCTCGACGCCGTCCGCGATCGCTTCCGCGACCTGCACCAGGTGGTCATTCAGGTAGTTGATGCGGTAGTCGTCGTTGACGGTCATTTGGCCGTCTTCGCCTTCAACCAGCTGATCGACTGCCCCCAAGCCGTTTTCGACGATGAACAACGGTTTTTGGTAGCGATCCCAGAACGTATTCAGGATGACACGCAAGCCTTTTGGATCGATCTGCCAGCCCCACTCGGAAGCTTCCAGATATGGATTATGAATACCGCCCAAGATATTGCCTTCGCCTGCTGCTCTCTTGGTAGGATCAGCCGTTTCCGTGGAACTCATGTAGTAGCTGAAGGAAACGAAATCGACCGTGTTCTTCAGGATTTCTTCGTCTTCCGGTGTGATATTCAGCTCGATGCCGTGCTCGCGGAAGTAGCGCTTCATGTAACCAGGGTACGTGCCGCGTACATGCACATCCGAGAAGAAGAAGTTTTGGCGATCCGCTTCCATCACGGCGATGATATCATCAGGATGGGAAGTCAACGGATACGTCGGCATTGCGATGACCATGCAGCCGATTTTGAAGTCCGGGTTGATTTCGTGGCCGATTTTTGTCGCCAAAGCGCTGGCTACCAATTCATGGTGGCAGGCTTGGTACAGATCGGATTTCGATAATTGATCCGGAGCTGTTGCGATTCCGCCGCTCATGAATGGCGCGTGGATAATCGAGTTTATTTCATTGAACGTCAACCAGTATTTGACTTTGTCTTTGTAGCGCGTGAAGACCGTGCGCACATAGTTTTCGTAGAAGCCGATCATTTTGCGGTTGACCCAACCATCATACTCGCGCGCCAAGTGCAGCGGCGTTTCGTAATGCGACAGCGTAATCAGCGGTTCGATGCCGTATTTTGCCAATTCATCGAACAAGTCATCGTAGAACTGCAAGCCAGCTTCGTTCGGCTCCGCTTCGTCGCCGTTCGGGAAGATGCGTGTCCAAGCGATGGATGTACGATATGTTTTGAAGCCCATTTCCGCAAACAAGGCGATATCTTCTTTATAACGGTGGTAGAAGTCGATCCCTTCCAATTTCATGTTGTCCGGTGTCGGACCATCCGTGATCGGCCCAAATCCGCCTTGAGGGGTTACATCCTGAACGGAAAGCCCCTTTCCGTCAACATTATAAGCACCTTCGTATTGGTTGGCGGCAGTTGCGCCACCCCATAAAAATCCTTCTGGAAATACTGTTTGCATGTGATCGCTCCTGTTCTTTATTCTGGTTCTATTTTATGCGCGGGTCTGACTCATTGCGGGACAGCCCCGAATGTTGAAAACTCATCCTAAATAGGTTCGGGCGCCTGAGACCACAAACCAAATTCCCGGATATCTGGTTATTATTCGGGAAGCTGGCTTACGGTCTAGGTCTTTTCCCCGGATATCTGGTTTTTATCCGGAAATATTGCTTGCGGTTAAGATCGATTTCCCGAATGTTTTTGTTTATGCGATGACCGTCAGCAGATAGTCGCCGTCAGTCAACGTCGCTTCTTTCGTCGTGAGCACATCCAGGTAATCGTTGCTGTTTGTGACGATGATCGGTGTGATGACTTCGTAGCCTGCTTTTTGGATCAAGTCGATGTCGAATTCCAACAGCAATTGGCCAGCCATTACTTTATCGCCTTGTTGCACATGGCTCGTGAAGCCTTCACCATCCAATTGGACCGTATCCATTCCGACGTGGATCAGAATTTCAGTTCCGTTTTCAGTCGTTAAACCGATTGCATGTTGGGTTGGGAACAAGAGTGTTACAGTTGCGTTTGCCGGAGCATAGACTTCACCGACAGTCGGACGGATCGCGATCCCTTTACCAAGTGCGCCAGTCGCAAAAGCTTCATCCGGAACATCTGACAAGAGAACCATTTCGCCGATCATTGGGCTAGCGACCAAATCTTTTTCAGCAGCTGCGCTCAAGTCTTTTTTCATTGCTTCAATGACTACAGAGTTTGTGTTCAGTGTTGTCGCTGTATTTGTTGCAGTTGCTGCAGTTTCAGTTTCTCCGTAAAGAACTGGAATTTTTGAGAAGAATACAAGGATGAAGCCTGCAACAAGTCCTACTGCACATACGATGATGGAAGCCCAGAAATTGAAGCTCATTGTTCCGTTTGCATCCAAGTAGCTTGGGAATGAGAAGATGCCCATACCGCCCATACGGTAGCTTGTCAATTTGAAGATACCTGCCACGATACCGGAGATGGCACCAGCAATACAGCTCAATTGGAATGGACGTTTCATCGGTAAAGTGATCCCGTAGATAGCAGGCTCAGTTACCCCGAACAAACCGGAAATGAAAGCCGGAATACTCAATTGTTTTACTTTTGCTTCTTTCGTTTTTAACAAAATAGCCAATACTGCACCTGTCTGAGCGAAAGAAACACCTAATATAGTAGACAATAGTTGATCATAACCTTGTGTCGCCAAGTTGTTGATTGCGATCGGCACCAATCCCCAATGCAAACCGAACATGACGAATACTTGCCAACCGCCACCTAATACAGCGCCTGCAACGATTGGGCTCGAATTATAGATCCAGGATACACCAGCGCCTAGCAACGTAGCTGCCCATGTGGCGAGCGGTCCGACAAACAAGACAGTCAATGGAACGACAATCAACAGTGTTAAGAAAGGAACCAAGAATAACTTCACGACATCCGGAACGATCTTCTTCAAGACATTTTCGACTTTGGAACCCAAGAAGACGGCCAACAGAATCGGTACAACCGATGAAGCGTAGCTCATCATGATGACCGGCAAGCCCAAGAAAGTCATGTAGATCGGCGATTCAAAAATGGAACCAGCGAATAAAGTGTACAATGGATCGATTCCTACAGGATTGACCAAGCCTGGATAGACCATTGCGGTTGCGACTGCCATCGCAGTAAAGCTGTTCATTTTGAAATGTTTGCTGGCAGTGAATGCAAGGAAGATCGGCAGGAAGTTGAAGAATCCGTCACCGGCTGCTTGAATCAGGACATAGGCCCCATCAGTAGTCGACATGCCAGCAGCCACCATAATTGCAGCCACACCTTTCAGCATCCCTGTTGCTGCCAACGGTCCTAAGATTGGTTGGAAAATTTTTGAAATCATATCGATGAACTGATTGAACAGACTACCCTTTGGACCATCATCTTCAGCAGCTACCTCACCGCCGCCATTCAATCCGCCAACTGCGTTAACAGCTTCATAAACATCCGGTACGTGGTTGCCGATTACTACTTGATATTGACCGCCACTTTGGATGACGGTAACAATGCCTTCGCGTTTTTTCAGGTATTCCGTATCCGCTTTGCTTTCGTCGACCAATTTAAAACGCAGACGAGTCACGCAATGTGCCAAGCTACGCACATTTTCTTTACCGCCGACGTGAGCCAAAATATCATTTGCTAATTCTTCATACTTCATGTTATATCCCTCTTTTTCTATTATTTTTTATAAAAAAAACCTAAATAGAGAGCATGGGAATTTCTTCCCCGCTGTCTACTTAGGTTTTGCCTGCTTTACCAGTAACAATCCTCTTGAGAGCATTTTAGGTATTCACTTTTGCTGCACGACCCGGTGGATATGGATCGTGAGGTAAACAAGTTCGTCGGTCCCGACTTGGAAATGGTGGGCAGCTCCGACATAAGTCGCTATTTTGTTTGCACAGTTATAGGCAGCCGGATAGTTTGCCTTCACTTGCTCCACCAAGAAGGTGTCCGGATCCGTCTGGAAAACTTCTCCCATGACGACCCGCTGCGCAAAATAGTGCAGATGGGTATAGAACCGGTTATAGGAAATCGATTCTTCATCGAAGGCGACTCCGAAATGCAAGCGGACAATGTTCAGGATGTCCTGAACAATCCGGGTCACTTTCATGGTCTCTTCGATCAGTTGGCCTTCCTTCTGCGCATTCACGAAATGAAGAGCGATGGATGTCGCTTCATCGGGGGCCATCATGACACCGACATGTTCCGCGATGAGTTCCAGCCCGATTTTGCCGAGCTCGTACTCCCGTCGATAGAACTTCTTCACTTCGAAGGCCAAAGGATTGGTCAATTCAATCCCTTCCTTTGTCCGCTGGATGGCGTAATGGATATGGTCAGCAAGCGTCAGGTAGACGTTTGCCTGGAAGATATGATTCAGCCTCGTCTCGGCTTCTTGGATGATCTTAAAAATGGCATCTGATTCTTCTTGCGGTAAATCCTGATAAATGGCCTTTAATTGATCTGCTGAATCATTTTCCTGGATGACGAAAGTCTTCTCAATCAAGGATTTGTCGATTGCGTCTCCCGTTCTTTTCTGGAAGCCGATCCCTTTCCCCATCACAATGACTTCGGATGCGTCTCCGGCCTCTGCCAAGACCACGTTGTTGTTATAGACTTTTCCGATTTTCATCGCTTCTCCCCATTCCCCCTTCCATTAAAAAAAACCTAAACTAACACCAAATGATGTGCACATCATCTCGTATCAATTTAGGTTTTGCCTGCACAACCAGTAACAATCCTATGAACAACATGTTAGCACTTCCAAGAATAAGATGCAAGCCCTTTCCACGAAAAAAATTGATTTTCATTTAGTGCGTTGGTATGTCAGCATTTTTTTGAAAACGAATGTTATTCGCTTTATTACTAGTGCGTTGCGGAGCAGCATTCTGCGGTAAAAAGATGGATTGTTTGCTCTTATGCATGTTTTCGAAAACATTTCGCACCGTAGAGATGAATTCTTTATAGTTATTCATCTTTTTGGCCGTATTTCGCATCGAAAAGGTGGATTCTTTGGTTTTATTCATCTTTTTGGCCGACATTCTGACTTCTGATGACAAAAGTGGCTGCCTCGTTAGGAGGCAGCCACTGCGTTACGCGCGTTCTTTGATTATCATCATTTTCTGAAAAACGAAGCGGCTGTTCAATCGGTTCGCGAAATGCTGCGTGACCGTACCGGTGAAGAGCATGGCGAACACGGTCCCGAGCCCGACTCCGGCGATTCCTTCCAGGAACAGCAATGAAAATACAACACTCAATCCGACGCAGACGGCGTCGAATCCCGTCTTCATTTGCTTCACAGTGAGCCCGAAATGTTCGGACATTTCGCGCACGAACAAGTCGAACGGCAGAGCCGGCAAACGGCAATTCAGCATCAGACTGATCCCGAGCGACAACATGAAAAATCCGGTGAAAAAGAACACGATCCGTAGCGGTATGTTTGCGACGATGCCTGAAAAAAGCAATTCAAAGAAATCCAACAGGTAGCCGAACAACAATGCCAATGCAATCGAAAAGACATATCCCAAAAACTTCCGCGTAATCAGAGCCATCACCACCACAAGGACCACTTGGAAGAGAAAGTTCCAGCTGCCGATCGTCACGTGCGCAAACATTTCGTTCAACACAACCGGAACGGATGAAATCGTCGACACCCCTAATTCACTTTTGATCATCAACGACACGGCAATGGCGTTGCACATCACGCCCATTGCCAAGGCAAGTTCACTTGCCAACACTTTTTTCTCCATATCTGCCTCCTTGTTCTATTCTATCTTTCGCATTCCTTCGCATTTTTTAATTTTTGATGACCAGCCCGAGCATCACAACGAAGGCCAAAGCCTGTTCCTCGCTGACGATTGCACCTTTGAGATCCTCAAGCGTGACGCTGATGCGCTCGAATCGGCAGCTGCTGATGTCGATCGCCTTCAAAGGTGTTCCCGTGAAATTGATTCCGGACAGATCGCACTCCGAAAAATCGATTTTCTTCAGTTTGCAGGTGTAAAAATCGGCTTCATTCAGGCGGCAGTTCTCGTAACGGACATTCTTCTGCCGGCTGAATCCCAGAGCCGCCATCTGCAGGTTGCATTCCCGGAAGAGCACGTCCTTAAAGACGCCTTCGGTCATCGAGGTGCCGATGAGTCGGCAATTCACAAAGCGGACCCGCTTCATCGTCACTTCATCCAGTTGCACGTTGGCGAAATCGCAGCTTTCGAAGATGACATCCCGCAAGTACAATTGCGGTACTGTCGTTTCGCTGAAAGTCACGTTCTGGAATCTGACTTCGGTGAACTCCACTCCCCGTCTGTCGCCAAGGTCGATGGCAGTGTCTTTGAAGATGGCGTGTTCTATGTAAGGTTCATCCGGATCGAAACAGTCGGCGAAATTTTTTTCAGGCAAATCTTTTGGCAGAACGGGTTCCATGATTTTGGCGGGCACTTAGTTCAATCCTTCCTGATAGCTCTCTTTCTTTAAGTATACCTGAATAATCGTCGCTTAGATATCCTTGCTTTCATGATCTGCTCTTTCTTCCGGAGTGATATAATGGAGGCAAGGAAAACAGGACAAGGAGGAATTCATATGGATCATGCATATTCTAAAGTGTTTCGGGGGACGGCCTTCACCAGCAGGTCGCCGCAGGAAGTGAGCGTACTGGAGGATTGTCTGTTTTGTCTGGATGCGGAAGGCGTGATCAGGCGCATCCAGAAGCCGCAAGATGCTGATTATGGAACGATTTTGGCTACCTACGGCGAAACGGAAAAATTCCACGAGCTTGCTGAGGGACAGTATTTTCTGCCGGGGTTCATCGATCTGCACATCCACGCTCCGCAATGGGCGCAGGCCGGCACTGCCATGGACATCCCTTTGCATGATTGGCTGGACACCTATACCTTCCCACTAGAATCGAAATTCTCCGATCTGGATTTCGCCCGCAAAGTCTATCAGGACCTTGTCGTTACCTTGTTGGCTGACGGTACGACGACCGCGCTCTATTTCGCGACCATCCACAAGGAAGCCAGCTATCTCTTGGCCCAGATTTGCGCGGACAAAGGCCAACGCGGTTTGGTCGGGAAAGTGGTCATGGACGACAAGGAACAGAATCCGGCGTATTACCGCGATGAAAGTACAGAGAGCGCATTGGCGGATACGGAAGATTTCATCCAACGCGTTCAGGAATTGAATAAGACGACCAAACAAGGCGTCTACCCGGTTGTGACTCCCCGCTTCATCCCGAGCTGCACGGACGAAGCGTTGGCGGGTCTCGGCAAGTTGGCGAAAAAATATGGCACGCACATC
Source organism: uncultured Trichococcus sp. (assembly GCF_963675415.1). Taxonomy (NCBI): domain Bacteria; kingdom Bacillati; phylum Bacillota; class Bacilli; order Lactobacillales; family Carnobacteriaceae; genus Trichococcus; species uncultured Trichococcus sp. The sequence continues at coordinate 353,542 of NZ_OY776220.1, forward strand.
CAATCACATTGCAGCGAAAGCGATTGGGAGCACAACTACGTCCTCGAACGTATGCACAAGAGCGACACGTTTGCGCTCAATGAGATGGGGCTTCTGCAGGACAAAGCGGTCATGGCGCACGCCGTCTTCCTTTCGGATGCGGATGCCGATTTGTTTGCCGAAACCGGCACAGCAATCGCTCATTGTCCGATTTCGAATGTCTGCTTTTCGAACGGTGTCCTTCCCGCTGCCCGTTTCACTCGGAAAGGGATCGACATCGGCTTGGGAACGGACATCTCCGGAGGCTTCTCCCCCAGCCTTTTCGACAATATCCGACAGGCTGTCATCTCCTCGAGGATGCTGGAGGAAGGCGTTGATCCGTCGCTTGCGGCTCCGGAACGCGGCTTGCCGCATTCTCGGATTACCGCCAACGAGGCGTTCTACTATGCGACTGCCGGCGGAGGAGAGAGCCTGAGCCTGCCGATCGGGCGCCTGGAGGAAAACTATGCCTGGGATGTCCAAGTGATCGACGTCAACGCGCTGAACGCCGAACTGCCGCTGTTCGACGACGGGATTTCGATGGAAAATCTGCTGCACAAGATCCTCTTTTTGAGCCGTCCGGAAAACATCCGCGAGGTCTGGGTCCAGGGGGAATGCGTGGATAAACGGAAGTAACCGTGCATTCGATATTTTGACGCTAGCAGTGCGGAATGTCCGATTCTTTTCGGTTATCGGACAACCGCATCATCGTCCGGGCTCGGAATGTCCGATTCTTCCGGGTTATCGGACAACCTCCGTATCGTTTGTCTCTGCGTTTTTTATCAGTAGTTATGATACGGGTCCCTCAACTCCTTTAGTAAGCTCTGGTTTTGGGTAAATAAAATGCCTATATGATCTAATCATGATAGAATGAGAATAAGAAACTATTGGAGGATGATATTATGAACCAAAAACTCGTTGAGATTTGCCTGCGTGTCAGAAATATTGACGCTACTTTAGACTTCTATACTGATCTATTTGATTTTGAGGTTGCCAGCCACAGAAAATTCCCTGAAAATAAGTTTGATTTAATTTATCTGAATTCTCCCGGTTCTTCTGTGCAAATTGAACTCACTTACAATTACGATGCCGAGCCATATAATGTAGGAAATGGCTTCAGTCATTTAGGCGTGACTGTCGATGACTTGGAAAAAATGCATGAAGTTTGTAAAGCTTCTGCTTATGAAACAGGTGAGTTAAAGGGACTTTCAGGTGGCACACCGACTTATTTCTTTGTGACGGACCCTGATGGCTATCGAATCGAAGTAAAGCGCGCAAAATAATTTTTCGAATATTTTAAACGTAAGCATATTGAAAAGACGATATGCTTTCATTTATCCAAAAAGAAACACGCAAGCAGCCAAGCGGATGCTTACGTGTTTCTTTTCATTCAAGCTGCTCAAGCAGCGTATATTTAGGCTTTTTCTTTCAAAATGATGTTCAATACCAACGCAACAATTGTTCCTGCCGAGATACCGGATGAGAACAATCCGCTCAAGATGCCTGGCAATTGCGCCACTGTATCCGGCACAAAGGAAACACCCAGACCGACACCCAAGGCAGAAGCGACGATGATCATGTTGCGGTTGTTGAATTCAACACGGGACAGTGATTGCACACCGGCCGCAGCAACCGTACCGAACATCAAGATGCCGGCACCACCCAATACAGGTTGCGGCATGATTGAAATCAGTGTAGCGAATTTAGGGAAAAGGCTCATCACGATCATGATGATACCGCCCATGATAGCGACTTTACGGGAAGCATTGCGGGTCAACGGAATCAATCCGGCATTTTGGCTGAAGGTTGCGGCAGGACCGGAACCGATGAAAGGCGCGATGAACGAGCCGAAACCATCCGCGCGGACGCCGGCAGCGATTCTTTCATCCGTCAGTTTCGTTTCCGTAACAGCACCAAGCGTCTGCATAACACCGACTGTTTCAATGACGGTTACCAGATAGCCGGATACAAAAGGAATTGCGTATTCAAGCTTGAAATCAGGAACTCCGAATTTGAAGAATTGTGGTAAGGCGAACCATTCAGCGGCAACGACTTGGCCGAAGTCGACCATCCCCAACGGAATGCAGACGACATAACCGATTGCGGCACCGATCAGAACAGCGGCTGGCGCGATTCTGCTTGGCCCATAATGGTTGATCAACGCGATGACCAGGAACACAAGCACTGCGATACCGATATTCATCGGATTACCGAAATCCTCAGACCCGAAACCGCCGCCTGCCCAGCCCATCGCAACGGACATCAGCGTCATCCCCATCAAGGAGATAACCGATCCGGTAACGACCGGCGGGAAAAATTTCAATAATGGTTTTACGAAATAACTTAAACCAACCTCTAGCAATGCGCCCAACATCGTACCGCCGAAGTAGGCGGTGATGCCGCCCGCACCGATGACGGATGCAGCCGGTGCCACAAAGGCAAAGTCAGTTCCCATGATCGTCGGCAAGCCTGCACCGACGCGGAACCATTTCGGACCAAAACCTTTTGATTGAATGATTGAAACGATACCCGAGGCCAAAAGCGCCGCACTGACCATATAAGCAGTATCCTCAACCCCGAAACCTGCGATTCCGGCAATGATAAGCGGTACTGCCACTAAACCACCGAAAGCGGTGATGACGTTCTGAAACCCTAAAACGATTGTTGTGCCTAAATCCGGTTTGTCTTCCACACCGTAGGTCAGGCCTGTATGTACTTTCTCTTCCATGATTCTCCTCCTGATAACGAACATTAATGATTGCAAAACAAAATATAATTCGTTTATTAACGACAAATAAAATTATATCGATATCACATACAATTGTAAAGTGTAAATGCCGAATTATAAGGGCTTTCATTATGAGAATCTTCACATTTTCAGGCGTTATAGAGTTTAAAAGCGAACGTTATAGAGAATTTACATGAATTTGTATTGAAAATGCCGAATTATGGAAAAATTTTTTTGATTGATTCGGATGCGACGTGAACCATTTTTTTGCTATACTGTAATTACGCATCTAACTGGATGAAGAAACTAATGAATGGAGCATCAACTATGAAATCAGAAAAGTCATGTGGAGCCATCGTGCTCTCCCCAGACAACACGAACCGAAAAGTATTATTGATCAAACATGAGAACGGCGGCCATTGGGCATTCCCGAAAGGCCACGTCGAGGAAGGCGAAACGGAAGTCGAAACAGCATTGAGGGAAATCAAGGAAGAAACCGGCCTGAACGCTGACCTCAGCACCTCTTTCCGGAAATCCGTCAGCTACTCCCCGGCTCCCGGCGTTATGAAAGAAGTCGTCTACTTCATCGCCTTCGCTCACACGGAAACGATCGAAAAACAGGATGCCGAAGTCACCGACTTCGCCTGGATGCCGTTCAACGAAGCTTTGCAGGCCATCACCTACGACAACGACAAAAACATCCTGCAGTCCGCCATCGATTTCATTGAAGGCATGAAAAACTAAGAGAAAAAACAGAAGATTCGCCTCGAAAAATGAGGAGAACCTTCTGTTTTTAAAATTTTAGTAGTTAATGACGGGAGCGATTCAAATCCCCTTCTCCGTCCAACGACAGCATCACCGGAGTTCAAGCCGCCGAACCGCCGAATCGCAACTGCCCTCACTGAACTTCCGCTCAATTGCGCGCCAAAACGATTTCGACGGCAAACTTATCGTAGCGATGGACAGAGGTGGAGAATTCAAACGCATTTCCGGTATCGAAATAGCCGATTTGCTCGGCTACCGCCACAGGATCACCCTTTTCCAGTCCAAGCTCCTCCGCTTCAAAATCAGTCGCTTTGCGGACAGAAACCGTCCTGTGCGCACTCTGAATGTTCAACTTTAGCTCGTTCTCGATATACTCATAGATCGAGCCTGTGACATTTTTATCCTTGATGTTCGGTATCAAATCAATCGGCATGTAGATTTTTTCCATCACGGTGGGCTCGTCCTCCACATAGCGTACCCGATAAATGTCGTATACAAAACTGCCCGCTGAAATATTCAGCTTTTTCGCTGCTTCTTCCGGTACCTTCACGATTGAAAAATTAAGTATTTTGCTGTGGACCTTCTTCCCTGCATTGAGCGCAGTCGTGCCGCGGAATTGATTCGCCATCGTAACACGCTCGATTTCTTCCAAGTTCAGATCCTTAACAAAAGTACCGGAGCCTCTCCTCTTGATGACCAGGCCTTCCGCAACCAGAATATCCAATGCTTTTTTGACCGTCATTTTACTTGCGTTGTAATGAATGCACATATCTTTTTCGAAAGGTATCTGTTGATTGGCCACGTACTCCCCTTTTACGATTTTGTTCCGGATATCATTGGATATGATGACATATTTTTGCATACCTTAGCACCGCACCTCTCTTTAAATGTCTGGCCTTTCAAGGGCAAGATCAAATTAAGTGGATTTCCTCTAAAAAGTCTATATTTTTAGCATACACAAATTATGACTTGAAGACAATCATTTCTTCTTCATGCCGCCAGAAATCAACAGGCGTCTTCAACATTCTGATCACTCTTCGTTGTCCGATTCTTTCGGGTTATCGGACAACGCACGAAGATTAGCTCGCAATCAAAAAAACTCTCCACAAATGAGTACCGGGAAAGGCAAATAAGAAAACCGCAATAAAATGGATCTGAATTCCCATTTTGTTGCGGTTTCCTTTGTAAAACACCACTTTAATAATCCTCATCAGGCAAATCATTTGTTACTTTTTCACCCTGTTATTTGTATTTAAATATACAATTCCGGATACTGTGACAATGATCAATACTCCAAAACCAAACCTTGTAATCGTGTCAACATTTTTATTGAACAAAAGGCTTGTAATTGCCATCACAAAAAATATGCTTGCCAATACGAATATGAAATTACCCATATATTTGCATAGTTTTTCAATGTCATATTTCTGTTTTTCCTCTCTGGGAGCTGTATTATATCCTGAAATCAGCCATGTTACTTTTTTGTATTTTATCAACCAGCCAACTATCAAAAGCATAACTGTCGGGAAAAAAAATATCATAAAAGACTCCTTTCTTTAATCGCCACCTCGAATCAGGCCAATACTTTCCCGGCAATTTTGAGGCAGCCCACTTCCATCGATTGTCCCAATCAAACCGAAAAGAAGTTGTTCAGGATCCACCTGATTTTCAAACTTGTGGGAACCAATTGCATAAATTTTTGATGGGCCGTCAACTCTTCGATGGCCTTTTCGTTTTTCTCCAGATACGCTACGACAGTATCCAGAGAAACATCCCCTCCAGCGAGTCGTTCCACCATCCTTTTTATGTCGGGACCCGTGATCAAGGAGTGCTTGTCGTGCAGTTGATATTTTTCACCCTCAGCCGCAATGCTCTTGATGAGCAGCAACAATGCGATATTGAACTTGGTCCCTCTGAATGTCACGATGCCTATATTCGTCTGGTTGTCCTCATACCAATAGTTCCCGTCATCGTAGTAGAGTGCACTCTTCAGAAAATCAAAATCACGTGTGATCTTGTCATTGTTCAGGGTCAGATACTCTCCCGTCCGCAGCAGCTTTTCCATATTTTCACGCACTTCATTGGAGACGAAGCCTTCGTCGCTGATGAATTTCGGCGGCCTTCCTTCTTTCGTCATTTCCACCATGATGCGCTTGGCCTTGACATCGATATCTTTCACGATCCACACCCTGCCCGCCAGCAGGATTTTGCTTTCGATCTGGATTTCTGGCGTGAACGGCAGGCTGCCAATGCGCTCATGCTGGTAATGGACAGAAAAATCACTTGTCGTGAAAAACAGTGCGTAAAAATCCCTGGAGCGCAGCAGACGTTCCCCCTCCAAGCCGACAATCGCTTCATCATCCATGATTTCGATGAAATCTTTTTCCACCATGTAGTCGATCAACAGCGCCAAATCTTCATCCGGAATCGCTCTCCAGACCGGAAAGGTTTTATTCAGCTGCAACAATTGCGTCATCGGCATACTGACCTTCTGGAAGAGAATCGCCATCACCTGATGCGCCAAGGCGTTGTAGGGTGTCTCGATCATTTCTGTCGCATCCATTTCACCCCGTTCCAGCAAATCCAATGCGGCGTAGGTCTGAAGCATTTCCCAAGAGTCATCTTCCACAATGTGCAGGATGCTTTGGTGGCTTCTCCGTCCGCTGCGCCCCAGTCTTTGGCTCAGCGATGAAGTGGATGGTGGGGATCCGTACTGCACCACGCTGTCCACTGATCCGATGTCTATCCCCAATTCCAAAGTGGAGGTGCAGGTGATCGTGAACAGCTGATCCTCGTTGTTTTTGGCGAAAAATTCAACTTCTTCACGCAAAAGTTTATCCACCGATGAATGATGAGCAAAATAGCGGATAGGCGCGTTCTCTTTTTTTGCCATCTTATCCAATTTATGGGTGATTTCTTCCACTCTGTTGCGGGAATTCGGAAAAATCAGCATCGTTTCTGTTTTGGAATACTGGTAGATCGCTTCCAAGGATTCCCTTGCAACGAATGGGCCCGCCTCACCGCTCTTGTAGTCTATCGTGATGAGCAGATCATTTTTATCACGGTCCACGAGAATGTCCGTATCGCGTTGGCTGCCGAAGAAGGCCTTCGCATAGCCGAAATCCTTTTTGTTCAAGGTTGCGCTCATCGCGATGAAACGTGGCGCTTGCATGAATTGGCTGATCCGTTGCAGCAGCGATTGCAAATGAACACCCCGTTCCGTCCCCAGGAAACTGTGCAGTTCATCGATGATGATCCACTCCACACCTTTAAAGAGGTGCTGCGCTTCGCCAGGACGATTCACCAGCATGCCCTCAATCGATTCCGGCGTGATCAATAGAACCCCTTTCGGTTGATTGACAACTTTCTTTTTCTGCGCCTGGGATACTTCACCATGCCAGCGCGTAATCGGAATATCCAGATATGCACTGAGTTCGTTGATGCGCTGGAATTGATCATTGATCAGTGCTTTCAAAGGAGAGATGTACAGCACCTTCAGCCCCGTTTCCCAATCTTCCACACTGTTCAGCGCCGGGATGAATGCCGCTTCCGTTTTCCCGGATGCCGTCGGAGCGGACAGAATCAGGTTGTGATCGGTATTGACAACCTGTTTGATGGCTGCATTTTGGATGCGCGTTAAGCTTGGCCAGCCTTTATCATAGATGTACTGTTGGATATCCCGGCTGAGACTATCGAATGCCTGCATCAGTAAACCTCTATCTCATCGTGGTCATCTGCATCCTTCACCACAACGGAAGACTTTCTGCCGAAGCGATCGGCAAGTATATGGCTGAAAGAATGGTCCGGGTTCTGGCGCTGCAAGGACAGAATTTCGATATAATCCTTGATGACGGACCGCGGCGTCAAAAATGCTGCAGCTCCCGGGCGGTTCAGCTGGTCTTCCATGTATCGCTGGATTTCGCTGTCCTTCACCGTCAGTGTCGTTTGATAGGCCGTATTGTATATTTCCAACAGCTTGGTCAAAAGGATAAAGATCTCCTCCGCTGTCAGCGGCTTCAGATCGATGACGGTGCTGTTCACATTGACATAGTCCTTATTTTTCATCAATTCGTTCCCGAAGCGTGTTTTCAAAGCGCCATAACTGGCCAATCCTCTGCGTTCGTCGTAAACCGTGTTCTTCGTAGCGCCAAAGTTGATGAACAAGCCTTTTGCTTCGTTGGTTTTCGTTTCGTTGTACAGATTGAGGATCATTTCATAATTTTTTTCACGGGTCAAGGCGCGGGGCAATTTGTACAGATTGACCGATTCATCAAAGTTTATGACAAACCCCTTGTAGCCGATCTTCAGGAACAATTCCGCCAAATTTTTCAAGGCGATGAGATAGTTTGAGTCGTTGATGACATTCTTGATGCCCAATTCTTTGGAGGCTTCCGTTTTCGTCGTGATATCCCCGCGGATCCAGCGAATCGCTTCAATCTGAAGGGACATATTGTCTCCCGCAATCCCTTCGAAATATTTCATCAGCGCTTGCCCGAATTCATAGGAAAGACCCGATGAATAGAAGGAATTCGTCGTCTTCAAGATGGCATTCTCCACCAATTTCCAATGGGCCTTTTCCATCAACATGGGAACGGTGAGGCTGTTTTCTGCGGCAATCTGCTCGAGCAGAACCTGAATCCATTGCTGGACGATCGTTTCGATCGCATTCCCGTCGCGGTTATTCTTGATGACGATTTTATTGACGACTTCGTTATAGAGCGCCAAGGCCTTCCCTGATGAATCATAGAACCGACGCGTCGGGGTCAAGTCGATCGTGGAGACTACGAAATTCTTTTGCAGCGCCAGCGATTCGATCGTCCGCAAAACAAAACTTTTGCCCGACCCGAAATCGCCTACCCAAAACCGCAGATCACTGTTGCCGTCCTCCAATTTTTGCAAGGTATCGATGATTTCCTTGACCTCATTGCTCCTGCCCACCAACACATGCTGTACCCCTTTTACAGGTACGACGCCCGCCTCAAGCGAGGCAATAATCGTTTGGGCATCCTTCTTTCTCAGCTTGCTTTCAGCCATCTATCCATTCCCTCATTTCTTCCATAAAATCCTCTTCGATAATGACCTGTTGCTGGCTGATCACCAACACTTGATCATCAAATATTTCATACAGCACTTCGTTCAATTCAGTGAGATAAGCCTGATGGAGTTTCCCTTTATTTTTTGCCTGTTTCTTGAAATCATCCAAAGATATCCCATTGCTTGCCACCATCTGTTTCAAGAATCGCATATGCTCAGACTCCTGCTCACTGTCCGGATTTTCCGGTTCTTCTGTAGTGACGGCTGAAACAGCTACCGATGTAGAGACCACACTTTCCGTTTCACTTTGTTCCTCAGCCAGCGATATCTCCATTTCGGCAAACAGGTTCAGGCTCAGAGCCGCATCCATCCCTTCGCTTGTTTCATCCTCACTCAGGTAGGTGTCGACCATCTCAATGATGGTATCCAAGGCAGAATGTGATGCGGTGATCAAGGCTGTGTCCAGATTGATTTCTCTGCGCATCGGTTGCGTGCAGTCATTTAGAAGCTCGGGTAAATTTTCCAAATGCAGATTCGCATCAAGCAGCAACTGTTGATAATCGTTCTGTCTGGTTGGATGAATGAAACCATCCCGTTCTTTTTGCAGCGCTTTTGATACCGGCAAAGCCATTTTTTCCATCAAGAAAATAAAAATGATGCGCTTATCCGGATCCTCGCTTTGCTTGATCACTTTCGTGGCTATCTTTTTCAAATCCGGATCTTGTGCAACAACCTCAAGCAGCCCACTAACCTGCTCAAGCGATTGTCTGATGAGCAGATTGGCGGCCTCATGCCAAACAGTCTTGTTCACGTTCCGCAATGCTGTTACGGTCTGATAATCCAGCTCCAGCTCAACTTTTTGGCTCAGATATATTTGGATCCTCTGGAACGTTTCTATAGGCAAATATTTTTGCAGATTTTGCATACTTTCCTCAGCTGGCAACACCCGGAGACCCTCGACCTCCTTGCGGATCATGTTTTCAGCCAGGAGATAAAGGTCTGCCGGCAAGCGGACCGTTTCTGCCCAGATACGTTCATCATCCAATGGCAAGTGGAAATATTTCCTGAAATAATTATTTGGTTTGATCTTCCATTTGATGGATCCATCCTCAATGTCATGCAACACAATCTGCATGAGGTCTGCGTATTTCCGCAAACAAAGGGTCATGATAGTCGGTACTTCGGTAAATCTCGTCGCCCTTTTCCTTAGATGATCGAAATACGCCATTTCGGTACCGTCAAAAAATTGTTTGTCGCGCAGCATTCCGGACGGATCCCACCAAACGATTTTGCTGCCGAATTGAGTCAAGCCAAATTTATCCCTGGTCTCTTCATCCGGAAAGGGTAAATTTTCCCGGTACGCTTCTAACTCATGCGTAAGGATTTTTTGGATGTCTCTGGACAGCATGGTTCTCAAGTCATACGAAAAAAACACAGACACGTGGACATTATCCAGCCTGTAAGTAGAACAGACCACCTCTCTGGATAGCCGATAGATTTCGTCAAAAGCAGTCACATGGTAATAGTATCGCTCATATTTCACGTGTTTGATGTTCTTATGCTTTTTTTTGAGCTCAACATCGACGACAGTGCATAATCTTTCAAATAATGCACTAACCACTTCCTCGATTTGCTTTGTAAAATTGTCATTCAATCTTACTGGTGGCGAAACGTAGCTGATCCAAGCTTTTCCCGCAGCCTTTTTCTCGGCTTTCTTTTGAGCTATTTTCTGACGTTCCCGCTCCGCGATGAGATCTCTCGGTTTGATGAAAGACTCCTCATTATTCACCAATTCAATGATCGATATCTTTTCTTCCTCGGTTAATCGCTTATTTTTGAATATTTTATTTATAAAGTCGAACATTTTGGATGGTCCCCCCTTCCCCAGTCGCTGTGTAGAATACCATTTAAGTATACGTCTATTTGAAGGTATATTCAAGAACGCGTGTTCTGTAAAGATTGGAATAGAGCACTCTTCAATTGCATTCAAGTCAAATCACAAAACGTTTGTGAGCAAAATATTGTTGAAAAGACGAAATTTTAAAAAATTTCCAGAGTAAAATTTCGTATATTTTAAAGGATTGATGGATAGAAAAACTCTGGAGAATAAATTTGATTAAATTAATCACTGCATTGAAATATACGCATAGTGCGTATATAATGTGAATATGGACAGGAGTTGCAGAAATGCCACAGACAGCCCGACAAGTTTTAAAGTTATTATAGGAGCATGGATTCATAGAAGTTCGCATCATCGGTGACCATCATCGATACGAAGATGAAACAGGACATAAAGTAACTGTCCCTTACAGCAGCCTCAAAGATGAAATAGCTCCTGGCACGTACAACAACATCCTTAAGCAAGCCGGACTAAAATAATTGTTTTATTAATAAAGAGGAGGAAATCATCATGGCACATACACACTATGTTGCTTATCCATCGGTTCTAGATGACAGAGAAAATGATCCAGGAACATACACAGTAACCTTTCCGGATGTCCCGGGGGCCATTTCCCAAGGTGTTGGAATTCCAGATGCACTTGCTAAAGGTGCCGAGGCATTGGAATTGATGCTTTACGATGAAAAAGACCTGCCGAAAGCCTCCTACTTACCAGATGTCCAAGCAGATAATCCCGAAGCGATTGTGAGCTATATTATGGTTGATCTGATTGCGGCCGCAAAAAAAGTAAAAATGCCTGTTGTCAGAAAGAATACGACAATCCCTGTCGATCTGGCTGAAAAGGCTGAAGAAGCCGGCATCAATTTCTCTGCGACATTAACCGAAGCCTTGAAAGAAAAATTAAGAGTCTAGCTTGCTGGACTCTTTTTTCACGTCCTGTTCGCTTGTTTCATAATTTATTAAATTAATTCACTATCACCTTCCATTCGCATCTCTTAATTCCGCTCATATCATTTCCACGCCCCATCCAAAAGTGCTACACTTTAGTTGATACAAAAGCACTCATCAAACTCATTTATGTAAAATCCAAATAGGGCCATCACAGCAACAGCAGAATCAGAATAATAATCAGAAAAGAGGATGAACTATGGATACCATCAGCAATTATGTAGACTCTGTCTTTACAAATTTACCAACCACTCCCGAAGTCATAGAACAAAAGAATGCCATGCTAACGAAAATGCAGGACAAGTACCATCAGCTGAAGTCAGAAGGCAAAAGCGAGCACGAAGCGATCAGCGGTGCAATAGCGGCTCACGGCAACATTAACGATTTCACCACATCATCCACACCGGCCACACCAGCAGGAAATCCCGAAAATGAAGTCTACCTTACTCCCGAACAAGTCGATGAGTACATCGATCATCGCCATCACTTCGCCTGGGCGATGGCGACTGGCGTTTTCTTGTGCATCATGGGCCCGGCCAGCCTGTTCCTCGGCCAGTACCTTGCCGGATACCGCGATGGTCATAGCGGCCGTTCCAGTGAACTGTTGGATATCCTGACGCTCGTGCCGCTGTTCATCTTTATAGCAGCCGGTGTTGCACTGTTTATCCTCTATGGCATGAAGGAACAGCAATTTGAGCTGGAACAGAAACGAATCCACCTCGACGCCGCAACCTACGCCCGCCTGAGAACTGAACACAAAGCCTTTCGGCCGCGATTGGCCATCGCTGTCGCAATCGGGGTCGCGCTCTGCATCCTGGCTCCCGTCTCCATGCTGCTTTCCGTCGTTCTGATCGGGGAGGATAACAGCCTGTCCCTTGTGTTCCTGCTCAGCTTTATCGCAATCGGCGTCTTCCTGTTTGTCTTTTACGGTATCCAGGACGAAACCTATGAGAAACTGCTGTCGATCGGCGGATTTGCGAAGGATAAGGCCGAGAAAAATAAATTGGTCGGTATCGTCGCGGGGGTCATCTTTCCGCTGGCAGCCGCCATCTATCTGATTGCCGGCTTCGTTTATTACGCTTGGGCAACCGCCTGGATCATCTTCCCGATCGTCGGCATCCTCTTCGGGATCTTCGCAACTGTGTACAACGGCTACATGGATCTGAAAAAGAAAAAGTAAGACACAGGAAACTTCTGAAAACAGTGTCCATAAACAATAATGGTGCAGGCTCATGTAACACAATGGGCCTGCACCATTATTGTTTTGCGCCTAAAGTAGTTTAGTGTCGGGTATTGAGACGGCTACGACCGATGAACAGTCGACAGTTCGGCTATCTCTCGGCTGTTAGCATCGCAATCGACTCTAAACAACCGACACTTCGACTATCTCTCGGGTTTTCACCTCGCAATATACTGAAACGTCAGACAAAGGGCCACCTCGAAAATTGAGATGGCCCTTTATACATGTGTTTAACTATTCCACGATATTCTCATCCATAATCTCGATATTCGTCCGGATCAGTTCCTCGATCTTGCCGCTGTCTTCCATTTCATCAAGGATGTCGTTCACCGCATCCAGAAATTCTTCGCTGCCTTTCGCGACGGCGATGGCTGATTCGTTCGGCGTGCTCGCGACATCGAAGTCGGCGATTTCAAGGCCTTCGTTCTCTTCAACATATCGCCTCGCAACAGTCTCCACCATCAACACAGCATCCGCTTTGCCGGTCACCAAATACAGGATGGCCGTATTCAATTTCGGTACGGACTGGATTTCAGCATCCGGGAAATTTTCCAGCAGATATGTTTCCTGGATCGTCGCCTTTTGCGTCGCCAGACCGGCCTCCTTCAGATCGTCTTCCGAGCGGATATCCTCTGCGTCCTCCGATTTGATCACAAGAGCATCCTTTTGGGTATAGTAGATGTCCGAGAAAGCAACGCTTTGTTTTCTTTCTTCCGTTGGGTTCATGCCGGCGATGATCATATCGATTTTTCCTGTGGACAATGCCGGAATCAGGCCGTCGAAATCCATGTCTTTGACTTCCAGCTCGACCCCCAGCTCATCCGCGATGGCTTGGGCGATATCGATATCGAAGCCGATGATTTGGTCTTCCCCGTCCTGCACAAGATGCCACTCATACGGGGGATAATCGGCACAGGTTCCGACGACCAGCTTGCCGCTGTCCATGATTTCCTGCAAAGCGCCGTCTGCCTCAGCAGCGCTGTTGGCTGTTCCGCTCGTGTTTCCGCAGGCTGCCAAAGCCAAGAGACTCATCGTTCCCAAAACCATTTTCATAAACCCTTTTTTCAATCCTGATTCCTCCACATTCATTGCCAAAAAAAGGATGCCCTTTTCAGAGCACCCTTGCACTTTTATTGGTTTATTTCTTGTTATTCTGCTGTGTTGTCTTCCATCAATTGCGTATTGATTTGGATCAATTCTTCGATTTTCCCGCTGTCTTTCATTTCTGTCAAGATGCTGTTGACAGTTTCCAGGAACGCGCCGCCGTTTTTGGCAACTGCGATTGCTGATTCATTCGGGTCGCTTTGTACATCAAATTCAGCGATCATCAAAGTATCATTTTGGGAAACGAACTGCTTCGCAACCGTTTCAACCATCAAGATAGCGTCAACTTTTCCGGTTGTCAAAGACATGATTGCTGTGTTCCATTTTGGTACGGATTGGATTTCAGCATCCGGGAAGTTTTCCAACAAGTAATCTTCTTGGATTGTCGCCTTTTGAGTAGCCAATGCAGCTGTTTTCAATGAATCTTCAGATGTGATGGTTGCAGCATCTTCAGTTCTGATCACCAATACATCTTTTTGTGTGTAGTAGATGTCAGTGAAATCAACGCTTTGTTTTCTTTCTTCAGTCGGGTTCATGCCGGCGATGATCATGTCGATTTTGCCTGTGGATAATGCTGGGATCAAGCCGTCGAAGTCCATATCTTTGACTTCCAACTCAACGCCTAGTTCATCAGCGATTGCTTGCGCAATGTCGATATCGAAACCGACTACTGTATCTTTTCCGTCTTTCACAAGGTGCCACTCGTATGGAGGATAATCCGCAGATGTGCCCATCACCAATTTGCCGCTGTCCTTGATTTCCTGCAATTTGTCAGTCGTTGTTGTAGCTGCTGAATCTGTTGCGGAGCTGTCCGCTGTCTCGCTTGTATTGCCGCATGCTGCCAAAGCAAGAATGCTCATTGCACCCATAGCTAATTTCAATAATCCTTTTTTCATCCTAACCCCTCCAAATATGTTTTTTATTTTATAGGACTTTCGATAAGAAATCCTTTGTCCGCTCGCTTTTTGGATGATTGAAAATCTCATCCGGTGTTCCTTGTTCCATCACTTGGCCGTCATCCATGAAAAGGATGCGGTCGCCGACTTCTTTCGCGAAGCCCATTTCGTGGGTCACAACTACCATCGTCATGCCTTCCATCGCAAGGTCTTTCATTACCTGCAACACTTCGCCGACCATTTCCGGGTCAAGCGCGGATGTTGGTTCATCGAACAGCATCATATCCGGCTCCATCGCCAAAGCGCGGGCGATCGCAATCCGTTGTTTCTGTCCGCCCGATAAGGATTGTGGATAGACATCGGCCTTTTCGGACATGCCCATGCGCGCCAACAGTTTTCTGGCGATCGCTTCAGCTTTGTCTTTCGGCACTTTCTTGACTTGCTGCGGTCCGATCATGATGTTATCCAATACCGTCAGATGCGGGAAAAGATTGAAGCTTTGGAACACCATGCCCATTTTTGTGCGGATGGAATCGATATCCACACCTTTTTTGTTGATTTCCTGACCTTCGAAAATCACTTTCCCGGATGTCGGTTCCTCCAGCAGATTCATGCAGCGCAGAAACGTACTTTTTCCTGATCCGGACGGGCCGATGATAACGACCACTTCGCCCGAGTTGATTTGTTCATCTATGCCTTTCAGTACTTGCTTATCCCCGAAAGATTTCGTAAGTTTTTCTGTTTTAATCACTTTGTTTCAACCTCATTTCTAGAATGTCCACTAATTTAGAGACGATTGATGTCATGATGAAGTACATCACGGCAGCGATCACCAGTGGGCCGAATGGCAAAAAGGTCGCACCGCGGACCGTATTTGCGGCGAACATCAAGTCGCGCAAGCCCAACACGGAAACGATCGATGTTTCTTTGATCAGCGTAATGAATTCGTTACCCAAAGCCGGAAGGATGTTCTTGATGGCTTGCGGATAAATGATTTTTTGCATCGCCATCGATTTGCTCATTCCGATCGAGCGGGCCGCTTCCATTTGGCCTTTGTCGACCGCTTGGATTCCGGAACGGATGATTTCGGCGATGTAGGCTGCCGAGTTCAATGATACAGCGATGACACCGGACAGAAAGTCAGGCAATTCGATATTGATGACGTACAGGCCGTAATAAATGATGAATAATTGCACCAACAACGGTGTTCCCCGCACAATTTGGATGTACCCATTCGCTAATATGCTGAGAAACTTGTTTGGCGACATTTTCATCAATGCCAATCCCGTTCCCAAGATGACGCCCAATACGATCGAGCTGATCGAAAGGCCAATCGTATAACCTGCGCCTTGGAAATAAATCGGCATGTAGGTCTCAAAGAAAGTTGAATCCATTTGTATATAATCCCCTTTTTTATGTTTTTTCTGATGGTACTCTGGGTACTAAAAAACCGCCCCTTGTATTGCTACAAGAGACGGGTCAATGTTTGATTCCGCGGTACCACTCTAGTTGATCTGCTGTGAAACAACAAATCCACCTCGATTAAATTAACGCATAAAGTGCGTAAAAGGCTACTGAACGTTCACCTTTTCGTCTTCCGAAGTGCGCTTCAATCTGATATTTTACTGCTGGGCTTCCACTCTGTCCCGGCTCGCTGGAGAAAATATTCAAATCTACTCTCTTCATCACTGACTTTGTTTTATTCAGTTGTGGTATGAAATCATAATATAAGATTTGAAAAGAACTGTCAACAAAAAAACTATCATCGGATTTTCATATGATTCTTTTTTCTGAGAAAAGTAGCAATCAATCAATCTTTTTCTCATTTTTCATTCCAATTTATGCCTCTTCCACGATCTGCTGCACGCGTCCGACCTGGTCGCCTTCAACCAGCATGACTTTGATGCCGTGCGGATGGTTGGGGCTGTTCGTCAGCAGCCGCTTCACATGCCCTCTCGTCAGTTTCCCGGTGCGTTGGTCTTTCTTCAAGACGATATCGACCAAAGCGCCGATTTTGATGTTTTTTCTGAGTTTTCCGTCCATAATTTCCTCTTTCTTAAGCAAGTTCTTTGCTTAGTGTGATGATTTGATCGACCGCTTCGTCCAAATAGTGGATCGTGTCCTGCAGCGCCTGATCTGTTTGGATGTCCACGCCGGCCAAGGCTGCGGCTTCTGCGGCTTCCAATTGGTCACCGA
Organism: uncultured Trichococcus sp.; assembly: GCF_963675415.1. NCBI lineage: Bacteria > Bacillati > Bacillota > Bacilli > Lactobacillales > Carnobacteriaceae > Trichococcus > uncultured Trichococcus sp. The sequence continues at coordinate 370,371 of NZ_OY776220.1, forward strand.
GCGCCAGGAATTCCAGCCAATCGGCCACTGCGCCCTCTTCTTCCGCTTTGACACGCAGGAAGGCTTGCGTCGCGATCGTCAAGCCGGCCGAATAGGTGTAGGAATACAGCCCCATGTAGTAATGGATCTGGCGCATCCAAGTCAGCTCGGCTCCTTCATTGATTTCCACAGCGTCGCCCCAGAATCGCTCCAGCACGCTCCGTTTGATTTCGCTCAATTTGCCGGCATCAAAGCTCTTGCCCGCATCGATCAAGTTGTAGACTTCCCTTTGGTAAGCAGCCTCCAACAGGTGCGTGACGAAATTGTGGAAATAAGTGTCGGAAAGCATCTTCGTCAAAGCGAAACGCTGCATGCGCGCATCTGTGCTCTTGCGCGCCAATGACTCCGTCAACAGCAGTTCGTTGAAGGTGGATGGACCTTCGATCAGGTACAACGATGGTTCCGAACCGAGGATGCTGTTGTTTTCGTTCGACAGGATCATCTGTCCGGCATGGCCCAATTCATGGATCAGTGTGTAGACATCGGAAAGTTGGTTCGCCCATGACATCAGGATGTAAGGGTGCGTGCCGTACGGGCTCGTGCAGAACCCGCCTGTCGATTTGCCGATGTTCTGGGCGAAATCGATCCAGCGTTCCGGGTAGGCCTGCATGATCCGGTCCGTATAATCCTGGCCCAATACCGCTATGGCTTCCTGCACCATCGCCTGCGACTCCTCGATCGACACTTCCGGCGAATATTCCGGATCCAGCGCGATCTTCAAGTCGGCGTAAGTCATTTTGTCCAGTCCGCGGATTTCCTTCAGATGGGTGATGTATTTCTGCATGACCGGCGCAAGGTCGTTCATGATCGTGTCGATTTGGCGGTCATACAGATCGCGCGTCACTTCCTGCCCGTAGAGCAGATAGTCGATCACGGAATCGAACCCGCGCATCGTCGCCAACGTCTTTTCCTTCTGCAGTTGGGTATAGTAGGCCGTTGCGACCACGTTCTCGTAATCGCTGAGGACAGCCGAAAATTTGTCGAAAGCCGCGCGGCGGATCGCCGTGTCGTCGTGGTACATATAGTAATCCTCATAGAGCACGAAACTCAGCGGATACTCCTTCCCCCCAACCGTGAAAGTGCCGAAGTCCATATCGCCAAGGCGGGCCTGTTCATAGATGGCGCTAGGCGCATCCAAGGTCGGAGCCAATTGAGCCAAAGCTTTTTCGACTTCAGGTGCCAGCTGGATTTTTTTGTTTTTCTTGATGTGGCGGATATAGGAAGCGAAACGCGCTTCTTCCGAAACGACCTGGTCGAGGACAACGGTGTCGCAGCCGATCAGTTCCGATTCAAAAAAAGTCAGTTGGGCGCTGATGTCAGCCATCGCGTTCGCGGTTTGGCGGGACAATTCGACATTGTCCGGATCGGTCAGGTCGGTCGCTTCCGGCATCATCGCGTAGTGATCCACCAAGGTTGCGGTTTCGATGAGCCCCTCGTATTCCTTCAATGCGGCAAGGATGGTTTTGGCTTCTGTGAGCCTGCCCTCGTATGCCGTAGTGAAGGCTGCGGTCGCTGCCTTAAGACCGTTCAAAGCGGACTCGAAGTCTGTTCTTGTTTTATAGAGTGCGGTCACATCCCAAGTCAATGCCTCAGGGACGTCCGCGCGGTTTTTCAGTTGTTCTTGTGTCATGATTTTGGCTCCTTTAATCGTGCTTTTCGACAAATGTCGAATGAATGCTTCTATTATATCAAAAAAATACTGCCGGCGTCGGACTGTTCTCCGATGAGCGGTGTGCTCAACGGAGTTGACGCTTTCCTCCGGTGAGTGCCCTTCTCATCGGAGGTAGGGTTCCGGTAATCTGCTCTGCTCCGGTGAGCGAATGCTGGCCGGAGCTGGGCGCGAAATCGCAGGCTGTCCTCCGCCGAGCGTGGGCTCGGCGGAGGTGAAGGATTTTGCGCTCGCCTCAGCTCCGGCGAGGAGGGTCCCGCCGGAGTTGGACTCGCCAAAAATCCATCCAGCGCTGCTTGAATTTCCAGCAACAACGCAAAAGCCCCCGCTAGCGAGGGCTTGATGCCTTCGCCCGCGAAGGCCGGTAATCCGTTCTCTCAGTAAGTTGCTTCGATGGCTTGGACCTGATCGTAAAGGTACTGGTTCGTCGGCGCAGGCAATCCGTACTTTTTGGCTTTTTTCAAAATGGTGCCTGAAAATAGCTCGACCTCGGAAGGCCGTTTCGCCAACCCGTCCTGGCGCATCGACGGCATCCCCAGCGGCGTCAGTCCGTCGATGATTTTCAGATCGTTCTCCAGATCGGTTTCCGTCAGGTTGATGCCTTCCTTCTGAGCGATCGGCAAGACTTCGCGCATGGCGGCGATCATCAGATCGCGGATTGGGCCCTCTTTATGGATGTCGCGGAAAGTGCCTTCCTTCACCATCAGCACTTGATTCACGCCGACATTCAGCATAAATTTCGCCCACATGCGGTGCAGGATATCCGCTTCAACAACGTGCGGCAAGCCTGTTTCTTCGAAGAAAGCTGCCACTGCATCCAAACGCGTCTTTTTTTCGGGAACGTCGATGCCGATCCGCAGTTCGCCGATATGGACAGACTTCACATCGTTGCCGGTGCGCAGCGCGTCCATCCCTTGGGCTACGCAGTGGACGACCTTATCGCCGCCGAAAGCCGCGCCGATGACTTCTTCGCTGGAGATGCCGTTCAGGACCGAAATGATGGTCGTATCCGGACCGACCTGATTTCGGGCGGTTTCGATTGCTTCGTCCAGTTGGGTTCCTTTTACGGCCAAAATGACCAGATCAGCCGGTGCCAGGCTGGCATCCGTTTCGTCGACGTATTGGAAATCGCATGGCTCTCCGTTGAAGGAAATGCCTTGTTCCCGGTAGCGCGCCATCCGCTCTTTATTGACGACGATGCGCACGCGCTCCTTCCCGATGGCTTTCGTGAAATGGTGCCCGTAGAGGATACCCAAGGCCCCCAATCCGACGATGGCTACAGTTTCTATCTTCATTTTTTCACGCTTCTTTCTTAGTGGTCAAGGTCTGTTCCGTATAAGTCATTCTGCCGGTTTGTATTTGCGCAACTGTTCAATCAGATACGGCAGATCCGTCTCGAATTGGACGCCATAGTGCAGCTCCCGTCCGCTTTTCAGCGTGCGCTCGATCACCTTGTTGTTGTAGTGGACGGCCGTTTCGGTGGCTACGGTCAGCGGCAGATCCTGGAAAAGCAACCCCGCAATGACGCTCGTGAACAGATCGCCCGCGCCGTCATAATGCCCGGGAAAATGTTTCGCAAAGGCATAATGGGCTTCAGGTTCATTGTGGCTGACGCAGACGGCCCCGATTGTTTCCATTTCCAAGGAAACCCCTGTCAGCACAATGCTCTTCGGATTCAGTACCCGCAAATCAGCCAACAATTCCGCGACCTCGGCTTCCTTGTAGGGTTTCTTCAACATGGGGCGTTTGGTCAAAAAGCAGGCTTCCGTCACGTTCGGCGTGATCACCGTTGCTTCATTGCAGAGCGCCGCCATTTCCTCCACATATTCAAGCGTGAAACCCGGATAGAGCACGCCTTGGTCGCCCATCGCCGGATCGAGAACGATGTGGGCACCCTCGGCCGCAAACGTATGGATGATTCCCCGCACGATGTCGATCTGCTGGCGCGAACCCAGATAGCCGATCAGGATGCCGTCGAATTTGATGCCCAATGATTGCCAATGCTGCAGGATTCCGCCCATTTCCTGGGTCAGATCCAGAAAGGTATAGCCTTCAAATTCTTTACCCGTATGGGTGGACAACAGTGCTGTCGGCAGGATGCTCACCCAATTGTCCAGGCAGCTCACTACAGGAACCGCCACGTTCATGGAAATACGGCAACTGGCGGAAATATCTTGGATAATCAGTACTCTCGGTTGACTCAAAGCTTGCACCCCTTTACTTTTGAAACTCAATTATCCCCATTCTATCATCTTTTCATTGGATTTCCTCATTTTTCCATCATTTTGAAAAGAATTGTGAAAACGATGAGAAAAAGAGTGCAAACTTTTGCATAAGGGCTATAATTAAAAATAATGCTTGGAGGCGATTCGCATGAAAACTGAAAAAAGCAGTACTTACAGATTGGTTGTTTTGGCCTTATTTATGGCGCTTACCGTCGTCATGACTTTATTGTTCCGCATCCCGATCCCTTACGGCTACGTCAACTTGGGGGACATGGTGCTCCTGTTGGCAGGTCTGTCCTTCGGAGGCAGCGCGGGCTTCTTCGTAGGCGCACTCGGCAGCATGCTGGCCGACCTGTTCGCCGGTTATGCCTTCTATGCGCCGATCACTTTCGTCGTGAAAGGCTTGGAAGGATTCTTTGCCGGTTGGTTATTCCATAAAATGGACCACAAAAAGCCGTGGCTTGCTACGGGAATCGCCGGTGTGTGGATGGCGATCGGATACGCCATCGGGGACACGATCCTTTTCAGTTTTGGTGCCGCGATAGCGTCGTTCCCGTTGAACATCGCGCAAGGTCTCGCGGGGGCATTCCTGTCCACCCTCTTGTACCGTTGGTTGAACCCTTACATCACGAAGAAATTGAAATAACAAATGTCCGCGCAAGCGATGAAATCCGAAAAGAACGCCCACTCCGTGATCCGTGCGGAGTGGGCGTTCTTTCAGCATCTATTCCGCTCAAAAAAGCAGAGCGGCCAATAAAGGGATCGTAAACACCGAAAGCAGTGTCGAAATGAAGACGTAGCGCGTTGCGAAGGCTGTGTTGCCTCCATACTGCATCGACAGTGCGACAGCCATCGCCGGGCCGGGCATGGCCGCGATGATGACGAGGATCCCCAGCATGATCGGGTTCGTCAGGATGCCCTTCAAAGCCCACCAAAGGAACAGCGGAATCACGATCATGCGGTAGAACGCAAATAGATAGATTTTCCATTCCTTGAAGGCACCGAGGATGTCGATGTCGGCCAAAGACGCGCCGATGATGATCATCGCCAATGGGGAAGTGATGTTCCCGATGCTGGTGGCTGTATCCATGACCAACGCCGGCAATTTGATATCGAACAGGAAAACGAAAACCGCAAACAGCGAAGCGAGGTTGCCAGGATTCAGCAGGATCGCTTTCCAGTTCGCCCGCGATTTTTTCGAGCCTTTCGCAATCAGGAAGACACCCAAAGAGTAAATCAGCAGGTTGTTTGGGATGCCATACAGCGAGGCATAAAAAAGCGCGCCGGTGCCGAAAATGGCCTGCACGACCGGCAGCCCCATGAAGCCGTTGTTCGTGAAGATGGTCAGGAACTCGATGATCCCTTCCGTTTCAGCATCCGCGCGGAACAGTTTGGGACTGAACTTGGCCAAACCGACCGTGAAAAGATACATCAGCGTTGCGGTCAGCAGGACGAAGAGCGTGTCCGATTTCGTGCCTACTTCCCCTGCACCCTCAACAGAAGCGATGACGAGCGCCGGCACCGTGACATAGGTGATCAATGCCGCAAAATTGGCGTTCGCGTGCTTGTCGAAAACCTTCATGACCGTCGCGAGATAGCCCACAAACATGATCAAGACCAGCATGATCATCCTACCAAATACAACCCTAACATCCAAAACCCGAACGCCTCCCCTGACCCATCCAATTTATATATCCAAATTCTAACACAGTTCCGCCCTGTTCCTACAGCTTTCAGTTCAGTTTTCTGATTTTGGATAGCCATTACAGTTACGCAAACTGAGCATATCGGTCCAGATTTGGCGGACATAATGCTAGAATGGAAGCAACAATGCAACAAATCCTACTGTCACATTTTATTCAGAAAGGTGGATCACTATGCAGGAAAAACTGACGATCCTTCAGATCAACGACACCCACAGCTATTTGGAGCTGCACAACGAACTGTTCTATGAAAAGGAAACTTTGGCTTTCCGCAAAGCAGGCGGCTATGCCCGCATCCAAAGCCTGATCAAAGATTTCCGCAGCAAGAACCCGACCCTCGTTTTCGACAACGGCGACACGATCCACGGCACCTACGAAGCGGTCGCTACGAAAGGCTGGCACATGCTGCCGGTCCTGAACGAAGTCGGTTTCGATGCCATGACGTTCCACTGGGACACAGGCTTCGGTCCGGCCAATCTGAAACAAATCGGAAAGCAATTGGATTACCCGATTCTCGCAATCAATGCCTATGAAAAGGAAAGCGGCAATTTGGCGTTCGAGCCGTACAAAATCCTGTCCGTCGGCGAACTTTCGATCGGGGTGATCGGCATCGCCTGCAACATCATCGACAAAACGATGCCGCCCCATTTCAGCGAAGGTCTTTCCTTCACATTGGGCCGCGAGGAACTGCCAGGCTATGTGGCGGAATTGAAGGAAAAAGCGGTCGACCTGATCATCATCCTGTCCCATCTCGGTTTCCCGCAGGATCTGAAATTGATGAGCGAAGTCGAAGGCGTGGCGATCTGTCTGAGCGGCCACACCCACAACCGTCAGGAACACATCGTCCAGGTCGGCGAAACGGCAGTCATCCAATCCGGCTCGCACGGCTCTTTCCTTGGTGCACTCGAACTGAGCCTTGAGGACGGCGCGATCCAAACAATCGAACATCAACTGATTCCGGTGACGCAGGATATCCCGGAAGATGCTGAGATGAAAACATTGGTCGAGGCTGCCCTCTCCCCTTACCGCGAAAAATTGGAACTGAAAGTCGGCGAAACCAAAAAAGTGCTGCACCGCGGCTGGAGCGTCGAAACGACGATGGATAATTTCCTTTTGGATGCCATGCTTTACCACACGAAAACGGATTTAGCCTTCTCCAATGGCTGGCGTTATGGGGTTCCGATCCTGAAGGGCCCGGTGACATTGAGGGAGTTGTACCAGATCATCCCGATGGACCCGCCGATTTCCACCGCTATCCTGACCGGATCCGAACTGCTGGCTATGCTGGAGGAAAACATGGAGAACACCTATGCAGCCGATCCCTTCGACCAGATGGGCGGCTACCTGAAGCGGGCGATGGGCTTGCATGCGTACATTAAACTGGAGAATCCGAAAGGAACGCGTGTCCAAAAACTCTTTATCGGCGGCGAAGAAGTCCTCCCGGATAAAGAATACACGGTCAGCTATGTGACCAACCAGGGCGTGCCGAAAAAGTTCGGAAAAGAACACAAGAATCTGGAAAAGCATGCAGTCGAAGCGATGATGGATTACTTGGCCGAAATGGGTCCGTATGAAAAAGAATTGCGCGGCACCTATCATCTCGTCTGATCGATTTCATGCAAAAAAGTGGCCCAGCCCGCATAAGCGAGTTTGGACCACTTTTTTTGCATACATACTATTTGATCATCGAAAATTTGGCTTCGAGGGTATCCTTTGTGACGGCCCCGATGATGCGCTCGTAGATCTTTCCGTCCGATCCGATCAGGTAAGAAGTAGGCAAAGACTGGACTTGGTATTGATTGAACACTTCCTCCGTGCCGTAGAGATTCAGGAAGCTGATCTCATTTTCCACCAAGAATACGGACGCATTGTCGGGATGGCTTTCCGAAGTCGTGACGTTCACGCCGAGCACCACCGTATCTTTCTGCTCCTCCGAAAATGCCTGCAGATGCGGCATCTCGGCCTTGCAAGGCGGACACCAGCTGGCCCAGAAATTCAAGAAGACCTTTTTTCCTCTGTAATCGGAAAGCTTCACCGCATTGCCATCCATATCCTGCAATTCAAAATCATACGCAAGCTGTCCGATATTGATGCCAGTTTGGGCTTCCACCGCTTCGGATGCTGGCACGCCCTGGGAAACTGTCACCGTTTCGCTCGTTTCAGTGCCCGCAAAGTAGCTCTTCCCGAAATCGAACAGGACCCATAAAAATGCGGCCCCCAATAAAAACCAGATTATTTTCTTCTGCATAAACAAATCCCCCTAACCGAGGCGCTCAAAGGGCGTCCCTTCCAAAAAATTCAGGATAGCAATCGACAAAGCTTCAAGCCTTCCAGTAAGCAACAACAGGCCGAACAGGATCATCAGCCACCCGCCGATTTTCATGAATATTTCGCTGTATTTCAAAATGGACTTGAGCCTTCCGATGAAAAAAGTTACCAACAGGAATGGCACCGAAAAGCCAAGCACGTACATCAGCAGATACAGCACCGGTGGCGACCCCATCGCATTCCCCAACAGCAGGATCGATGAAAAAATCGGTCCGATACAAGGCGTCCAGCCGGCAGCAAAACCCAGTCCGATCAAAAATGTCGAAAGAAAGCTGACACCTTTCGTTGCCTTCAGCTTCCGGTGGTCCCCCAACAGAAGCGGAAGCTTCAGATAGCCGACTGTCGTCAAACCCATCAGAATAATGAGCAATCCCGATACACGCTGCAGCAAGACACTCACCGGACCGGTAAGTACGGTACTGAAAAGATTCCCGAGATAGCTCACGCCAAGACCCAAAGTGAAGTATACAGCCGATACACCCAACAGAAAGACGATTGAGTGCAGCATAATATTGCGCCTGACGGAAAGTGAGCTGTCCTCTTTTATCTGTTGCACATTCAGTCCGGTGATATAGGAAATGTACAAGGGCAACAGCGGCAGCGTACACGGCGATAGAAAGGACAAAGCGCCCGCCGCAAAGGCTACCCATGTGGTCAAATCTGTTTCGATGATACTTTCCCCCTAACCAAGAAAACGAGAATAAAAGCAAACACAGACGCAAGTATAAGCTCCGGCGTCACAACCAAACCAAAATAAAGGATACTTTTTCCGTTCATCAGCGTAAAATGAACGATTGCGCCGCTCACGAGCATACCCGCCAGCCGGCTGTGGCGCATGGGGATGAAAGTAACCGCAAGCAACAGCAGCAGGCCCAATACGGCCAGCCCGATCGAGGTCGGATTCTTATAAAGGCTGTAATAGAAAAGATGATTGACCGAAATTTGCAACAGCAGCAACTGCAGAAGTGCGTCCAACAGCGCGCGGTCTGCCAACAATTTCGGCAACTGTTTCCAAAGATTGTACGTTCCGATGATGATCACGGCCACAAATACGGCCTCTTTCGTCAAAAGCAAAGCCTGGTAGGGCGCACGCAGTACTTCAGAAAAATGAAGCAAGGCATTGCTGCCGAATGCAACAACCAACAGTCGGAACAGCTCGTCGCTCAGCTTGGAAAGCAGCTTTGCTTTTCGTGTTTTTTCCAGGTTGGTCAGTAACCACCAGATTCCCGATCCGGCCAAGAGCAGCAGGATGGGTATGACCACCGGATTTGATAAGATTTTTAAAATAGGATGACCCCATTCCTGTGTATGTTTTGAGCAGAAATCATCCTGCCCGAAGAGTAGTTCAAGCATAGCATGGATCGATTTTTCAAGCACCAAATATGCTCCCGGGGGTATTTTTGTGTGCATGTGTTGTCGCAGAAACGTTGACATTCCGCGGTCTCAACGACAAAAAAACAGCCCCGGTGGATTCTGCTTATGGACTGCAGATTCCGCCAGGGCTGTTCACATTCAGGTTTTACATTTTTCTTACGTCATAATAATCCGGATTGACGCGTTCCAACAGGCCGGCTTCCTGCTCGGAAACGGTCAGATAGAGCTCGTGCATCGCCCGGGTGCAGATTGTGTAGAGGATCTGCAGTTCGTTCTTGGCAGCTTTTGCCGGATAATGGCAAATCGCAAAAACGACATCGAATTCCAGACCTTTTGCCAAGCGGGCCGGCATGATCAATACCGGATGATGGCTGTTGTCGGTATCCTGCTGCACCAGTTTGTAGTCAATGCCGACCAAAGTCAGGTCTTGGCTGATGCGTTCCGCGTCTTCCGCATTGCGGCTGATGAAAGCCACGCGCATGCCGGCCGCGACACTCGACTCCACCTTCTGCCTGATGTAACCCATATCGAGCCTGTCATCCTCAGTCAGCAGCACTTCCGGTTTCTTGCCGGAACGGATGTAGGTCCCTTCCGGTTTCTCGCCTTCGATGAAGCTTTCCGAGAAACGGACGATTTCGTTCGTCGAACGGTAACTGGTCAACAGACGGTAGGAACGGAACGTGCTTTCAGAAAAGATGGTCCGAAGATCATCAAAGGAAAGGCGTCTGTTCAGGATATTCTGGTTCAAGTCGCCGCTCAGGATGAAGCGTGCGCTCGGGTAGGCATGCTGCAGCATCTGCAGTTGGAAAGGTGAAAAATCCTGCACCTCATCCAGACAGATGTATTGGTACTTCATGTCGCTGGAGGGTCCCTTCAGCAACAAACGCAGGCTGTAATAGGCATCCAGATCTTCCAACAGCACGCTCTTCTCGGCCAGATGTTCCGCAACCATTGCGATATGGGCGCGCCATTCGTCTTCATCCAGGCCGAAAGCATCCAATGAAAGCAATTTAGGGACCGCCCGTAGGAAATGGATGTATTGATTCTTATAGCGGATGAAGGCCAACGCTTCGATCCTCGCAACGATCGGTTCGAAAGCGTCCTCCAGGATATCCGCCGTCATGGCCTCTTCCATCGCTTTTTGATTGTGGGTCTCTTTTTCGTAACGGTACAGATCCAGATCCGACATGGCAATCATCTCTTTTTCCACCCAAGGCTTGCCTTTCTGTGACTGTTGGATACGTTCCACGCGCTGCAGCAAGTGCCTTTTGAGGATATCCAACTTGCTTGCCAACGAACCTTGGCTATCGATGCTGTAGAAGGCTGACTCGATCTCCTTTTGCGAAAGGATGATGTCATCGCGAAAACGGATATCCGAGAATTTCAGGTAACGTTTCTTCAGGAGGGTTCCGTATTTCTGCAACGCTTCATAAAAGGCCAGACTGCCCTTCAGTACCGTAACCTTCGCCAAACCATCTTCTTGATCAGCGCGCAAAGAAAAGCCGGTCATCTTCCGCTCCATGAACTCACTGAAGGTCGTATTCCCCACGTTCAGTTCACCCAATGCAGGCAACACCTGGGAGACGTATTCCTGGAATATTTTGTTCGGGGAAAACAGGACGACTTCTTCCGATTGCAGTTGGTCCCGAAAAGCATACAGTAAGTACGCGATCTTCTGCATCAGCACAACCGTTTTTCCTGATCCGGCCACCCCTTCTATCAGCGTGACGGCCGCTTTGGTTTCCCTGACGATCTGGTTCTGCTCTTTCTGCAAAGTGGATACGACCGTACCCATCTGATAGGAGGAAGGTCCCTCCAACACTTCCAGCAAATACGGATCGCCCATGACATTGTCCGTATCCATCATGCGGATGATTTCCGCTTGCCTGATCAGGAATTGCCGTTTCAGGTCAACGCCGTACGTCATCGGTTGATTGGCTATCATCAGCTTCACTTTTTCACCTTTGCTTCCCTCATAATAAAGGGATGCGATCGGTGAACGCCAGTCAACGATCAGATTCTCATCTTTCTCGAACAAGGATCCGATTCCGATATAGATCGTTTCATTGCCGTACTCATCGTGATAATCGATACGGCCGAAGTAAGGTTCATCCTGCATCTTTTCCAATACAGCGACGCGCTCGTTGCTGTTCTGCAATTCATTGTTGCGGATCATCAACTCCTGCTCGAAAGCCCTCAGTTCCACCGATGATTCCCAGACGCTTTCTGAGGACCCTTGGCTGATTTTGATCTCTTTGGATTCCTTTAATTGCTGTCTTTGCTTTTCGCTTTTTTCTTCTACTTGCTCGGCCAATCGCGTTCTTTCCTTATTGATGACTTCAATGACGCGATGGACGCGTTCTTGTTCTTTCGTTAGATCTTTATGCAATCAAACGACACCCCTTTCTTAACAAAACTCATGGACTATTCGGTCTCCTGCACTAAATGCGACAATTAGTAGTATACCATCGCACAGGGATTCTGGCTATTCATTCCCCGCGCCTTGGCAGAAACGGTCCAAATCAAAAACAGCCGGATGAAAGGGCATTTGCGGCTCTTCCATCCGGCTCATTTTATTGTTCAGATCGCATCCTGCAGGTTCTGGCGCATTTATGTCTGTTCGTTGAGGCTGTTTTCGATCGCGGTATATCCTCCCAGGATATTGACGATCTTTTTGAATCCCCTCTCCTCCAATGCACCGATGGCGATTGAGGAACGGACTCCGGACTGGCAATGGACGTACAAAGGTTCATCCCTCTTGAACGGCAACGGGTCCTCCAAAAGTTTGCCGAGGAGTACGCGTTTGGCATCGGACAGATGCCCTTTATCCCATTCGCTCTTCGAACGCACGTCCAATATCTGCAGATCCTTTGCTTGGCGCAAGGCGATGAAGGCGGCTGCGGGGATCGTTTCGGTCATCTTTTCATCCTTGATTTGGCCGGCATCCAGATAGCCTCTGACTTGGTCGAACCCGATCAGCTGAAGCTGGCGGGCTGCGGATTCAGCATCTTCTTTGGTTCCGATGAAGGTCACTTGCCCTTCGTAATCCAAAAACCAGCCGGCGTAACCCAAAAACTTTTTGTTCAGCGGAATATTCAGCGTTCTTTCGATGTGTCCGGCTTGATACATTTCTTTCGCGCGCAGATCGATCACCCTGTCATTCGGGCCGGCCTGCTGAAGCGGGAAGACCGGATAAGGCACATAGGCGCCACTGTCTAATTTGTTGATTTTCTTCATCTGGGCAAAGTAGGTAGGCGGCTCCGGCTGATCCTGCGTCAATGTCTCGATGAAGCTCGTTTCCTCGTCATACTGAAAAGCCCAGTTGTTGTATTTTTCGTAGCCCAAAGTGGTCATCGGAACGGCTCCCAGCGACTTCCCGCAGGCACTGCCGGCACCGTGACATGGCCAGATCTGCAGATGGTCAGGATAGTCAGCTATTTTCTGCAGGGACCGGAACATCGCTTTGGCTCCAATTTCGGTGGTCCCTTGCATATGCGCAGCCTCTTCCAGCAAGTCCGGCCGGCCGACGTCACCCACAAAGATGAAGTCGCCGGTGAACAGTCCCATCGGAATGTCCGAACCGCCGCCGATGTCCGTCAACAGGAATGACACACTCTCGGGCGTATGCCCAGGCGTGTGCAACACTTCCAGTTTGACCTTCCCTACGGAGATGATGTCCCCATCCTGCAGCAGCACACTTCCTTGAGGCAAATCCTGGTAGCGCCAGTCATCCCCGCCCATATCAGAAACATACAGTTTGGCTCCTAAACGCCTCCCGGTTTCCCGCAGGCCGGATGCATAATCGGCATGGATATGCGTTTCCGTGGCCGCAGTGATGACCAGGCTTTCGTCTTCGGCTGCCTTGATGTAATCATCCAATGCGCGCAGGGGATCGATAATGATGGCTTCCCCTGTTTTTTGACAACCCACCAAATAGGAAAATTGCGCTATTTGCGGATCGAAAAATGATTTAAAAAACATGCATAAATTCCTCCTTTATCTGCTCAGGCTTGCGACAAAATTGATGGTCGTGGCGATGATGGCTGTCCCGAAAACGAAGGACAACAGCGCGTGGCCAAGCGCGGCCTTCCGGAATTCCGGGGTCGTGAAGGTCATGTCGGAGACCTGATAAGTCATTCCGATCGTGAACGCCAGATAAGCGAAATCCCAAAAATTGGGCTTTTCGGTACCTACAAAGATGACACCGTCATTGACATCGCGGTAATAGAGTTCAGCATACCGCAACGTATAAAGGCCATGCACCGTCGTCCAGGAAAGTACGATGCTGAACAGGCCAAACCCGATTATCTCGAAACTGCGTTCTTGAGTGGTCAACATCAATGCGACGGCCCCGATGCTGATCAGACAGGCTATCAGGACAAAAAAATCGATCGTCGAATATTGGATGTCTTCTTCTTGCGCAATCCGTTCCGTTTCCGCCCCATCATGCGGATGAAAATCCTTCCATAATAAATAAAGTAAAATGATAGCTGCACTGTCCCAACCGATCAGCGGGGCCAATTCCCAACGGAAGAAGAATCCGCCGGCCAGCCCGATACCCGTACCGATCGCTCCGGCGATCAGAAAGCGCGTCCTCTTCTTCCGCATATCCCTTCCGGCTTCCGTTTGATCGGCAAATAGATGGTTTCTTTTCCTCATGGCTGCCCGCCCCCTGCTTTCTCGGTCCCGCAGTTTATTCAGATTGTGATTTCGATGACATTTTTTTCCGGGTCGAGGAACATGCTTTCATAATAGCCGTCACCCGTCACGCGCGGTTGGCTTTTGCACGTGTACCCTGCTTTGATGAGCCTGTCCGTGAAATAATCGACGTTCTGTTTGCTGCCGACGGAGACGGCCAGATGCGCCCAGCCCAGCATATCAAGGGGATAGCGTTCATTGACATTTATCCTTTTCATAAGCTCCAAACGGGCCCCTCCTTCACGGAAAGTAATAAAGTAAGATTGGAAATCTTTTTCAGGATTACGGTATAATTTGTTGGCCTTGCCGTCAAAAAAACGAACATAAAAATCGCGCATCAGCTCCAAATCTTCCACCCACAATGCAACATGTTCAATCTTCATCGTTATTCACGTCCTCTCAATCATCCTTGCCGGTGCGCTGGAAACAAACTCTGCGCGGATGGCCTGCAAAAAAACATCCCGGAACCCCTTTTTCGACTTGCAGTAAAAGCGTTTCCTCAATTTGATTTTATCATATCGCAGCCGCATATGCGCTCCTGGAAGCATCCGCACTCACCGTCAACTAATGTGTCTTTTTTGCCATTTTTTTCAAAGCATTTTCTCAGCATCCACTCAGAATATGATTGACAGACTGATTTGTATTTGATAGTGTGGAAGTAACAAAATACGATTCGATGTGATGAAGAGGTCGCGGTTAACAATCAGTAAGGGATTCCCTGAAAGGTGTTGCTGCCGAAATACTCTGTATTGGGGCCAAGATTGAACAAATCTGGCACTGTCGGACAAAGCCGCCCAGCTTTGTTCGGTGAGCTTCTCACATTGGGGCAAATTGGTGGAATTCACTATATGGATGCAACGCTTCAGCTTAAGCAGCCTGTTTTGAACGACTATGAGACCATTTGCTCATAGTCGTTTTTTGTCTATTCACAAATAAAAAATAGAATTCAGGAGGAAGATAAGCATGGCTATTTTTGAAGGATCAGGCGTCGCAATCGTCACGCCGTTTAAAGATACGGAGAACCAAGAAATCAACTACGAGGTATTGGAAGAACTGATCGAGTTCCATATCGCGAACGGCACTGATTCGATCATCATCGCAGGAACAACCGGGGAAGCTTCGACGCTGACGGATGAGGAACAGTTGGAGCTGATCCGTTTCACTGTCGAAAAAGTCAACGGTCGCATCCCGGTCATCGGCGGCGCAGGAAGCAATGACACGCGCCACGGGGTCGGATTGACGCGCGCTGTCGAAGCGACAGGTGTGGATGCGATCCTCAGCGTCACCCCTTATTACAACAAAACATCCCAAAAAGGATTGATTGCACATTACACAGCCATCGCCAACAGCGTAAAAGTGCCGATCGTCCTTTACAATGTGCCCGGCCGCACCGGTCAGAACATTACCCCTGAAGCACTTGTGGAACTGGCGAAAATCGACAACATCGTTTCGCTTAAGGACGCTACCGGAAACTTCAGCCAAGCCGTGGACAACCTGAGTCTTTTGGGTGATCGCTTGGACATCTACTCCGGTAACGATGACACAATCATCCCGCTGATGAGCTTGGGCGCAAAAGGCGTCATCTCCGTCCTTGCCAATATCGCACCGAAAGCTACATCCGAAATGACGCATGCCTTCCTGGATGGCGACATCAAAAAAGCTGCCGCGATGCAAGCCGAGTACAAAGAATTAATCGACTGCCTGTTTGTGGAGCCGAATCCGATTCCAGTCAAAGCAGGCATGCAATTATTGGGCTTCAATGTCGGACCGATGCGTCTGCCGTTGACCGATGCCGATCAAGCGGTCATTGACCGTTTGGCCGCTGCCATGAAAAAAGTAGGCTTGATCTAGAAACAGAACCAAAAACCGCCATCGGAATTTTATATTCCCGATGGCGGTTTTATATTTGTCAGAAGAGGTGCAGGATATATTTATTGAGCAACAAAATAATCAGTACAAGAAGCATAACGATGACAAAACCGATGGCTCGTTTCACGTAGAACTCCCTCAGCTTCATGGCTTTTTCCTTCCTTGACTTCTTAAGTGGGACATTTATTTATTTCACGACTCCGAGTTTCTTGAAATGGGCCTTCGGAAAAGCGTTGATGCCGATGCCGTTCGCATCGCCCAGTTTGATTGTGCCTCCGATGAACATCGGACCGCCCTCATAGGCTTCGATTTTGTAGAACGACGGCCCGATGAGGTCGACCATCGTGATGCAGTTTTTGGCGGCTGCCAGATGGACCGCGGCGCTGACGGAAATCTTGCTTTCCAGCATGCAGCCGATCATGCAGTCCACTCCGTAGGTTTCCGCCATGGTGCAGATTTTGAGTGCCTCATGAATGCCCCCCGTCTTCATCAGTTTGATATTGATGAGGTCGGCTGATTGTGTCTGGATGATGTGGAGGGCATCCTTTACGGAGAAGACGCTCTCGTCGGCCGCTATCGGCGTTTGGACGTGTTGCGCAACAAATTTCAGGCCTGTCAGATCGTGTGCCTTCACTGGCTGTTCCACCAGTTCGGCCTGCATATCCTTATCCTCGAGCATGCTGATGATGCGGACCGCCTCCTGAGGACTCCAACTTTGATTGGCCTCGACCCGGATGCGGATATCTGGTCCGACTGCCTTACGGATGGCAATCAAGCTCTCCACATCCTTGAGCCCTTGCTTCCCGACATTCACATTCAGAATGCCGAAGCCATCCTGAATGGCCTGAAGGCTGTCACTAACCATCTCGTCTGTCGGATTGGCGCTGATGGTGTGGGCAGTCTCGATTTTCCGTTTCGCCCCGCCCAATACTTTATACAAAGGTTGTCCGAGCGTTTTGGCATATAGGTCGTAAACAGCCATGTCAACTGCAGCTTTCGCAGATGTGTTGTTGACGATGCTGGCATGCAGCCTTTCCGTGATGGTATCCAGATCGAAAATTTCCATTCCGATGATGCTCGGAGCAATGTATTGCATGATGGCCTCGCGGATGGAAGCCTTTGTTTCGCCGGTGATCAAGGCTGTCGGTGGCGCCTCCCCATAGCCTGCGGTCCCGCTATCGGTCACGATGCGGATAAGGATGTTATGCACGGTATCAATCGTGCGTGATGCTGTCTTGAATGGCATCCGCAGCGGAATGGCCACTTCCCCAATTTCAATTCTGTCGATTTTCATCATCAAAACCCCTCTCTTCACCGGCACGATTTCCATCCGGGCTAAGGCAGCGACTTTTTATGCTGTTTTGGTTCCACCACCCGTTTGTATCTATTTTACCAAGAAAATGAGTTTGCACCAAACGGGAGAGTGTAGCCTGTCAGCTTCCGGATGGAGCACGATAAAAAACGCAACGAGCTGTCTTCAGTAGGATGACAGCTCGTGCGTTTTTTCTGCTTACAGGGGTGTGGCGGAAATTCGGCTTCCCCTTTTCGCTCGCGTTCTCCGGCCAAGAGAAGCTTCGCCGGAGGAGAACTTGGTTTCAGGTTGCCTCCTCCGGTGAAAATCGCTTCACCGGAGAAAGGAGTTTATTTAAGCGTCTCCTCCGGCCGCATCTATCCTCACCGGAGAAGAGCACCGGATGCGGATCAGTTCCTCCGAATCCAGCTTCGCTTGCTTCTGTAGCTTCCCCCGCATTCATTAGCCTTGCTTTTTCTTTTGCTGCCTGCTGGTCAGGCGCACGACCAAGTTGCGCGGCGCCAGCTTCGACGAGAAGAGCGCACCCTTCAGCAACATCGTCGGAACGATGATTTTTTTGCGTTTGTACATTTTGTCCAAAGCGTATTTGACGCAATATTCAGAAGTGATGCCTTTCAGATTGAACTTCACATCCGCCACTTGGTTGAACTCCGTGTCGACCGGTCCCGGACATAACGAACCGACATAAACATTGCTCTTCTTTTCTTCCAGCTCCTCGGCTATCGCGGAAGTGAAGCTCGTGACGTAGGCCTTGGTCGCATAATAGGTCGCCATGTAGGGCCCCGCCGGCATCAGTCCGGCAACCGAAGCCACATTCAGGATGTAGCCTTCGTTCCTTGCGATCATATCCGGCAGAAATTTTTTGGTCAGGATATGGACCGCCTTGATGTTGACGTCGATCATCTCCAGCTCCTTATCCAGACTGGTCGTCGTGAATGCGCCGAAATCGCCGAAACCGGCACAGTTGATCAGCATGGAAATGTTTTTGTCCTTCGTCTTTTCGTACAGACGGTAGCATTCCTCCACCTTCGCCAAGTCCGCTGTGATGATCTCACTTTTGGTCGGCAACTGTTTGCTGATCTCCACAAGCCGGTCCTCCCGCCTCGCAACCAGGATCAGATTGTACCCTTGCTGGCTCAGCTTTTTGGCGAACTCTTTTCCGATGCCCGCACTGGCACCTGTGATGAGCGCTATTTTGTTTGTCATTATTTGTCCCTCGCGTTTCGTCAAAATGATTGATGCCTTTAGCGTATCGCATTTGCGCGTCAAGGGCAATCCTTAGGCGGACTTGCGTATAGTTTTGTAATACCCATCCACTTCCAGCAGTGGCGCATCTAAAATACTTACGTGTACGGCTATTGGGACGAATACTACGCGATGGAATGAAAAATCTGGTCAAACCAAAAAGCTCAAATACCTCGGCAATCTGTTGCCGGATGTTTGAGCTTTTGCTGATTTTCACAATACACCGAACCTCAGCTATTGCTCTTCTGTTAATTCAACAGCATGAATAAAGAGCCTGCCGTTTTCTGCGGAATCGTTGCATGTCATCAGCGTGAGAATGTGATCATCCTCTGTCACCAGGACTTCTGACGGAAAAACGGAAAGGTCCTTGAGCATGGACAGAAAATCAGTGTACTCGTTTCCCTCAAAATCAATATCCAAAAAACTTGTATCAGCTGGCGCCACATGGACGGAAAAAATCCTGTAGCGTTTTTCCCCATAGGCATCGCTGAATGTAAAATCCAAATTTCCCTTCAAAAAATCTTCGTTCAGGAATTTATCCAATTCACCGAACATTTGGCCATACCGGGTATAGTGTCCATAAATGATAGTATGTCTATCTATTCCCATTCCGATATTCCGATAATCCATGAAGATGGCTCCGAAAATATCCGGTTCCCGATAGAAATTCTGAGAAAGATACGTTTCATTATCCTGTCCCCGGACGACCGGGTAATCAATAACGGTTCCATTTACAGAAAGCCAGCCCACATAATCCGGATTAATTTGATAATATTCCGCTGATGGATTAATCGTAAAAGTCAGTTCTTCCAAAGGAACAGCTGCCTCCTCTGAAGAAGTCGTTGCCGAACGGAAGTCCGTGGAAGAAGCCTTTGGGAGAGGAAAGGCAGACTGATCACCCTTCTCGGGCATCGTCACGTCCTTTCTCAGTTCTATTTCTTGAACCCCATAGTGGATAATCTGCAAAAAGAGTAACCTGGAGAGGAGCAGCACCCATATATTTTTTCGCACGATTTCTTCCTCCCCTCTTTTTTTATACAAATCCGTAAAATTGACAACGCTTACATCACAATGCTATTATAAGCCCTGTAGTAGAGATTACAAAAGATTTGCAACTATTGAAAGGAGTAGGGTAAAATGAAAAAAATTATCAGCCGCTTACTTTCACTTGCTACATTGCTGTTTCTCTCGTTCAGTATCGCTCCTATGGCTTCTGCTGCTACCGCTGAACCTACCGACGACATTGTAGGTATTGCACTCGGGAATGAAGATTTCAGTATCCTTGTTTCGGCACTCCAAAAGGCAGAACTTGTCGATGATCTCCAAGGGGACGGCCCATTTACAGTGTTCGCACCTACTAACGCCGCATTCGAGAAGTTACTTGGTGAATTGGGCATCACTGCCGAAGAGCTCCTTGCACAGCCGGACTTGGGAAAAGTTCTTACTTACCATGTCGTTTCCGGAAAAGTCATGGCCGCTGATTTAACAGATGGAATGAAAGCTGAAACCTTAAACGGTGAAGAGCTTACTTTTGATCTCTCAGACGCACCTATGGTCAACAAATCAAACATCACAACTACGGATATTGAGGCAACCAATGGTGTTATCCATGTCATCGACACTATTTTGGTTCCTGCCAACTTCGAGTTGCAAGAAACTGATTTAGAGGCAGACCAAGTGGCTCAGACTGGTATAGAGGGGAATACACTCCTTCTTGTTTCCATGCTGGTTACAGGAAGCCTACTCCTTCTCTTTGTCTTCAAGAAAAAAACAGCTTAGGGCTTTGCTCCTTGCGTTTCCGAATATGAAAATAAAAAAAAGCTTTGAGAATTCAATTTCTCAAAGCTTTTTTGTTTGGTCCCATGCAGATCTATCTTGGCAAATTTAGCGGCATCACGCTTCAAACATGCATCCGTTTCTCCAACTCGCGCCATATTTCTCCGCCGTGATAGAGCAGAATAATGACGAGAGTGACTGCGCTCATCATGACCGACAGGCTTGAGGGCAATGACGTCGTGACCCAGTCCAAGGTCAGGAACAGCGCCGGCAAAAGCCCCAGCAAGGCAGCTGTCAACAGGTACAGCACATAGTCCTTGACACCCAAGTTGACGAGGCGCACTGCGATATATAAGGATACGATCGCAAAGCTGCAGATGATCGGCACCGCATAGGTAGTCGACCAACCGCTCCATCCGGACAGATAATCCAAATAAATGCACAGGAGCGACAAGGAGACGATCAGATAAACGATGCCCTTTGCGATGTTCCGCCGTTTCCGGATCAGGATCAAAACGGAAAGCCACATGCTCAAAATCCCGAACAGGGCGAACTGAAGATTTTCCATCCTTCCGATCCAAATCAATTCAATCAGCAGAAAAGCGATGATCAGGACAAAGGAAATCAAGGTCAAATATTTCCAGACAACCTCCTTGTTGAAGCGCAGCGGAATCTTCGGATAGGGATCCGGCAACAGCGGATCGGTGGCTTCATCCAAGGTCGTTTGGCACAAGGGACATTGTTCCCACTCTCCCTTGATGGTTGCATTGCAGTGCGGACAGTGTCTCATCAACCTTCCACCTCCAAATCTTCACTGGTGACCTTGTTCGCCGCGACGGTGACGGCTACTCCGGCATCGGTCAGAAGCCGGACAAACTGCTCCTCGATCGTGGATTCGACAAAGGGCGAAGTGAAACTGACAGTCAGCTGGTCCCCGTGACTGATGGCGCAAAATTGCGGGCGGACCGCCGAAGTATGGAAATACATTTTCTCGATGTAGCCGTCGATCGGATCAGGAAAGGTAACCTTGCCCAGATTAGAGATCGCGATCGTCAAATTCCGGTTGCTGACGTAATTGACCAGCTTCAGAACAAGGTCTTTGATCGGTCGGAAGACCATCCGCGTGAAGGGGCTGTACTCGAAGGCAATCAACGTCCTCAGCTTTTCCTCCAGACTTTCCGGCGTAATCTGTTGCTGGAACTGCGTTTTCAGCGTGCGACCGATTGCAGCAATGTCATCCGTTTCTTCATTTTCATTTGTGGTGTAGATCAGGCGGGTCGTGCTGAAAAAATTCCTGGCAGAATTGGACGGAAAGAACTGCCGTAAGTTGACCGGCACGGAAACGGCCATAGCCGACCCGGGTTTAAAATCGGGACTGGCTCTGCGCACGGCCAGCATGTACACGGCGGTCAGATACAAGGTCAAAGACGTCTGTTGTTCCCGGGCCAGCGCAAGCACGTCCTTGACCGGCATCTCCAATTCGATGACATGCGGCCGGTTGTCAGGCGTCTTTTTGCCGCGGAACTGGTGCACTTTGACTTTCTTTTTTTGCTGGGCTTCCTCAGGCGAGGTACTCTTTTGCGCAGGGCTCTTTCCGGCCAATTGACTGACTTTCGCGACCGAGCGGATGGCGGATTGCGCCGCATCCGCAAAGTTCTGTTTCTTGTCCTTGCGGAAATAGTGCGCAAAACTGTCCTCCAGTTGATGGTTCAAGCGGTCATGCGCGGCGGCACCCAGGCCTTCAAAAGCTTCGGGATGACGCAGCATGATGTATGCCTTCAGCAGATCCTCAAAAAACCAGAGCGCACCGGTTCCGTCCGATAGAGCATGGAACAGTTCCAAATGAACCCGATTTTGGTTATAGAAGATGCGGAATAACAGTTCCCTCCGGTCAAAATGATAGATCTGCGCGCATGGCGGCAACACGTCAGCCGTCACTTTCGGCTTCAGGTCGCTTTCTTCCAGATAATACCAGAAAAAACCGCGCCGCAGCACACTGTGGTAAAGCACGTAATTCTCATATACTTCATCAAGCGCCCGCTGCAACAACAACGGGTCCACACTGTCGGTCAATTCCGCGCTCATGCGGAAGACTTTCGTATCGCTGCTCGTCATGGCCGCCAAAAATATATTGGAAGCATTGTCCAAACGCACCCACTTTTTTCGGTTCACTGCTGCTCCCCCTTTCCTCTTGTTCTATAGAATAGCCCTCTTGGCTTACGCATTCAGAAACGCATTGATGACTTCGTAGGCTTCCACAACCGATTCAGCTGTCTTCGGATAAGTGATGAAGCCATGGACGATGCCATTCACGCGATGGACCTGCACCTTGTTGCCGGCTTTCCGCAACGCTTCTGCGTAGGCTTCACCTTCATCCCGCAACGGATCGAATTCGGCCGTGATCACCAACGTTTCCGGTTGATTCGACAAATCTCCCGACATCAAAGGCGCGACATATCCATTCTTGCGCAACTCGGGATCGGGTTGGTACAACGCCATGTATTCTTCCATTTTTTTTGCGGTCAGTCCGTAATCATGCCCATTCGTGCGGATCGATTCGAAAGGGGATGCTTCCGAATGATCCCAGTAGGTGACAGGATAAAGCAAAATCTGTTTCATCGGAGTCGCTTGGCCTCTGTCTCTAAGCAGCAATGACACGGCTGCCGCCAAGTTTCCGCCCGCGGAATCGCCGATCAGAATCAGATCCGTTTCATCCGACAGACCGCTCATTTCCAAGTGCTTCAGCAATACCTCCGCCACCCGATAACAATCATAGAGGCCGGCCGGATACGGATGCTCCGGTGCCAAGCGATAGTCGACGGAATAGACGGTCCTGCCGGTCAGATCCGCCATATTGATGCAGGCATTCGTATACGTCTCGATGTCGCCGATGACCCACCCGCCGCCATGAAAAAACAGCAACGGTTCTTTATACAGACGCTCTTTCGGATAGAATACCCGCACAGGAATATCATGGGAACGGTCCTCCGAATAGATTTTGTGGTCCATGATGATATAGCCCTTTTTCGGCTTGGGAGCCAGTATCTGCTGCACTTTTCGGACACGGGCGTAGTCTTCCTGCATGTTGATTTTTGGTGATGACATCAACTTAAGCACCAATTTAAAAAATGGATTCATCCTTCTGTCCTTCCTCTGACAGCGCTGGCTGTTCTGGTATCTTTGCTTCATTATAGCACAGGACAGCGCCAGTCCCATACAGCCGTGAACCTTTAAAAGGCCTCCTTGCGTGATGGGTCTTGCCACTCTTCCGGCTTGCAAATCCCGCCACCCGTGTTATACTTGTTATATAACGAACAGGAGGTTTAAGGTTGTGGAAAACCAATCGGACACGTAAAATGGAGATATGAGAAAATAGACGTTAAAAAGAAAGAAGGCGAGCTTTTATGATAGCTGATTTGCAGCCATACTTACCCATCCTGATCCCTTTGGTCGTGATCCAGATCATTTTGTTGATCACGGCCCTGCTCCACCTGAACAAGCATCCCCAAGTAAAAATAGGCAGCAAAAATCTTTGGATCTTCATCATCATCTTCCTGAACATCGTCGGTCCGGTCCTGTATTTCCTGATCGGAAGGGGCGATGAGTGATGGACATCCTCACGATCGCCGGCTTGGGGAAATCCTTCGGGAACCAGCGCGTCCTCAATGACCTGTCCTTCTCCGTCCCCGAAGGCTCGATCTACGGTTTCATCGGCAAAAACGGCTCCGGAAAGACGACGACCATGAAGATCGTTTTGGGCTTGCTGCAGGCGGATGCCGGCGAAATTTCTGTTTGCGGCGAAAAAGTGCGTTACGGCGACACCCGGACGAACCGCTTCATCGGCTATCTGCCGGATGTCCCCGAATTCTACGGTTTTATGACCGCAAAGGAATATCTGCGGCTTTGCGGCGACATCACCGGCATGCCGGGCGCGCTTATCCAAACCAAATCCGAAGAACTGCTGGATCTGGTCGGGCTGGCTGATGTCAAAAAACGCATCGGCACGTTCTCCCGCGGCATGAAGCAGCGGCTGGGGATCGCCCAGGCCTTGCTGAACGAACCGCGACTCTTGATCTGCGACGAACCCACTTCCGCACTGGATCCGATCGGCCGCAGGGAAATCCTGGATATCCTTCTGAAAGTGAAGGAACGGACAACCGTGCTCTTTTCAACGCATGTGCTGACCGATGTGGAAGCCATCTGCGATCGGGTGGGCATCCTGGATGGAGGAAAAATCGTCCTGACCGGCTCGGTATCCGAACTGAAAGCCACGCACTCCAGACATTCCTGTACGGTCACTTTCCGGACGCCGGCGGATACCGCTGTATTCCGGGCAGATCCGCGGATAAGCGAAATGAATACAGTTTTGCATGCCAAAGATCCTTCCGTCACCATCCAAGCCGAGGACCCGGAACAGGCCATGGCGCTGATCATCCGGATCCTGGGCGAAACCGGGTTGGTTCCGCTCCGGTTGGAAACGGCCGAACCCAAATTGGAGGATATTTTCCTGGAGGTGGTCCGATGAAAGCGTATCTTGCCTTCACAAAAAAGGAACTGACCGAATACACGCGCAACTTCAAGCTGTTTCTGGCAATCGCCTTGTTTGCGTTGTTGGGCATCATGAATCCGT
Source organism: uncultured Trichococcus sp. (assembly GCF_963675415.1). Classification (NCBI taxonomy): domain Bacteria; kingdom Bacillati; phylum Bacillota; class Bacilli; order Lactobacillales; family Carnobacteriaceae; genus Trichococcus; species uncultured Trichococcus sp. The sequence continues at coordinate 395,239 of NZ_OY776220.1, forward strand.
TGACGGCCAAATTTTTGCCTGATCTGTTGGGTAATTTCATGCCGGAAGGGATCACGATCCTAATTGCGGAACCGACGAACCTCGATTCTTGGATCCAATTCTTCAAGAACGGCACCCAGACCGGCCTGTTCATCATCGTCATCCTCCTGAGCGGCATGATGGCGAAGGAATACGAAAAAGGCACGCTCATCAATATGGTCACGAAAGGCTTGCCGCGCCGGACCATCCTGTTTTCAAAATTCACAGGCGCTCTGCTGCTCTGGACCGCCAGCTATTGGCTCTGCTTTTTCATCACTTTGGGATACACGCTGTATTACTTCCCGGACGGCACGACGGAAAACCTGGCCTTGTCCGTCGTCAGCCTCTACCTGTTCGGCATCCTACTGATTGCCGTCTTGCTGCTCGGGGCTGTCTTGTTCAAAAATGCCTACGGACCACTGTTGTTCACGGGTGCCTTCCTGATGGTGCTGTTTTTGTGGAACCTGTTCCCGGAAGCGGCCGACTGGAATCCGCTGATGCTGGTTTCGCGCAACATGGACATGCTGCGGGGGACGCTGTTGCTGGAGGACCTTCGGAATTCGCTGCTGACGGCGGGAATGACGATCGGATTGGCTCTTTTTTCAGCGGTAAATTTTTTCAACAAGACTGCATTATGACCACAAAAAAACGCGGAATCAAGCCCTTTTTCGGCTGATGGCGCGTTTTTTGAGGTTTTCGGTAATAAGGATTTGTTATGTTTTCCGTCAGCCCCGGTCAGGAGATCCTTCGCCGGAAGTGACGGCAGATTTGGGCCATTTCCTCCGACGGCAACCGCTTGGCAGGAGCAGACTAATTGTTTCGGGCCGGCTGCTCCGGCCACACCGGCTTCGCCGGAGAAGAGCAATCGATCCCGGAACGCAACGAGACTCAGCGCATCCTCCCCAACAGCAAATACAGGAAATAAGGCGCCCCGATAAGGGATACGACGATACCGGTCGGAAAAACGGTATCCATCACCGTGCGGCCGATCGCATCGGCGATCAAGAGGATGATGCTGCCGATCAGCAGCGCGATCCAACTGTAGCGTTCATGCCGTTTGCCGACCAGTTTTTTGGCGATGTGCGGGGACATCAGACCGATGAAGCCGATGTTGCCCGTCAACGAGATCGCCGCTGAAGCGATGGCGACCGCGCCAAGCAGCAGAATCAGTTTTTCGTTCCGGAGCTTCAAACCCAATGCCGTAGCGGTCTCCTCCCCCAACGCTAAAATATTCAGCGTCGGGGCTTTAAGGAAGAGGATCCCCATCGCCAACAGCCAACCGGGCAGGATCGTGAACACGAACGGCCAAGTCGATCCCCAGATGGTTCCAGACATCCAAGCGGTGATGAAGCTGACGTCGGTCCGGTCGGAGGAGGACATCAGCAGGATGATCAGCCCCGAAAAGGCGGAGGATATCCCCGCTCCGATGACCACCAGCTGCATCGCATGCTGCTTGTGGCTGCGGCTGTAACTGAGTAGGTAAACCGCGGAGGCAGCCACCAACGCGCTGATGAAAGCGACAAGCGGCAGGACCGCAGAAAACTGCAGTATGCCTTCGCCCGCGAACAGATAGAAGATCGTCACGCCGAGTCCGGCACCGGAATTGATGCCCAGGAGACCCGAATCGGCCAGGTCGTTGTTGCTCAAGGTCTGCAGGATGATGCCGGCCCCTGCCAGGCAAGCGCCGGCCATCGCCAACACCAAAGCCCGGGGCAAGCGGATCTGGTAGAAGACGTAGTTTTCTTTAAAAGCCCCGTTCCCTGACAGCACCTGCAGGATGCGGTCAAACGGAAGCGAAGAATAACCCATGGATAAGGCGGCGATGAAAGCCGCCACGAACAAAAGGACGCAGAGCCCTAATTTTTTCCGGTAAGCCGGATTCCATTCATTGAACAGCTCGGATCCCCCCTTTTCTGGCGATCGTCACGTAAAAAGGCACACCGATCACGGAAACGATCGCCACTACAGGGATTTCGAAAGGACTGACAACCGTGCGGCCGATGTAATCAGCCAGGATCATGAAAGTCCCCCCGACCGTGATGCACAACGGAATAATTTTGCGGTAATCCTGCCCGACCATCTTGCGCACGACATGCGGGATCATCAGGCCGATCAGGGCCAGATTGCCGGCGATAGCGACCGCGCTGCCCGCGAGCAAGGTGATCAGCAGGATCAGCACGGTCCGGATCATTTTGGTCCGTTGTCCCATGCTGATCGCTGTTTCCTCGCCCAAACTCAGCAATGTCAACTGGCCGCTGAACGCTAAGCTCAACAGCAGCGCCAGTCCGATGACCGGGGTGATGCTCAGAATATTCCAATCGACACCCATCAGGCCGCCGGAAGTCCACATCGAAACGTCCTTGGAGATGCGGAACCAGATTGCGATCCCGTCCGCGATGGCCTGGAAAAAAAACGAGACGGCTGCCCCGATCAGGATCAGGTTCAAGGGCGACTGTCCGCTTCTCGTCGCATTGCTGAGACCGTAGACAAAAAGCATCGCCAAGCCCGCACCCACGAAACAGGCAACTGAAACGAGCAGGTAGGAACTCTGCGGAGCCAAGGCATAGACCAAGGCCACCGCGATGTTCGCTCCGGAAGTCAGCCCTAAAAGTCCGGGATCGGCCAACGGATTCCGCGTCAGCGCCTGCATGATCGCCCCGGCAACAGCCAAAGAACTGCCCACGAAGAAGGCACCCAGAATGCGCGGAAAACGGATGCCCCGCAGGACAAGATAATAATCGCCGCCGTCTTCACCGATGAGCGCCTCAATCAGGTCCGACCAATCTGTGTCCGCCGCCCCTGTGTAAAGCGCCAGGACCGCTGCCGCGATCAACAGGGTGACCGTCACAGCCAGATAGATTCCGAAGGCATTTGGTTTCCGTTTAGTCACTGCAATCGTCCCCTCTTATTCCGCTAAAAAGGATTCCTCAAAGAAGTCCAGTTGGTAATCCAAAGATAGCGAATCATTGAAATAGAATGTTTCGGCATCCGCCACAAACACTTGGTTGTTCTGCACGGCCGGGATGTTCTGGAACCACTCGGCATCCAAAAAGCTTGATTCCGGATCGGTAGCGGCCAAGCTCAGGATCAGGTAATCGCCGATGTAATCGCCGAGCACCTCTTCGGAAATGGCATAATAACCTGCATCCAGGGCGTTTTCCCTGACCGTTTCCGGCATATTCAGGCCCATTTCCTGATAAAGGATTTCCGTACCGCGTGCCCAATTATCGCCGAAAATGTACATCTGTTTCTCGAAGTTCTCGGCAACCGTGACTGTCGTTTCCTCGCCGATGGCTGCCTTGATTTCCTCACCTACCGTTTGTGCTTCCGCTTGGAATTCCTCCACCCAAGCTAAGGCTTCCTCTTCCTTGTTGATTACTTTACCGATTTCCACGATCTGATCCAGGTAGGAAAGTTCACCGTATGTGAACAGGACGGTCGGCGCGATTTCCGACAATTGATCGGCATTCTCGATGTTGTCCAAGCCGATGATCAAATCCGGTTCCAATTCGAGGATTTTTTCGACGTCGGCATTCGAAACGACTGCGACGCCGCTTAGACCTTCACTGAAATTCGGGTTACCTGCTGACCAAGCATCCACGCCGACGATGTTGACGTCGAAGTTGATGAGGTCCCCTGCGTAGGACGACAGCACCACTACCCGTTCAGGGCTTGCGGGAACCGCGATTTCTTCACCGTCGACCGTTGTGTATGTTACCGTTTCGGTTGCTGCGCTTTCGCTCGTCTCATCGGATGTGTCCGTAGCGGAGCAGGCTCCCAAAATCAAGCCGGCACCCATCAGCATTGTCAATGTTAGTTTGTTCAGTTTTCTCATGTTCATTCTCCTCTGTTTATCAATTCATACCCAATGATGACGGGTTTTTTTGTCTTTTCGTCCGGCTGGATGGTCGGGCGGATGTTGAAGATGGACGCGATATTCGCTTCGGTGACCACTTCCTCCGCCGCACCCTGGCAAACGACTTTGCCGTCCGCAAGCGCCACGATATGGTCGGAATAGAGCGATGCCTGATTGATGTCATGCAGCACCATCACGATCGTATAGCCTTCCTCTTCATTGAGTTTCTTCAGCAGTTCCAAAATCTCCAGCTGGTAACTGATGTCCAGATAGGTCGTAGGTTCATCCAGAAAAATGATGTCCGTCTTCTGGGCCAACGCCATCGCCAACCAGACCCGTTGCCGCTGCCCTCCCGACAGTTCATCGATGTAGCGGTGACGCAGCTCGTCGATTTGCGTCTTCTTGATGGCCCAGTCGATGATTTCCTTGTCTTCGCTGCCCAGTCCCCGCAAGCCTTTCCGGTGCGGGAACCGTCCGTACGAAACGATCTCCTCAACCGTGATACCGGAGAGATTTTCCTGACGCTGCAGCAGGATGGCGATCCGCTTCGCCAACTGTTTCGTATCCATCGTAAAGATCGAGACACCGTCCAGCAGGATGTCGCCGCTTGAGCAAGTCAGGATGCGCGACATCGCCTTCAACAAGGTAGATTTGCCGCATCCGTTCGGCCCGATGATCGTCGTGATTTTCTGCGGTGCGATGGTAACTGAGATATTTTTCACAATAATCTGCTTGTCGTATTTGATTTGCACCTCCTCAACTTTCAGGCTGCACATGCCTTCATTCCCCTTTCTTTATCCTTGCAGAAGCGATCCATTGCCGGATCGTTCTTGACATTTTCGAATAAAAATTATTTAATTGATAATGAGAATCATTCTCATTTATAATTTATTCTATTATCATTCATAACAACCAATTAGTCAACAGAAAATGAGGTGGTCTTTTGAACGAAGTATTTGACGTAACGATAATCGGTGGCGGGCCTTCCGGTCTGTACAGTGCTTTCTACAGCGGTTTGCGCAATCTCAAGACGAAGCTGATCGAATCCCAGTCCGTCCTCGGCGGCAAGGTCAACCTGTACCCTGACAAAATTTTGTGGGATGTAGGCGGCCTGACGCCAATCACCGGCAAACAGTTCCTTTCCAATTGCATCACGCAAGGGCTGACGTTCCACCCGACCGTCTGTCTGAATACGGAAGTCAGCCGGATCAGCAAAGTCGCCGGCATTTTCGATATCCGCGCCAGCAACGGCGACCATCATTATTCGAAAGCGGTGATCCTTGCTTACGGCAGCGGCATCATCACGCCGAACAAGCTGGCGGTGGAAGGTTCAGAGCAGTTCGAAAGGACGAATCTGCATTACATCCCGAGCAGCCTGGATGCGTTCCGCAACAAGCAGGTTTTCCTTTCTGGAGGCGGAAACACCGCGATCGAACAGGCGAACGAATTGCTGACGATCGCAAACGGCGTGACGCTGGCTTGCCGCGGCAATGAACTGCGTGCGCATGAACACAGCGTGGAGACGTTCCGCAACAACGGCGGAACGCTCCTTCTGGAAACGCAAATCAGCGCATTCCGTTCCAACCGCCAGGGCGAGATCGAGGCCATTTCCCTCTCGGTCGGCGGTGAGCACCGGACTGTGGCTGCCGATGCGGTCATCGTCAACCACGGCTTCGCCAGCAAACAGGCTATCGCTTTTGGGGATGCGATGGGCCTCCAGTTCAATGACAATCATTTCATCGAAGGCAGCCCCGACAGCACAATCGGCTTCCCCGGAATCTTCGCGGCAGGCGACGCGATCGCCTACACGGGCAAAGTCAATCTGCTGGTCGGCACCTTCCAGGACGCCGTGAACGCAGTGAACAGCGTCAAACAATACCTGAACCCCACCGCTGAAAAGCACGCGATGGTGTCCTCGCACAACGAAGCCTTCGTTGAGAAAAACAAACAGTACAGTGTGTAGATTTGTAGATTTGTAGAAAACAGCAAGGAGACGGTGGGATAGCTCACCGTCTCCTTGCTGTTTTTACTTGTGGTTGTCCGATTCTTCCCGATTATCGGACATCGCGCACTACATTCGCTCTCCGGTTGTCCGATTTTTCCCAGTTATCGGACATCGCCCACTACATTCGCTCTCCGGTTGTCCGATTCTTTCGGGTTATCAGACATCGCCCACTACATTCGCTCTCCGGTTGTCCGATTCTTCCCGCTTATCGGACAACACGCACTACATTCGTTCTCCGGTTGTCCGATTCTTCCCGCTTATCGGACAACATCCGAAACTTCCACAGCACCCGCAGCTTGTTGTACAAAAAAGCGCAGGCTAAGTCTCATTCCAAGAATGATCCCTGCCTTGCGCCATTATTTCACTATCAGATTTCGTACTCGACAGCCCGTTTGGCTGCGTCCTCGGTTGCTTCTTTGTACATTTTGCGGGTTTTCTTCTTGCCGACGCCTTCCACCCACCATTGCCAGAAATCATCGTCCTTGTGATGGGAAATCCCGCCCATCAGGATGCCCCTTTTATAGACATTATATTCGGTATATTCCTTGTTTGTTTTGTCCGATGTCAGCCAAATGATCATCTGCACGCCTTCTCTCGTTCGATTTTGTCGCTAACCTTATGAATGATTGCTTGAAAATTTTCAACAATTCAACTCTACTCCTAAATCAAAAAGGTTTCAACAAAAAATATTCTTTCTGCTTTCTTAAAAGAGGTATGGTGCCAAGATGTCCAGGGCATTTCACTCAGAAATGCCTAGCACTAGTGCTATACTGACCTTAGAAATCCTTATCCCAAGAAAAACAGAGCCGGATCCGGATTTCGGAAATCTGAAAAGCAAAGGGGTTTGTATCATGAACAAAGCGCAATTCGATATCGTGAAAAATCACAAAGGTTTCATTGCGGCGTTGGACCAAAGCGGCGGCAGCACGCCCAAGGCACTGGCGCTGTACGGTATTCCGGAAGATAGCTACACCGGCGAAGAAGAGATGTTCACGCTTGTCCATGAGATGCGCTCCCGCATCATCACCTCGCCGGCATTCAGTTCGGATCACATATTGGGGGCCATCCTGTTCGAGCAGACGATGGACCGCAAAGTCGAGGGCCTCTATACCGCCGACTACCTGTGGGAAAAGAAAGGCATCGTACCCTTCCTGAAAGTCGATAAAGGACTCGATACGGAAGCTGATGGCGTCCAGTTGATGAAACCGAATCCCGATCTGGCTGCCCTGCTTGCACGCGCGAACGAACGACACATCTTCGGGACAAAGATGCGTTCCGTGATCAAATCAGCCAATCCTGAAGGCATCAAAAAAGTCGTCGCCCAGCAGTTCGAAGTCGGCAAACAGATCCTTGCGGCCGGTCTGATCCCGATCATCGAGCCGGAAGTCGATATCCACAGCACGGACAAAGCTGAATCGGAAGCGATCCTGAAAGAAGAATTGTTGTCGGCGCTGGATGGGCTGAGTGCGGATCAGTTCGTGATGCTGAAGCTTTCGATTCCGAGTGTCGATGATTTCTACAAGGAACTGATTGCCCATCCGCAAGTGTTGCGGGTCGTGGCATTATCCGGCGGCTATTCGCGGAAAGAAGCCAACGAAAAATTGACCCACAATCCCGGATTGATCGCGAGCTTCTCGCGGGCATTATCCGAAGGCCTGACTGTTGATCTGACAGATGATGAATTCCGGACCAGCCTGGCCGAATCGATCCAATCCATCTACGACGCGTCCATCATTTGACAACGGTAAAAAACAAAGAGTACTCTGTTCTTTCAGATAGATTACAAAACTGAATAATAATTGAAAAATCCGATAACTTGAGCTATTTCTAGCTCCGGTCGTCGGATTTTTGTGGTTACCGGACTACTCGCTACGCTTGTGTGCTGCGGTTGTCCGATTCTTTCAGGTTATCGGACAGCCCGCTCTACATTCGCTCACCGGATGTCCGATTCTTCCTGGTTATCGGACATCCCGTTCTACTGTCACTCGCTGATTGTCCGATTCTTCCGGTTTATCGGACATCCCGCACTGCCGTCGTTCGCCGGTTGTCCGATTCTTCCGGTTTATCGGACAGCCCGCACTGCCGTCGTTCTCTGGTTGTCCGATTCTTCCGGTTTATCGGACAGCCCGCTCTACTGTCGCTCTCTGGTTGTCCGATTCTTCCTGGTTATCGGACATCCCGCTCTACTGTCACTCGCTGGTTGTCCGATTCTTACCGGTTATCGGACAAAAAATACCGGATTATTTCTTACTCTGAATCAATCTGAGTGTTTTTATCGGCGTATATTACCAATAGCAACAACAAACTAATTTGAGGTGATTTTTATGGCATACAAAGACCGGATTAAGCCTGAACTCCTGCGCATATATGAAATACTACTCACACGAACCAAAATTTCAAAAGATGCTTACTACTATTTTCTCAATCTTAAAAAAGGATTCGATGGAGAATCTTTGTTTGATGAGTACACAAAACAATTTAAAATAGATCACCTGTTTCTGAATGATCTTCAGTTGGAAGTCAGAAATTCATCATTTCAAATAGATGCTTTGATGATTTCTACCAAAGTGCTCGTGCTGTATGAAATCAAAAATTTTGAGGGCCTCTATCACTGGGGAAAAGAAAAATTCACAAGAACATCTGGTACTTTTTTGGAAAACCCAACGATGCAATTGGAGAAAACGAAGGTCCGTCTGGAACTTTTACTGTTGGAAAAAGGGTATTCGTTGAAGGTGGAGGCATATGTCATTTTTGTCAATCCAGAATTCACTTTGTTGGGAGCACCCAGTGACGCAAATTTTATTCTCCCTAGCCAGATTCTCGGGCATTTTCGTAACGTACAGGCTCCAGCTCAACTTAATGCTGAACAAATTAAACTGGCCGAAATGCTTGCAAACCAGCATGACCCAATTTACCCAAGAAAAAACCCGCAATATAATTATTCTGATTTAAGCAAAGGCATCATTTGCCCAGAATGTGGAACTTTATCGAAGATCTATAGCGGTTATTTCCACTCTTGCAACAAATGTGGGAAGAAAGTAAACGTCAAAAAGGCCATACAATCCAGTATCGAGGATTTTCGGACATTGTTCCCGAAAGATAAATTGACATCCAGCTGTATAATGGACTGGTGTAGTTGCGGAAACCAAAAGCGCATCTATAGAATTCTCAGGAATGACTACCAAATAATAGGAAAAAACCGCGGCCGCTACTACGGCTGAAGTGAATAGAGATAAAGACTATCGATGTCCAATTCTTTCCGGTTACCAGACATCCCGCACTGCAGTCGTTTTCTGGTTGTCCGATTCTTCCTAGTTATCGGACATCCCGCACTGCAGTCGTTTCCTGGTTGTCCGATTCTTCCTGGTTATCGGACAGCCCGCACTGCAGTCGTTCCCTGGTTGTCCGATTCTTCCTAGTTATCGGACATCCCGCACTGCAGTCGTTCCCCGGTTGTCCGATTCTTTCCGGTTATCGGACAACGCAAGCAACATTCATCCAAGCAAGAAAAAGCCCCCGCCTACAGCATATATACGCTGTAAGTCGGGGGCTTTTAATATTGTTAAGCATGTTCTGCATTGCGTTTGTGCCAGCTTCTGACGATTGCCGAAAGCGTGAAGCAGATGATGAAGTACACCAACGCCAGGAAGGCATAAACCATGAACACTTCTTGTGTTTTCGTCACTTTTCCGAGGATGACTTGTCCGCTTCTTGTGAATTCCATGATTCCCAGACCCGCCAAGAAAGATGTATCCTTGATGGTGGTGATCACTTGCGACAACAATGAAGGGATGATTTTCTTGAAAGCTTGCGGCAAAACGATATACCACAAAGTCTGCATGAATGAAAATCCTTGGGAATGGGCCGCTTCAAATTGCCCTTTCGGTATCGAATTCAATCCGCCGCGCACGATTTCAGCTACGACAGCCGAAGTGTACAGGAACAGGGCGAAAGACCCTTTCAATGTGATCGTGCTGCCCGGTATCAAGAAAGAGCAGGAAAGCATCCACAATAATAGCGGTGTGTTCCGGAAGAGCTCGATGTAGGCACCGGCCAGCTTCCCGAATACTTTTTTCTCATAATTACGCAACAGGCCCAATACCGTACCGAAGATGATCGAAAGGATGACGACGCCGACCGAAATCAGCAATGCCAGTTTCAATCCTTCCATCATGAATGACACATTCGATGGTGTGAAAACTGTTCTGATCGATTCCATCATTCCATCACCTCCGGAATATCCACGCCAACGTTGACGACAACCGTATCATTGTCTTTCAGTTTTTGCTCGTATTTCCGCGCAAATGTTGCAAGCGGGAAGCAAAGCAGGAAGTAAAGCAATCCGGCAACTGCGTAAGCAGGTCCGTAGTTCAGACTGTATGAAGCATAAGAATCGGCTACATACATCAGGTCCGCTCCGGCGATGATCGCCAACACGGAAGTATTTTTGATCAAGTTGACGGCTTGATTGGTCAAAGGCGGCAAAATGATTTTGACCATCTGCGGCAAAATGATGTAACGCATTGTTTGGACATAGTTGAAGCCCTCTGAGTAAGCTGCCTCTTCTTGGCCTTTCGGAACAGCGAGGATACCTGCACGAACGACTTCAGCGATGTAGGCACCGTGATACATCCCTACACCGACTACCCCGATCGTAAATTCGCTCAGCACCAAGCCTGCCATGGCAAGCCCATTGTACATGAAGAAGATTTGGATAACCAACGGGATATTCTGAAACATTTCCACGTATATTCTGGCAACAGCACGAGGCAATCGGCCTTTTGCCGTGGACATGGTTCCCACGACAACCCCGATGACCAAAGCCAGCAATAACGCCAACACAGCGACTTGGAGTGTCCGGATAAATCCGGCTCCAATGTCGCTGCTGTTTTCAAGAAGGCTTTCCCAACGCCAGAGAGCGAATGGATTGGTACTTCTCATTATTCGCCCAAGCCCCACTCAGTAATCAATGCATCAAGGGTGCCGTCTTCTCCCCATGCAGTGATTAGTTCATTAACAGACGTTGCCAATTCTGTGTTTGATTTCTTGATCGCAACACCGTAATCTTGTGTAGCGAAGCGGTCTTTCAGGATTTGAGTTGAATCATCCAAGTAGCCCGCCAAGATGGATCTGTCCACGCTGAATGCATCCACACGGCCGGAATCCAAAGCAGCTTTGATTTCTGGGTAAGTCGCGTATTCTGAGTAGCTCAAGGAAATGCCGTATTGCTCAGCTTCAGCATTGATTGCATCAGCAGTTGTTGAGCTTTGGGCAACCCCGATTGTAGCGCCGTCCATGTCAGCCAAACCAGTGTAGCCTTTAGCTTTCTTAACCAAAAGGCCGACTGCATCCACATAGTAAGCATCAGAGAAGTTGTAAGTTTCTTTACGTTCTTCTGTTACTGTGAACGTTGCGATGACCATGTCGACTTCGCCGTTATCCAATAATGGACCACGCGTTTTTGCGGTTACCGGAACCAGTTCGATCGCTTCAGGATCACCTAAGATTTCTTCAGCGATTTTTTTGGCGATGTCGATTTCAAAACCTTCAATTTCATTCGTTTCAGTGTTTCTTAATCCGAAATTCGGTACATCTTCTTTGACGCCGACTTTCAATACGCCAGCTTCTTTGATTGATTCAACCGTTACTTGACCGGAAGCATCCGTTGCAGTGCCGTTTGCAGAATCTGCTGTATCTGAAGCATCGCTGCCGCACGCACCCAAGAACAATGCAGCTGATAAACATAATGAAACCCATAGATTTTTCTTTTTCATACACAATTCCTCCTATAATGTTGTATTCCGAAAAGTTCGGTTATCTTAAAATTTTACCCAAGAAAGCTTTTGTCCGCTCATTTGTCGGATTATCGAAGAAGTGCTCCGGAGTGCCTTCCTCTATGATCATGCCGTCAGCCATGAAGATGACCCGATCGGCAACCTGTCTCGCAAAGCCCATTTCATGCGTCACGACAACCATTGTGATGTTCATGCTGGAAAGTTTGATCATGACATCCAATACTTCCTGAACCGTCTCAGGATCCAATGCCGAAGTAGGTTCATCAAAAAGAATGATTTTCCGTTGTGAGCAAAGCGCTCTTGCAATCGCAACCCTTTGTTGTTGACCTCCTGAAAGCGTTGAAGGATAGACGTTCGCCTTTTCGCGCAAGCCGACGATATCCAAATATTCGTAAGCCATTTCTTCCGCTTCTTTTTTGGTTTTGCCTTGCAGCTTCATAGGGCCGATTGTCAAGTTCCCTAACACTGTCATATGTGGATAAAGATTAAATTGTTGAAAAACCATGGCAGAGGAATGGCGCACAATATCCAACTTATTTTTAGGTGTGACTTCTTCGCCATCTATAAAAACTTTCCCGTCTGTAGGTTCTTCGAGGAAATTCATACAACGGACCGTTGTACTCTTACCGGAACCGGAAGGCCCGATAATGACCACTTTTTCCCCTTCGGCAACTTCCAGGTTGATATCCTTCAACACATGGTTGGCGCCGAAATACTTATTTACGTGCTCTAACTTAATCAATTTTGCCTCAACCCCTTTTATGCTCGTCATCATACTACTATTATTTCAAGAGCATGGATTGGATCCTTATCAAGAAAGGACCTCTTCTTATATTTATAACGTTAAGCAAAATTATAATGAAAGCTTGATTAAGAATCAATTAAAACGTTACGCGGATATGTCAGGTATTATGACATCGAATTCCAATATATTTCCCTTTGTAGATAAAAACAGCCTATTTTATGAGAAACCCTTCAACAAATGCCACTTTCATAAATATAACCAAGCATAAATTGTGCCTTTTGAGAAAATAATGCCATTCACAATAAATTTTCGGATGGACAATTAAATAGCAATTCTCATTTCATTTCACGGTTATTTCTCGAATCAGCCGAAACGGGCACATTTCAGTATATCTTCCCGACTTTTTTTGATAAAATGATTCCGTATGAAAATTCCATGATAAAGGGGTACTTACTTTGCCAGAAAAACATAATAAAATTCTTTCTTCCAAAAACTGGGCACCGCATACGCACCAAGCGCTGAATGCTGTCATCGCTGCCTACGGGAACCAAAACAGTTCATTCGACCCAGCTGACCCTCCTTACGTTGTATTTGATTTCGACAATACTTCCGCCATCATGGATATAGAAGATACCTTGATGCTTTACATGTTGTTGCATCTGGATTACCGTTTGACGCCTGATCAGTTCCACGCGATTTTGACGGAGGGTCTCGAGAATGTCGGTGCGACGCTGGAGACGCGCCTCGATCCGAGCAATCCGTTGGCTACTATCGGCAACATTGCAGCTGACATCAAAACGGCTTACGCTTGGCTGTATGATCATTATGAAGGTTTCATGCAAGGCGGGACCCTATCGCTCGAAGAAGCAAAAAACTCTTCTTATTATGAAGAGTTCGCCGCAAAAATCCGCCTGTTCTATACGGTCATCAACGGCGACTTCAAAAGAAAAGCCGGCTATCCTTGGATGACTTACCTTTTCGCGCAACGCACCAGCGAAGATTTGCGCCAACTCGCTTACCAATCCATTTCTTATTGGTTGCAGTACGGCAAATTCGAACGCGTAACCTTGACGAGCCCGGCTGAACTGCCGAGCAAAGCCGGCATCATCGTTTCCCATTACGATACAGGCTTAGCGTTCCCTACCGAATTGAAGGAGCTCTACCATGTGCTGAAGGCGAACGGCATCGTCGTATATGTCATTTCGGCTTCACCGGCGGATGTCGTCCAGGTTGCCGCAACGCATCCGGACTTCGGTTACGGGTTGGACAACGAGCATGTCATCGGCATGTATTACAACAAGGATGAGAACGGCCTGATCCAACCGTGCATGCAGCCGGGCAAAAACATCACCAAAGGCCCCGGTAAAACTGCCGTCATCACGGAGCAACTGATGCCGAAACACAACGAAAATCAGCCGCTGATGCTCTTCGGGGACAGCACCGGCGACTACGATATGATGATGGAACTGCAGGACGTTAAACTCTGCGTCCTCTTCAACCGCTACCTGAATGACGACACCCAAAAATTGGCGCGCGAAGCCTTCCGCACCATCGAGGATGCGAACCCGCGCATCGTTCTGCAAGGACGCGACGAAAACAAAGGCCGCCTGCGCCCTTCCGAAAAGACAATCCTTCTGGGAACCCAAGAAGAAGTACTCATCCACGAAGCATAGGGAAAAAGAGAAAAAAAGAAGCTTCCGCTCAATTTTTTGAATTGGCGGGGGCTTCTTTTTTGAGTATTATGTGCTTTTTCGCATAGCCCAGTACGCTTGGATGCTAGCGTGCAGGTTTGATTGCTTGCCGCTTGTCCGATTCTTTGCGGTTATCAGACATCGAGCCTATCGAGTGCTTTTCGGTTGTCCGATTCTTCGCATTTATCGGACATCGGGCCTATCGAGTGCTTGCTGCTTGTCCGATTCTTTGCGGTTATCGGACATCGAGCCTATCGAGTGCTTGCTGCTTGTCCGATTCTTCGCATTTATCGGACAAACCGCAGCCGCAGCAAAGGTAAAACGCAATAAAGAGGGGCATCCTCGATCAGGACACCCACTCCTTTTGATTACAAGATGATGCGTGATTCGAATTTCTGATGGCAGGTCGGACATTTGACTGTCTTCTTACCGCGTTTGACAGGCAAACGCAGAGTCGTCTTACAGTTAGGGCACTTGCGGAAACGGGCCACTTTGATTTCCTTGAACCTTCTGAACAGCAATTTCAGCTTTTTCTGGTTCGGCTGCCACCACTTCAGGAATTTGCGGTTTTCTTCAGCACGCTTATAGATTTTTTTCGAATAGACCCTGAACAAGGCCCAAAAAATCAACAGTTGCGCCACGATAACCAACACACCCAAGTCTGTCATTGCACCCAAAAAGTACAGCACCATGCCGGAAATGACCAGCGCATTATACAGCTGATCCGCGCCGTATCTTCCGCGCATAAAATTCATTATTTTTCTTTTTAATTTTTCCAATCGGCTTATCCCCTTAGTTCTTCGTTTGCCTGTTCCTAGAGCCGAAAAAATGCTTCAGTAACAAGCACTATTGTTCCATTATAGCACAGCACTTGGTTCTAAAAAGTTAAGAATAATCGAATATGGACGGATGATATACGTTGGATTCTATCGCAACAGGCCGGATTGACAGTCCTAAGAAAAAAGATTATTTATGTCCGATCAGTTTGTTTTCAAATTGCTTTCCGCAATTCCGAACTTGGGAGCGCTGTGATACAATGGAAGGAACTATTAACGAAATGAACGGAGGTGCATCATGGGTATACGCGATTTTTTCAAAAAAGGGCCTAAAGAAAAGGCTCGACCTGTTGCCGACGCTTCAGAAGATGCAAACGACGGCGTTAGCCGGATACTGTTTCAAACACGCTGGAGAAGCAGTGCGCTGTTCGCGGATAACAGCCTTATCGAGAAAGTTGCGCAGCAGATCATCCTGGAAGACCCATTCTGCAAACCGTTCGGAGGTCTTGAAGATGAAGCGATTGCTCGGACAACTCGGCGGATCTATGAATACGAACAAGTCACTACGCTGAATGTGGCCATCAAAGACGGCAACCTGATGATTGAAGGTCTGTCTCTGGGGAAACTTCCTGCAGAACAGTGGAACGAAATAAGCCCTTATTACGGAAAAAATGATTTCACCGCATTCGTCTATGTCACTGGCGGACGCTACAAAACCTATTCGGATGCTTCAAAAACCGTTGAAACAGCTTATACGCCTTATGATCTGGACATTTTTGTCCAGTTTGAATGAACTAAAAAAACAAGAGGGACCATCCTAATCATCAGGACGGTCCCTCTTTAACGAGCTTACTTCATATTATTATTTTGCTGCTTTACGGCGTTCAGCCAAAATAGCAACGTTTTCTGCAACTTTTTCTTTTGTCAGTGGATAGATGAACCATAGGCATAGCGCAACACCTGTGTAACCGATGGCCGGTACGATTGTCGCCACATCGTAGATGCTGTCAAGGACGGCTGCATTTTGCGTTGCTGCACCGGATGCATACCCGATGGCAGCCAGAGCGAAACCTCCCAAACCGCCAGCCAACGCTTGGCCAAGTTTTCTTGAGAAAGAGTAGACAGCATACACTGTACCGCTATCCGCACTTCCGGTTTTGACTTCTTGGTAGTCGATGATGTCCGTGATGAACGCCCAAATGACGACGTTGAAGTAGTTCATGCCCAGACTTGCAATAAACGCCATCGGCAAGAACAGCATGACATTGTCTGTATGGATGAAGTACAGGACTGCGTACACAATTGCCGAGAAGAACAACGATACTGTCGCTGATTCTTTTTTGCCGAAGCGAGAAGCGATTTTGTTTGCGAAAGGCGCAATCAACAGTGTTCCGACAGTTCCCAGAACACCTGCTATTGCCAATGTTTTTGAACTGTTGAAATAATCGGCGTACAGAAATGCGTTCATTGTGTTAACCAACAGCATGGACAACAACAGGAAGATTGCAGCAGCGATGATGCCGCCTAAAGCACGGTTTGAAGACAGACCTTTTGCGATTTTTGCGAATTCTTTGCCGAAGGATTCTTTTTCTGTATCCGGTTTTTGCGGAATCTGTACGCGCTCGATCGAGTAGTGATAGCAGAACTGATACAGCGCAAAAGCCAGAACTGCAAAGATTGCAGCAATGATCGTGAAACGTTCCGGAATGACTACTTGTGCACCATTTGCATCAGTCGTGTAGACGAACAATGGAACAAAGAAAGAAATGAAGATGCTGGCGATGCTGGCTCCCATACTGCGGAACACGGAAAGTGAAGCACGGTCTTCCGGTTTATCACTGATGACGGATGCCATCGATCCATAAGGGATGTTGATCGCCGTGTAACAGAAGCTGCCCCAGAACAGGTATGTCACGAAAATATAGACAATTTTTGCAGTCATGGACCAATTTTGAACGACCGACAGGAACATCAGGAACCCGGCGACAACAGCGAATGGTGCTACGCGTTTGATCCAAACACGGAAGCGGCCATCTTTTGTAGGCTTCATCGTGTCAACCAGACGTCCCATACCCATATCCGTAAAAGCATCGACAACCCGTGCTGACAAGAATAACGTACCTACAACTGCTCCGCTGATGCCCAATACTTTCGTGTAGAACAACATCAAGAAAGAACTTGAGAAAATGAAGAACAAGTCATTTGCGATGTCCCCCGCCATATAGGCTAATTTATCCAGTAATCCGAATTCCCTTACATTTTTTTTGTCATCGGTTACATTTTGTACTTTATTTGCGCTTGCGTGTTGCATTTCATGACCCCTTTTCTTATATTGATAAATCGACGCCGAACCAGTTGATAAAATGGATAGAAACAATATCACTATGCGATACTCGGTTGCGATTAAAAAACGATAAACGTTTTCAAATGAAACGACGTAACATTTACACACAAAATATACCACGCATTTTTTGCGCATACAACGGATTTATTATTAACAATTTGTGAACGTTTTTCACGATATCTGTCATGTTCTTGTTCTGCCAATGATGAAAACGATGCCAAAAAGACCAACTATCCGCATATTAACATGGATAGTCGGCCTGAAAATTAATGCTGAATTTTGACCTTCGTCACAATTGTTTCATTACCCATCACCAGCACGTTCGTCAAAACAAATGCCAGAATGAAGGTTGCGATGCCGATCACCACGTACATCGTCAATTGATACGGATCATAGATATACATCAATGGAGACAACAACACTGCCAATCCATAACTGTTCGCCTGGATTCCCAACAGCGAAAGGGCCATGCCTCCTAGAGCGGAACTCGCCAACATCACACCGATCGCCTTCATACCGGTGCGCATCACGACCCCGAACAGCGCCGGTTCGCTGATGCCCAACATCTGGGTGACGGTCGCGGAAATGCCGGCCGTTTTTACGGCGGCGCTGTTTGTCCGCAAAGCAATCGCCAGACATACGGCGGCGTTCGCAAAACCGTACATCGCGCAAACCGTGATCAGCGGGTTGAATCCGGTTGACGCTATCAGCGATGTTTCGATCATGATGAACATGTGGTGCATCCCGGTCATGACCGCTATCGGATAGATGAACCCGATGATCAGGCCGCCTATGCCCAAAGGCAAATGCAGGAACATCTCGATCAGTTTGACAGCCTGCGCCTCGAAGCCGTGCACCAAGGGGCCGAGCACAAACAGCGCGATGAACACGGAAACCAGGATGACCACAAACGGTGTGAAGATGAGGTCCATCGCGTTCGGCATCACCTTCCGCAGCTTCTTCTCCAGATTGGCGCCGATTATCCCGGTGATCAAAGCTGTCAAAATCGAACCTTGGTAACCGACCAACGGAATGATTCCGAAAGCCATAATCGGTTCAGCCGTTCCGCCCGCTACCGCATAGGCATTCGGCAAGGCCGGCGAAACGAGCATCAATCCGATCAGGAAGCCGATAATCGGCAAACCGCCGACCTTTTTGAACGCCGACCAGCAAATGAAGGCGGTCAGGAAACCGAAAGCGGTATCCGTCAACACGGTAACACTGGCGCTTAGCCAAGCCGGGATGGCATTAGGCGTAAGCCCCATCGCGCCCAGTACGGTCTCATTGAACAGCACGCCCTTCAGTCCCAAAAACAATCCGGTTGCGCCAAGGATCGGGATGATCGGGACAAAGATATCCGCGATGTTTCGCACTCCCCGCTGCAGTGCCGATGATTCATCCTTTGCGATTTCGTCTTTGGAAGCTTCATTGAAGGAATACAGCGCTTGCAATTCGGCGTATACTTTGTTGACGATGCCGGATCCGAGGATGATCTGGTATTGGCCGGCGTTATAGAATACGCCTTTGACTTCTGCCACTTCCTCCACCTGATCGTCATCGATTGCTTTGCGGTCCTTCACCTGCAGACGCAAACGCGTCGCGCAGTGGGTAGCGGAGACGATATTATCGTCCCCCACTATCGCTACTATTTTTTTGGCAATCTCCTGGTAATTCGGCAATTTAGACATGTTCTTCATCCTTTCTGAGTACGATGGCTTGGTATGGTTTCAAAAGCGATTGCGTTCCGGATTGTTCAATGGTTTCGTAGTTGTTCAACAAGATTGATCCGGAAACCTTCTCGATTGCGTTTTCCTGATTGCTCATGTTCACAAAAATCTGGATGACCTCATCCCCGACGCGTTCATAGCCGATCACCTCATCAGGCGTCTTCAACGGACTGAACTCTCCATAGATCAGCGTTGCCTTATGGATGGAATGGTTTCTGAGCTGGATCATCTCTTTATAGAAGCTGAAGATGGAATCCGGATCGTTCACTTGGTCCGCAGCATTCACTTCTTCGTGATCGCCTACCAGTTTGAGCCAAGGTTCCGCTCCCTCATTGAAGCCGGCGTTTTTCATGGCATCCCATTGGAAAGGCGTCCGCCCGTTGTCGCGGGAGCGCTGATTCACAAAGGCGAGCGCTTCTTCCGCGGTGAAGCCTTCCAGCATCGCGCGCGGATAGTTATCCAGGCTGGACACATCATTGAAGTCAGCGATTGTATCCCGTTTGAAATTCTTCATGCCGATTTCCTGCCCTTGATAGATGTATGGCGTCCCCCGCAAAAAGAAGAAGAGTGTTCCCAAGGCTTTCGCGCCGATTTCGTTCTGATAGGCTTCTTCCTTGATATATTTGGAAATGGACCGCGGCTGGTCGTGGTTTTCCAGGAAGTTCGCTCCCCACCCGGCTTTTTGGATGGCGTTCTGGCTTTCGAAAATCAGTTCCTTCAATTGCTTCGGCTTCCAATCGGCCTTGCGGAACCATTCGCTGCCGTTCTCCACATCGATATCCGCATAGTGGAAATCGAAGATCATGTTGAAATAGCCGCCTTCTCCGATGTATTGGTCAAACTCATCATATGTCACACCGGGCGCTTCGCCAACAGAAACGCATGGATAATTGTTGAATGTTTTTTTGTTCAGTTCCGCCAAGAAATCGGCGATTCCCGGACGGTTCCTTCCCTTATGCTTCACGCTGGCCAATCCATCGGCCCCATCGGCTGGCGCATCGCCGTAATCCTGATCCTTTTTTATGAAGGTGATGGAGTCGATGCGGAAACCGGCGATGCCTTTTTCCAGCCACCAGTTGATCATCGCGTAGATTTCCTCACGCAATGCTGGGTTTTCCCAGTTCAGGTCCGGTTGTCTTTTGTCGAATGTATGGAAGTAATATTTTTTTTCTTCGCCCGGCACCTTCTCCCAGACATTGCCGCCGAAAATGGACCGCCAGTTGTTAGGCGGGTTTCCGTCCTTGCCTTCTTTGAAGATATAGTAGTCCCGGTACTTGCTTTCCGGATCGCGCAAAGCCTGCTTGAACCAGTCATGTTCATCAGAAGTATGGTTCACGACCAGATCCAGGATGATGCTGATGTTCCACTTCTTGGCTTCATCCAGCAATTCCTCAAAATCGGCCATCGAACCGAAATCGGGCTGGATCCCTTGGTAATCGGAAATGTCGTAGCCATTGTCTACCATCGGCGAAGTGAAGATCGGACAGATCCACAGCATCGTGATCCCCAATTCCTCCAGGTAAGGCAATTTCTGCGTGATGCCTTTGATGTCGCCGCTGCCGTCATTATCGCTATCATAAAAACTTTTCGGGTAAACCTGATACACGACATCCTCTTTCCACCATTGCTTATGTTCCATGTGCTCACTGTCCTTTCTTTCCCTGATTGCGTTTTTCATGCTGACTCCTCCGTTTGTGGTATCGATACCACATTTCTGTTTTTTGAGAACCCGCCTAAGCGGATTCCCGTTTGATCAATTCTAATTTCAAATCTGTCGTATCTATCTGATAAGCAGTCTCTTCGATCTGCGCTACCAACACCTTCGTGGCTTCTCTTCCCAATGCATCGACCGGTTGCGCTATCGTCGTCAACTTGACCGCAAGCATCGCCGTGAACGGCTGATTGTCGAAGCCCATGATCGCCAAATCTTCGGGAACTTTCTTCCCTGCCTCCAGGAACTTCTGCAGAATGCCGCTGGCCACTTCATCGCTGCCTGTGAAGATCGCATCCGGCCGGTTGTTTTCCGGCAGGCTCAAAATGTTCTCTGCAATCTGATGGCCATCCGCGATCGTATGGACTTCCTTGAAGATCCAACCCTTCTTCATCGGAAGTCGGCTTTCCAATAGCGCTCTCTCAAATCCTGCAGTCCGGGCATTCCCGTGGCCACCCTTAGTCAGGCTGCCGCCCGTGCAGTAGGCGATTTTTTTGTAGCCTTTTGCAATCAAATAGTTTGTGGCTTCAAAAGTCGCCTGTTCCTGATCCGTATAGACTTGCGGAATCGTCGAACCGGGGATCCTTTCGTTGCAGAAAACGATGGGTCCATACTGCTGGTACGTTTCGATCACATCGGGATTCCCTTCGACTGAGCACATGATCAAACCCGTGATCACCTGCTGCTTCAGCAACTCCAGCATCTTCAGCTCGGCCGCCGGGTCGTCGTAGGTCTGCATGACCAACACATTGTAGCCCAAAAGCTTGCTGTTTTTTTCGATCGAATCCACCAGATAGGAGAAGAATGGATTCGTTATGCGCGAAACCAAGATCCCAATCATGGTGCCTTTTTTGGAGCGCAGTTGCGTCGCCACCATGCTGGGTGAATAGTTCAATTCATCCATCGCAGCTTTGATGCGTTTCTTCTTCTCATCCGAAATATAAGGATGGTCGTTCAGATACCGGGATACTGTCGAAACGGACAGCCCTGCTTTTTTCGCAACATCCTTGATCGTCGCCATGCGAATCACTCCTCTCTTATTTGTGGTATCGATTTCATAAACAGAGTATAATGGACCCGATTCCGAATGTCAACACCCATTTTGGAATTTTTTTATTCTGCAGAATCCAAAAAAGAGGAACAGGAGCAATCATCAGATGCCTCCGTTCCTCTTTCTGCAATTTTTATTATATATCGATTAGCATCATTAATACGAAAATCGAATTAAATGTCAATCACATCGCCACCTTCTTTGGCACAGGCGATCGTAACCGCCCTGCCGATTCCGAAATCCCCATCAGTGATTAATACGCAACGATTATCTATCAAATGGTTGCCTTTGTAGCTCGTCTCCCACAATCGGGTTACGGGAGTATTTAATCTTGCAAAGCAAGGATGTCTTAATCCTGACCTGCAAATCCAGTATTGAAAATATAATCTGAGACATCTCATATTTTAGGATATCTTTTAGGTATCCGTAGGAATTGATAAAAATTAGTGTTTTAACTTTAGAAAGTATATTAACAGTCTTTAGTAGATTGTTCGATAAATTTTATTGAGTGTTCATGTTAAGTTCAACTGTTGTCATTTCAATGTGAATACATCTTCAATTAGCTTTCCTGTGAATGCATCAAAAATTAAATCTTCATCTTCGAAAAAATATAATATCATTTTTGCCCAATCTAAGACACTTGTTTTCCCTTCAACTAGCCAAAATTTTTCGTGCCTATTTGCATGGGCACTTATTTGTTTATTTACTCTGATATTATACTTATCTTTATCATAAAAATTGAATGAACCATCAATATGATTAAACTCATTCTTAATAGGATTATAAATAGAGTGTAAATATTTTGTATTATACCATTGATCTGTATCGTGAATAGGAAATAGTTCTTCAACTTCAACCCAAAACTCTGAATCTTTTCTACGAGAAATTTTAAATTGTATTTTTTTCATTGTTTTAGGATTATAAACACATAAATTCTCATATTCTCCAGAACGAAAAGGAAAACTAATTTGAATATTATCTAAATTAATCACCTTTCCATTATGAAGTTCATGGAATAATTTAATTTCAGGTTTGTAATAGTCTTTTTCAACGCTAATTGTTTGATCTAACCTTATCGAAATGTCATTTCCTAGTATTTTCTCTAAAAATATCTGTTGAATTAACATAGGTGGTTCGTGAGCATCTACTCTTCTTTTAAACAAAGGGTGATAATAAAAGAATTTATCATAATGAAAAATCCCTTGGTGATTAGGAGAACTTTCATCTCCCATCATAACAATTTTATATTTAGGATTTGCATTTTCTGGGATTTTTTCAAGAGGAACAGTAAATATATCTAGGAGATTTACGTTCTTTGTTATAAATTTAAGGACAATTAACTCCACAGATACTTCTGTTTCGCTTAACAAGTATGATAAGTACCCATCTTTACACTCAAAATACTCAATTAAATCTTGTTTCTTAATGTTTCTATTCTTGAAATGTGACGAAATTTCTTCTAATGCAGGAGAAATTTTTTCAATATATCCTTTATTCAAAAGTTTATCTTCTTGTATTTCAAAGTACCTATCTCCCATTGAACTAAAAAGATATCCAGCTTTTTTAACTGCAGTACTTTGGCTCAATTGCTTCATTAAAATATCTATTTTACTCACCCTCTAACTAATTGAGATACTTTCTAATCTACTTTAATGGAATTAGTGATTCAAAGTCAATATATAACTGTACATCAATATAGTTATTTCGTGAGAAAGAAATAACTACTAGTTTAACCACACTCGTCTTCAATGAATGATATACTGATATTGTAGAGGTGATAAAATGGAAAATTTCTTAAATTGGCTATTAAATAACATATTGGGTTTATCTTCAATTATTGTTACTATTGTTGGCCTGATACTGACAAATAGAAGTATTAAAATACGATTGAATCAAGACTTGCAAAAAATCACATTCGAAAAAAACAGAACACTAAAAGTTGATAATCTCATACCCATTCTAAAGTCTATGCTAGATTATTTTTACTCTACCGACTTTGAAAGCAACCGGAAGTTCATTAACGAAAATGATATGAATATTATATTTGCTTTTAGTGATTTAGAAACTATCCAATTAATGACTCACTATTTAGATACGATA
This sequence comes from uncultured Trichococcus sp., assembly GCF_963675415.1. Taxonomy (NCBI): domain Bacteria; kingdom Bacillati; phylum Bacillota; class Bacilli; order Lactobacillales; family Carnobacteriaceae; genus Trichococcus; species uncultured Trichococcus sp. The sequence goes on from NZ_OY776220.1 coordinate 419,058, forward strand.
ATTATTCAAGAACGCTGCAAACCCTACATTGAAGACAAAAATTCACCAGTTATATTGTTTGATAACTCTGATAAAGGCAAACATATCAGAAACCATAGTAACAATAAAATAAAAGAATATCTTAGTTCTGTGTTTTGCAAGACATTCCTACACAATATTGCAAAGAAAAAGTACACACATTTGCGCCTGAAATTTTTCTCTGATAATTTTGGTCTTGATAGAGCGTTTTTGAGCCGGAAGCTCTCTCCGGTGAAGCTTAAAATGTGTGCGTGATGAATCAAGCGGTCCACCAATGCCGCCGTCAAACGTGTATCGATAAACACCTTATTCCATTGGCTGAACTCCAAATTACTGGTGATGATGATACTTTTCGTTTCATACCAATCACTGATCAGCTGGAAGAGTAACTCGGCACCTTCCTTAGTGAACGGCACATAGCCCATCTCATCTAGGATAACCAACTTCACCTTGTCAAAGCGGTGCTTGAAGATCTCCAACGTGTTGTTCTTCCATTGGCGTTCCAATTCTCCCACCAATTCAGAGACTCGCCAGAAGCGTGTTTCAACACCAGCATGCGTGGCCATTTGGCCAAGAGCACAAGCTAAATGCGTCTTACCAGTTCCTGGGGTACCCACGAAAACGGCGTTTTCTTTTTGGCGGATAAAGGAGAGGCTGATTAACTCTTCCTTTGTGGTCGGATTTGGCAGCGTGATATGATCATGCCAGTCGTAGTTGTCTAAAGTCCGGCGTACAGGGAATTTGGCCTGTTTGAAGAGCCGAGCCGTCTTTAGTTCTTCCCGGCACTTCAATTCATTCTCCAACAGGAATAGCAACCAATCTTCTTTGGTTTCAAAGCCCTCCGTTCCAATGACTCTAGGAATATGAGAGAGCCGCAACTGCTTACAGACCTCTTCTAAACGATCGGTTTCCATCAACTCGCCGCCTCCCCATTAGATGACTTGAGAAATGCATCATAGTCATTCCAATCCACATCATAGGCATCCGCTTCTTTCGAAGAACCGATAAGGTCGTAGAAGTTCTGATCAATACCTAACATATCGTTGGTGACGAGAAAAACGAGAAGCTGATCTACACGCTTTGCCTGTTCTTTCCAATCGGTATGGCTGAGATAGAGCTTGATGCGTTCGGGTAGATATTTCCAGTAACGAGAGTAATGCATCGCACGCAATTTGCGCCGCCAATCGAGTAGTATTGCTTGCCAGTCAATCGCTCGTTTCTTCATCATGTAGGGCCGGGGGCCTTCAGCGATAATTTCACCATCCGTGCTAACCAGTTGATAGGAGTCAAAGCGAAGCAGCCCGTAGATGATGGAATGGTTCCGGGCGCGAGGAACATGGATTCGCTCGCCATCCAGCTTGATTTCGTTGTACTTATTGGCTTTTACTTCGATTTCCTTGAAGACTGGATATGCGACATCGGGCAATGCCAAAAGATCCGTTTTTTCCTCAAGCCAGAGTTCACTGATAAGTACATGTTTCTCATAATGAACGCGTTCCCTGTCTTTCGCTAATTGAACCGCCAATGCCTCATTAAAGCTTGCGAAGTCCTTCATGATTGGAGTGGCCGGAAAGAAGTTGTAGCGAACATAGCCGACTTTATTTTCTACGCTGCCTTTTTCATTTCCGCTTCTAGGGTTGCACACCTGTGTCTCAAACCCATAATGCGTAGCGAACTGCAGGAAACCATCCGTTAACACTGCTGGTTCCGTCTTCGACTTTACTTGCGTTACTGCCGTAGACATATTATCAATGCGAATTTTTCGTGGGACGCCGCCAACTTGTCGGAATAGCTCCTTCATTCCTTCAAGTAGACACTCTTGATTCTCCGCTGGTAATGCCACCGCAAATCCGCCGTTACTATAAGGAAAAGACATCACGAGTGCTTTGATATCCTTAAAGGCTCCTTCATGGCAGACCTCCATGGTGCCAAAATCCAGCTGCGCTTCCGCCGGAGGATGTTCCAAACGCTCAAAGCCCTGATCTTCATTGGCTTCAACGTAGTGAGTGGCTTTCCAGTCCCTAACGAAATCACAAACCGTGCGATACGAACCGGGGAACCCCTGGTTCTTCAATTCTTTAGTCATAAAGTCAACGGTCCTACGCTTCTTCTTCGGGAGCTTAGAATCTTCAGAAAGCCAGAGAGCAACGATGCCTCCCCAGTGTTCCACATACATCATGCCCGTTTTCTTTCGGACCTTCGGCTCAGGTAAAAGATCCTCATCTGCATACTTTTTTGCGGTGCGCCAGTTGATTTCCAATTCGTCAGCTATGTGTTGAATAGATTTATCGTGATTGTTTCGTAGATTTCTGATAGTATTAATATCGGTCATTGCGAGCATTCCCTTTCTTACCTCCAGTTACAGTGTCGGAACTATAACTTTAGAGGAATTTCAGGACGCCCGCAATGGCTTTTTATTTTACCCTAAGCTGCTTGCGGAGCTATGTACTTTTGCGCTGCAATTGTATGTACGTTTATCTTGCCACAAACAAGTTCTACTAATTTTGAAAACGATTTAGAATTATCGCAATATATTTTTGGATTGCAAGCAAATTTGATCAGTAAAATTAAATATGAAATAACTAGTCAGACTATTTCTCCTAGAGAAATAGTCAAGCTAAGATATCCGATGTTCACAGAAGAAGAAATTGATCAATACTTTACTGCTTAATCAAAACTTTTAAAAAATAAGTAATTATTAGGCATTATTGCTAGATGTAAAAATGGAAGAAAGGATGATCAGAGATTGCCAAGTTTAAATATTTTTCACATCATTTTGTGATATTCACCTGAATATTGCAAATTAATAGAGCCACCTGTTCGAAAAAACGAGCCCCGAAATGCAAGAAATAAACCACCTGAATGCGAGAGTGAAAACCATTCAACTAATTAAAACTATAGATAAAAACCTTCTGTATAATGAATTGCATTCCTACGAACATGTGGCATTATAACAGTAGTTTTTTTATGATTCATTATCGTAAGATTCTGAAACTGTATTTCAATGATTTTTCTCAGCGTAAAATCAGTACAAATGTTTGAAGCTTCCGAAATACAGTTTCAGATGTTGGCAAACGTGCTAAAATTCTTGGATTAGAACAGTTGATGATCACCATGACTAATCAGTGACTTTAGGAGCTTCTCTTCCCAGAGAAACAAGCAATTGAGAAAGGCTATTCTCTATCTGCGATGGTCGGTATCGGTATTTCGGTCATCAATCTGTTGACTGTCACATTAAGCCAATTGACTATAGATGAGCACACCGACGGAAATAGTATTTTGAACACCTTCCAGCAGTTCCCAGGTGCTGTATCCACAACCGTAGTGGCAACTGATATTCACAGCAGCAATCCTCAAGTGTAACGAATGGGGTAGCCATAGGCGGCCGAAATGGCGTATTGACCATTCTTTTTCTGGTCTCCCTCTCTCTGATTCTCTTTACGGTGATGAGCCGCAGGAAAAAGCTGTAAACTCTCTTATTGCTTGCGGCTTCTTCATCCATTTTTATCTTCATATATGCAAAGAATCCTCCTGAGTGTTGAATAGTGGTTGACGAACCAATTCTATTCCAGCGCCCAACGAGGATTTTTTTATGCACTGTTAACTTTATTCTTATTTGAATGCAGTGATTTTTTCTGGTGCAAATCTTACGGATTCGTATCCTTCTTCCATTGCCTTGCCGATTGACAGGATCATGACCGGAACATATCTTTCTTTGTCCAAATCAACTGCTTCTGCCAATTGATCAGCCTCAAAGCCACCAATAGGGTTCGTGTCATAGCCATGGGCACGGGCCACCAGCATGAGCTGCATCGCTGCCAGACTGGAATCGATCTTGACAACATCATTCATCTGCTCTTTTGAAAAGTTCTTGTAGTAAGGAATGATCGCAGCCAATTGTTGGTCTCTGACCTCTGCGGACATTTTCCCTTGTTCGACGGCTGCGTTGTAGATTTCTTCCCCATGCTCATAGCATTGCATATCGCCGAATATCAGCACCATCGCTGACGAAGTGTCATTTTGTCTTGTGTTGAAACGGATCAGCGGTTTTAATTTGGCTTTTGCTTCCTCGCTCTCAACAACCACAAAACGCCAAGGTTGCATATTTACGGATGAAGGTGTGGTCGTAGCTTCCTGGATCATTTCCAGCATTTCTTCCTGACTGATTTTAAAATTTTCATCATAAAGACGGATCGATTTTCTTCCGAAGGCGATATCCGAAAAATCGTTGTTGATAAATTTATTGGTCATGTTTGCAGCCTCTTTCTTGTTATCTTTTCAAGTATAGTTTATTCAGTAAATCGGATAATTGTTCCGCTTCTTCATCGCTTAATGAAAGCGATAGGGAAGATTTCCCCTGATCATGTTCTTTTCCGCAAGCCTCCAAATCTTGGAGTGCCTTGTCGGATAATTGAACAAAGACCTCTCTGTTGTTCTCCGCGTTCCGTTTCCGGATGACATAGCCCTTTTGTTCCAATCTTTTCAGATGACGCGTGATTGCCGCGCTGTCTATCTTCAGCTCTGTCTGGATCTGGTTTTGGGAACAAGTCCCCTTTTCTTTCAGGAACATCAGCATCTCATACCGCGTCAAACTGAAGCCTGTTTCTTTTTCGAACAGCGTATTGATTTCCTGATTTGTGAGTTTGATCTGATAAAGCAACCTGCTGATTTCTCTCAAGTCCATAAACATTCACCTCGATTATGCGGATTTTCCTGACTGATCAAACAATTGACTTATCAACTGTTGATTAATCAATCATAAAACAGAAGATAACTTTTGTAAAGTAAGTTACTTTAGCAAACGTAATCGCCCAATAATCCTATTGGAAATCTACATGATTATTGGGCACTTACATTAAACCATGCTAAAATTAAATATTTTTAACGTTAAAAAAAGGCCTTCAAAATTTGAAGGCCTTTTTGCTATTGCCACTTCATGTAGACAAAAAGAAAAATATTATATTATGACTGATTGATTTTTAAATTTGTCTATCGCTGATAACCAAGTAACTAGATGTTTAGAGGCAGTTCTGATTCGTGTTACTGCTTCTCTCTCATTTTTCTTGTCTAAAACTTGAATAACCTTTTGATATTTTTCAAGAGCATCTTCGATCAATTGGTTTATCAGGATCAAACGTTCCTGAATATTGTCAATACTTGAAAAATCACCCAATATTTTGCTTACACTTTCCCAATATTGATGTTCAAGATCAACAAAAGACACACTATCTTCATCAATATCATGACTTTCATCAAAATGTGTATTGCTAAGAATTTCTTTTTCAGTTATTGCACCACTCTCAATCATTGAGTGAATGTCATCAAACATGATATTTGATAATAGCGGAATACTAGTATATCTTTTTTTTCTTCTCCCAAATGTCCCTGATAAATCAAATCGATTTTTTTGAAACTTTCTAAGTGTGTTAAACCACCCAGAAGCTATGTAATCACAACCTACCATAGAAAAAAGAATTGAGTTCATAAAAGTATATCCCATAATAAACTTAAATCCAATTTTTTTTAATTTATAAATAAAATATAATATATTTCCAAGACAATTTGCATCCATCTCTTCATAGTTAATGTCGGCCTTACCATCATGACAAATGGTCAGGTAAATAAAATCTTTTCTATTACATTCCTCTTCAAGTTCCTCTATCATCTCATTAACATTGTCAGTATTATTAAAAAATGACGCACTAATTAATAAAGATATTGCGTAGTTATCGAAACTGAACTTATCAGCATATTCTTCCACACAATGATTATAAATATCGATCGAATAGTCAAAATGCCAATCAATATTATCGATGTAAAAACCTGGCGCAATGAATGTATTTGAAAGACTCTCGGATGTCTCAACATGATAATCTAAAAAATCTGTAAGCTTCGAATTTTTTTTTCGCCAATCTCTCCTAGCAATATTAGAGGGAAATTGTTCTATGTCCCCAAGCTTTTTTAATATCGATTTTTCAAAAGTTGAATAATAGAATTGAGGATCAATAAAGGTATTCTCGTGATTAAGAAATTCATTTGCCTCCACGTATTTAATAACAGAGTTTATATTTTCATCATTTTGTGAAAATATAACTCCAGATATATTTCCAGCTTCCAAGCTATCAGTGATTTTATTACCCTTTGCCGGTCCATGTTGTACTAGTAACTCTGTCATTCGGTTTCCATCCTTTCTCGAAGACTTTGAAGATCCAAAATAAAAGAATCCATTGTGTCATATCTGAGTCTATTATCAACTTGAATCATCTTCTTAATAATTACGAACAAAATTGCACTTGCTTCGTTCTCATCAAGTTTTTCATAAAATAAGTCCTCAATATTTCTTTCGTATCTATTAAGCAATTCTGTATGCGGTAATTTCCCATAGTGGGTTCCGTTTTGAATTATTTCTTTAAGAGGGTTTTTATCAAGAATATATTCTAATGCAATTATTCCAACGGCGTATAAGTCACTTGCAAATGTTACATTTTTTGCATAACCAGAATACTGCTCAGGTGAAGCGTAGAATTTTTTCCCAAGAAGATATGTCGATTTAACAGTTGGATTCTCATCTTCAACTTTAACCATTCCTGGGTCTATTAGGATATACTTATCCCCTGAAAACATGATGTTATCCGGTGAAATATCTCTGTGAACTATTCCATTGCTATTCATTTTCAAAATGACTTGACCTAGTTGTTCGAGAAAATCAATAACTACATGAATATCCTTTTCCCCATGCTGCCTTAGAATTTTATCTAATGTTATTCCATCAACGAATTCTTCTACTAATAACCCATAGAAAGTATTCCCAATTTTTATTTCAGAAAGAAAAGAAAGGACTTTTGGAAAGCACTCTAATCCCTCTCTTGTACACACATCTATGTATCTTCTAAAGCATCGTGTTTGAAGATTGATAGCCTCAACAATTTCCTCTATACTCCATGAAGCATCTTCCAGAGAATCAATATTATCCAGTAAATCGTCTAAAGACTCGTATAGTTCAATAAAAGATTTTCCTAAAGCTCTCTTAAAATTCTCATTTTCTAAATAATCAAAGAATTTGGCGATACAGAAGGGTTTACCATTTGAATCAGATACAGTATATGTATCCGACTGTCCATGTCTTTGGTTCTGAGACACAGAGTATTTTTCATTAGGTTTAATTCGTGATATTTGTTCTGTTAATACATCAATAATTTCCATCGTACACACCTACACAAATACTTGATTTTTTGAAGAGTCAATACAAGTTAACGATTTAGCCAGATTTAATAATCTAATATGATTTTTCATTGATTCATTTTTTTGAGCTTTTATCAGTCGTCGAGATTTGTCTTTTGAAACAGCGATTAAGCCAATATCATTTTCAATGAGCAGACTTATATTTTTTAACAGAATTCTATTTGCTATACTCTCAGGAAACACTAAATAGCTGTAATCGACATATGGACGATTATTCTTAGCTTGATAAAAAGCTTTATTAAAGTTTGTGAGTTTTGCCTCATATCCAGTAATGACTGTTTTAGGAAATTCAAATTTCTCTTTTCTTAAAAATTTCCCATTTATTTTTTCAATCAGTCCAACTTTCAATAATTCAGCTAATGTGCCTTCTAAAGAAGTGTTACTTAGTCCGATGTTCTTTTGTATATTTTTTTTTGTCAATAGTTGTCTATTTTTTAGATAAGAAAAAACCAATGCACTAGAAGGTTTTGAAAGGACTCTTATCTGTTCAGTTGAGAAAGGCAGATTAACGTTTTGAATGCCCACTACGTCAATATTCCCGTGTCTGATGTTCAGTTCTTTGACAACTATTTTATTTTCCAATGCTTGATAAGTATCAATAAAAGAATCCACTAACTGAGATTCTAAATTAAATTCTAAAACCATAAGGGCACACTCCTTCCATTATCATCTTCATTACCGTTTATTATACACCATCTTATATGATTTCAGCCGTTCTTAGGGTGAATTTTTATCAAGAATTCTGTAATTGTTATTTTAAAAACTAAATTCCAGTCGACTGATTCAAAGTGTGGTGTGGTGGGACATATTTGCCCTTGTTTGATTTCAGGATGCAATTATTAATATAATATGTACCAGATTATCTACTGAGTTTAATCACAGTACACATTCACTTCATTCAATAAGCAAATATCGTACTTTGTCGCATTAAAAATTCACCACCATAACAACCACCTATTTGGAAAATCCGCGACCATTGACCCATGAAGCAGTCCTCTTGATTGAAAAAAGATCCCACTCTTTCGAATGGGATTTCCTGATTTGTAATATGCGAGTTATTAATGTTTTAAGAATTGTGAAGCTTAACTAATTTTAGATGTCACGTAAAATAAATCTCATTCATATTATCAGATATTTTGTAATACAGATTATCCATCTATTTATTAGCTTGTGCGAACAAAGTCTAATTTTACAACAAATTCAGCACTAGATCATTAGACGGTATACAAATATTCCGGGTTTGTCAGTTTCGACTACCGATTGAAACCAAACAGCAGCTTTTGCAATACTTTTTCTATAATCAAAATTCAAAAAAATGTTGTGGATAACTACCGACTGGTATCTTAAAAGTCTTGCAAATCAGCTTACTTATTATAAATTTTCGGACCTTTTCGCATGTTCTTGATATCATTTTTCGGCGTGTCGATTTGCTTGGACCTTCCGCCGCCTTGTTTATTCTTGATTATTTCTAACATTTTTTCTTTTGGATTCACTGTTTACACCGCCTTTTATAATGTAATGCTCCATACTATAATTCTATTGAATTGATGCCATAAAAAAAGCATCAGCAAGATGCCGATGCTTTAAGGCTGTTAATTGATTTGTCAAATTGGTCGTTTGAACCAACTTGAAGCAAAAAACTTTTTGAAAACGTTGATACAATAAATATTAACGTTTTGAGAATTGTGAAGCTTTACGAGCTTTTTTCAAACCTGGTTTCTTACGTTCAACCATACGTGGGTCACGTGTTAACAGACCAGCTGCTTTTAATGGTGCGCGGAAGTCAGGATCTACTTCTAGCAATGCACGAGAGATACCGTGACGAGCTGCTCCAGCTTGTCCAGTGAATCCGCCGCCGTTTACGTTAACGAAGATATCATAGCTACCTAAAGTACCTGTAAGGTTTAAAGGTTGTTTGATTACTTCATATAAGTAAGCGAATGGGATGTAGTCTTCCATGTCTTTTTTGTTGAAAATGATTTTACCTGTTCCTGGTAATAAACGTACGCGTGCAGTCGAATTCTTACGACGACCAGTTGCGATATATTGTGCTTGTGCCAATGAATTTCCCTCCTTAAATTAGGTTAGTGATGTCTAAAACTTCTGGTTGTTGAGCTTCGTGTGGGTGAACTGCTTCACCGTATACGTGTAACTTAGTGAATTGTTTAGCGCCTAAAGAGTTTTTAGGTAGCATGCCTTTAACTGACAATTCAACTAATTTTCTTGAATTTTTAGCACGTAATTCACCAGCTGAAATTTGTTTTAGCCCACCTGGATAACCTGAATGACGGGAATAAATTTTGTCAGATGCTTTTTTACCTGTTAATGTAACTTTGTCTGCATTGATAACAATCACATAATCACCAGTGTCTACGTGTGGTGTGAAAGTTGGTTTGTTTTTACCGCGTAAAATAGTTGCAACTTGTGTTGATAAACGTCCCAATGGGATGTCAGTTGCGTCGATTACGAACCATTTACGGTCCATTTCGCTTGCTTTAGCCATGTATGTTGTACGCACGTTTGTTTCCTCCATATTCTTCTCTGTCTGTTTGAACCAATTGAGTTTCCGGGGCTCATCGTGGGGCAAACAATACCGTCTTATATGATACGACATTCCAAAAGGATTGTCAATCGATTCAAAAGAAATAATTTATCCTTTTCATCGCAAAAAAGTCTCCACATACCGCATGGGCTGCGATCGTGAAGGCTTCTCTGATTATTTCTTCAAATATAAATATAATTGCTCAATGACCTCGGCCGGCACAAATGGATAGGCCCCTTTGCCGGATGTCTTGTAGGGTTTGAATGCCTCGACAATTCCGGAATCCTTCACGATGTCTTCCACCGCAACGAACTCGCCTTTTTTTGTGATCGTCAATTCAAAAGCCTCATATTCTTCGGCTGCGACATTTTTTTTCGGGGTCGAGTAATGCGCCATGCTGGCTTGCACGGAAAGGACCACATCATTCGGTAATCCGATTGCTTCATAAAACTGGGGCATAGCGGCAGCCACAAAATCCGGCACATCGCCGCGTGGGATTCGCTTAAGTTCTTTGATGAATGTTATCATTCTTCCACTCTCCTTCATTCATTCTTATACTTCCATTATACGCGAGTTTCGTTTTTTTAAACAGTATTGCGGACAAATAACCGTTCAAGCGTGATCGGTTATTCCTCGCAGTTTTACTGACTTTAAATACATAAAAATATTGACCACTATAAGCCCTCGTGCTACCATGGCAATAACATTAATTTTAAATGATAAGTGGATGATAATGCGTTCGTGCATATCATTTCATATAAAGGGGAATCGACGATGGATAATATCAGCATTCAGAGTTATCTTGCGCAATTGGGCAACAGAAAAGATCCGAAAACTGGCGCCGTCAGTGCTCCGATTTATTTGTCCACAGCTTATGGACATCCTGGTCTGGGCCAATCGACTGGCTATGACTATACCCGCACCGCTAATCCGACTAGGGATATCCTTCAGGAAGGCTTAGCAGTACTTGAAAACGGCGTCCAAGGGTTCGCCACCAGCTCAGGCATGAGCGCCATCCAGCTCGCCTTCAGCATTTTCCCGGCCAACAGCCATTTCGTCGCATCCAGGGACCTTTACGGCGGCAGCTTCCGTTATTTCCAGGATATGGAGAGAAAAGGATTCTATTCCTTCACCTATGTCGATGACCCGATTGATATAGCGTCGGCCATCCAGGCGAATACGGCCGCTGTCTACATCGAAACGCCGACCAACCCGCTGATGAAGGAAACAGACATCACGGCAGTGGCTGAGATCGCCAAAAAACACGGTTTGTTGGTGATTGTGGATAATACCTTCTACACCCCTCTGTTGCAGCGTCCGCTCGACCTGGGCGCGGATATCGTCGTCCACAGCGCGACCAAGTACCTCGGTGGCCACAATGACCTGTTGGCCGGGGCCGTTGTGACAAACGACAAGGAGCTCGGCGAACAGTTGGCCTTCCAACTGAATACGGCAGGCGGCACTTTGGACGCCTTCGACTGTTGGCTCTTGGTCCGCGGGATGAAGACGTTACCGTTGCGCATGAAGCAACATCAGGCCAATGCACAGGCTATCGTTGCCTATCTGGAATCGGAAGATCTGATCAAATCGGTGTATTATCCGGGTAAAGGCGGCATGCTCAGCTTCACGCTCCATGATAAAGCCTACATTCCCGCCGTGTTGGATGCCCTGAACATCTTCACTTTCGCCGAAAGCCTGGGCGGGGTCGAGAGTTTGATCACCTACCCGACTACCCAGACCCATGCCGATATTCCGGTTGAAGTCCGCGAATCCTACGGTTTGACGGACGATCTGCTGCGCATTTCGACAGGGATCGAGGACGCGGATGATCTGATCGCCGATCTGCGTCAGGCCTTTGCAAAGGCCGCAGTTATTGCCAAAGTCTGATAAGGTAGATTGCAAAAGAGAATATGTTGAAAACCTCCGACGGGCGTATAGCGCTTGACGGAGGTTTTTTGTTTCTGGTTCTTGTCCTCCGATGAGCGGCGGCTTCGCTGGAGTTTGGACTGTCTGTGGAGCGTCAGCTCCGGCGGGGGCTGCTTCATAGGAGCTGGCGGAGCTTGTGGAAGCTGTCCTCCGTTGAGCGGCAGCTTCCCCGGAATTGGCGCCGGTTCCCCTTGTCAAGCACGCAAAAAAGCGGCTGCGGAAAAAATTTCTTCTTTTCCGCAGCCGCTTTTTCAGCATGCTTCCTTATTGTTCGTTCTGTTTGGTTTCGAATGCTTTCGTGATCGTCATCAAGGAGCGGAAGAGGTCTTCCATGCTGTCTTCGTAGGCTTTGTTCTCGGTCAGCCCGCGCACTTTATCCAGCACCCTATCTTCCCTGGATTGGTCCAGGATCGGCAATTTGTGCTCTTTCTTGATCCGCGCAATCTCCGTCACTGCATCCATCCGGCGTTCGAACAGTCTTACCAGTTCCTGGTCGATGGCATCGATCTCCGCTCTTTCCTTTTCAAACATCCCTCTTCCTCCTACCCATTCCTCAATTTTTCTTCATCATAGTAGACTTCCACGAGATACAATCCCTGCGACGGGGCTGTCGGCCCGGCTTTGCGTCGATCTTTCACTTCCAAAAGGCGGTCGATTTCCTCGACCTTTTTCAGGCCGTCAGCAATCTGCAGCAGCGTCCCCACGAAAATGCGGATCATATTATAGAGAAAGCCATTGCCCCTGAAGGTGAAGACCAACTCATTGTTTTCCTCATCCTTCCTGACGCTGGCTTCATAGACGGTCCGGACCAGATCGGTCTTGTCCGTTTTTGTCGAGCAGAAGCTGGTGAAATCGTGCTCGCCTTCCAGTTTTTTGATGGCCTGCTCCAGATTCTCCATATTGAAGCGGTAAGGATGGTGCGTCGTGTAGAGCCGTTTGAAAGGGTTCGGGAAGCGATCAAGATCGACCCGGTAAATGTATTTTTTCCCTATCGCATGATAACGCGAATGGAACTCTTCTGAAGCAAGCTCCACGGATTTGATCAAAATATCATCGGGCAGCAAACTGTTCAATGCCCGCAGCAGATGATCCGGCTTGATTGCAGCCGGGTAATCAAAATGGATGACTTGTCCGAGCGCATGGACGCCCGAATCGGTCCGGCCGGATGCGTGGATCGGAATGGTCTGCCCGTTCGACATTTTCTTCAAGGCCTTTTCGATCTCGGTCTGGACACTGTTGCCGTTAGGTTGGACCTGATAGCCCACATAACCCGTTCCGTCATATTGCACGATGCATTTGTACCGTTGTGCAGTCATGGTTGGCGTATGCCCCTTTCTTATTTTCCCTTATGTATGATTACAGTTTTTCCATTTTAAAAGGGACCGGAAATGCTACCCGGTCCCCAGACTCGTTCTATAGCGGCTGACTCAGCCCGTATGCGTTCAAGATCGGAAGAACAGCAGCAGCCCGGTCAGTGCGACAAACGCCAGCATACTCAGCGTATCGCGCCTCTGCCAATCGAGGATGCGGTATTTCGTCCGGCCTTCCCCGCCCTGATAGCCGCGCGCCTCCATGGCGTTCGCCAGTTCATCGGCACGGTTGAAGGAGCTGACAAACAGCGGCACCAAAATCGGTGTGACGGCCTTCATCTGCTTCACGATATTGCCTTCGCCGAACTCGACACCGCGAGCCCGTTGCGCGTTCATGATCTTCGAAGCTTCATCCATCAATGTCGGCACGAAACGCAATGCGATGGAAAGCATCAGCGCAATTTCATGGACAGGAACCTTGAAGCGTTTCAACGGCCCCAACAGCTTTTCGATTGCATCGGTCAACGACAACGGCATTGTTGTGAGCGTCAGCAGCGTGGAAATGAAGATGATCAGGACGAAACGCATGAAGATGAAGGCACCGTTGATCACCCCGAATGAAGTGATGCTGATCGGCCCCAGCACCAAGTAGGTTTCCCCTCCCCGTGTGAAGAGGATCTGCAGCAATACCGTGAACAGGATCAACCAGATCAGCGGCTTTACGCCGTTCAGAAAGACCGAAAGTTTGATATCGGACAGGATGACGCACAAGAAAGTGAACAACGTCATGATCAAATAAGTCTGCCAGTTGTTGGCCAGGAAGATGACGATGATGAAATAGAAAGCCCCGATCAGCTTTGCGCGCGGATCCAGTCGATGGACCAGCGAGTCGCCTTGGATGTAGCGACCGAACAATAATTTATCCAACATGGTTGCCACCCTCTTCCTTAGCGGCATTTTGGGAGCCTTTGTTTTCGTTGATTTTGGCGATCAGCACAGCCGCCAATTGTTCCGTACGCAGCGGTCTTTCGTTTCCGAAATCGATGCCTGTCCTTTTGCTGAATGTATCCAGAAAAGCCAACGCAGAAGGCAAGCCCAACTGTTTCTCCTGGAGCCAAGTGGCATCCTGGAAAATTTCTGCAGGCGGGCCCATCCGGACAACTGTCCCTTTTTCAAGGATGACCACATGATCTGCATAGGTTGCGACATCATTCATCTGATGCGTGACCAATACGATGGTCAGTCCTTTGTCGATATGGAGTTGGTAGAACATATTCATGATTTCCCGTCTGCCGGCAGGATCCAATCCAGCCGTCGGTTCATCCAGGACCAGCACTTCCGGTTCCATCGCCAATACACCGGCAATCGCTACGCGTCTCATTTGGCCCCCTGAGAGGTCGAATGGGGAACGATCCATGAAGGATTCATCCAAGCCGACCAAAGGCAATACGCGCTTCACGATCGCCATTGCATCTGCTTCGCTGACGCCGAAGTTCATCGGTCCGAAGGCGATATCCTTCGCGATCGTCTCCTCGAACAGTTGCGACTCCGGAAATTGGAACACGATTCCGACTTTTTTGCGGAGGTCCTTCAGATTTTTGTTGTTCGATTTGTTCGTTATGACGCGGTCCCCGATCGTCACACTGCCTTCCGTTGGCTTCAACAAAGCATTCAGATGCTGCGTGACCGTCGATTTTCCGCTGCCGGTATGCCCGATCAACGCCGTATAGCTGCCGTCCGGAATATTCAGGTTCACATCATAAAGGGCCCGGCTTTCGAAAGGCGTTCCGGCAGAGTAGGAATAGCCTACTTTTTCGAAAGTAATGTCCATAGCCAGCTCACCATCCCTTCCTCAGTCAAATATTCTTCAGGAACTTCCAGTCCCTGTCTCTTCAATTGGTATTTCAGCTTTTCAGGGAACGGGATATCCAAGCCGATATCGATGATTTCCTTGCCCAAACTGAATATTTCTTCCGGTGTGCCGATGCGTTTCAATTGCCCGGCTTCCATCACAAAGATGCGGTTCGCTTTCGCAGCCTCATCGATGTCGTGGGTGATCGAGATCACCGTCAGGTTTTCTTTTTCTTTTATTTCCTGGATGGTCTCGATGACTTCATGACGGCCTTCCGGATCCAGCATGGTCGTCGCCTCATCAAGGATGATGATGTCAGGAGACAAAGCCACGATTCCGGCGATCGCCACACGTTGCTTCTGCCCGCCCGAAAGTCGTGCCGGTTCCTTGTCCATGAAGTTGGCCATATTGACAGCCGCAACCGCATCGGCTACCCGCTTCACCATTTCCTCGCGGGGAATGCCGACGTTCTCCAGACCGAAAGCTACGTCATCCTGCACGGTCGAACCGACGAACTGATTGTCCGGATTCTGGAAGACCATCCCGATTTTTTTGCGGACGTCCCAAACCGTCTCTGCATTCAAAGCTATCCCTTCGATGATCACTTCTCCGGAGTTCGCTTCTATCAGACCGTTGATCGTTTTGGCCAAGGTTGACTTGCCTGAACCGTTGGGGCCGATGATGGCGATCCATTCGCCTTGCCGGATCGTCAACGAAACGTTGTTCAATGCCGGCCTTGCATCTTCCTCTGAATAGGAAAAAGTCACATTGCGCAACTCGATAATTTCATTCATGATTGCAGTCCTACTTTCTCTTTTATTGAATCTGTAAGTCCGTATCCGTTCACCCGTCCCACAGACAAGTGGGTATAAAAAAAAGATGAAAAATACGGCAAGGAAATGTCTACTTTAGTAAGTATAAACTACTCTCCCGTATTTTTCATCCACTGTCTTGACACGGCACGGAAATAAAACGCTTTTATTTATATATCAAAAGAAACTAGAAAATATATTGGCATTTTCTAGTTTCTTTTGATAAAAAAAGCACTTTTTCATGAAAAAATGCCCTCCCGAAGATCATGCGATCTTCGGAAGAACCTTGAGCTAGACTAGGGAAGCCATAAGCAGTCCCATCATCATAACACTCTATTTCATCTTAAAGTGAGCGTTTCATCTTTATGCGATTGAATTATACTAATTCAATGATAACCATTTGTGCAGCATCGCCACGACGAGGTTCTGTCTTCAAGATACGTGTGTATCCGCCTTGACGTTCTGCATAGCGAGGTGCGATATCAGAGAACAATTTTTGTAACGCTGATTGAACAACGATTTTGTCGTCTTCTTCACGAACGTCTGCTACTTCGTTACGAACATATGCTGCAGCCAAACGACGAGCAGCTAAATCACCGCGTTTGCCTAAAGTAATCATTTTCTCAGTAGTAGAACGAATTTCTTTAGCACGTGCTTCAGTTGTAACGATGCGTTCGTTGATGATTAAATCAGTAGTCAAATCACGAAGCATTGCTTTTCTTTGAGCGCTTGTGCGTCCTAATTTACGGTAAGCCATCCTAGGTTTTCCTCCTTTGTACAGTACTAGTCGTCTTGACGCAAGCCTAGATTAAGATCATTCAGCTTGTTTTTCACTTCTTCAAGTGATTTGCGTCCCAGATTACGTACTTTGATCATCTCTGCTTCAGACTTGTCTGTCAATTCTTGAACTGTGTTGATGCCTGCGCGTTTCAAACAGTTATAAGAACGTACGGATAAATCCAATTCTTCGATAGTCATTTCCAGCATTTTTTCTTTATGCGTTTCTTCTTTTTCAACCATTATCTCGGCCTTGCGGGCTTCATCGGTCAGATTGACAAAAATATTCAAATGTTCCGTTAAAATTTTGGCAGCCAAGCTGACTGCTTCTTCCGGGCTGATGGAACCATCTGTCCAGACATCCAACGTTAATTTATCGTAAATATTCTTTTGCCCGATGCGAGTGTTTTCGACTTGATAATTCACTTTGCTGATCGGAGTATAAATGGAGTCGACTGGCAAAACACCGATCGGCATATCTTCCGTTTTGTTATATTCGGAACGAACATAGCCACGGCCATTTTTTACATCCAAGCGAACATGAAAATGTGCTCCCTCTGAAACTGTACAGATATATAAATCAGGGTTTAAGATTTCCACATCGCTGTCATGGGTAATATCCGCTGCAGTCACGACTGCTGGACCTTTTACGTCAATCTCGATTGTTTTGTCTTCGTCCGTATACAATTTCAAAGCTAATTTTTTGATGTTCAGAATGATTTGGGTAACATCCTCGACAACACCATCAATCGTTGAAAATTCATGTAGAACACCATCGATTTGGATAGTTGTTACAGCTGTACCAGGAAGTGAAGATAATAGAATTCGACGTAATGAGTTCCCAAGTGTTGTACCATAACCGCGTTCTAGTGGTTCTACAACGAATTTACCGAATTTGGCATCTTCGCTGATCTCAATCGTTTCAATTCTTGGTTTTTCAATTTCGATCATTTATCAATTTACCCCTTTCAAAACGTGAAGTTCATGTTAGTGAGTCCATTGCGTTTCGTTACATAACAGTACAATTCTCAATTAAACACGACGACGTTTTGGTGGACGGCATCCATTATGAGGAACGGGCGTTACGTCGCGGATTGCGGTAACTTCCAAACCTGCAGCTTGTAATGAACGAATGGCAGCTTCACGTCCAGAACCAGGACCTTTAACAGCTACTTCAACTGTTTTCATGCCATGTTCCATAGAAACTTTAGCTGCTGCTTCTGCAGCCATTTGTGCAGCATAAGGAGTAGATTTACGAGAACCTCTGAATCCTAATGAACCTGCTGATGACCATGAAATAGCATTTCCATGAACATCTGTAATCATAACAATAGTATTATTAAAAGTTGAGCGGATATGTGCTACACCAGCTTCAACATTCTTTTTCACGCGGCGTTTGCGAGCTACTTTTTTAGCCATGAAGTTTTGACCTCCTTCACTTAATTATTATTTTTTCTTACCAGCGACTGCTTTAGCTGGGCCTTTACGAGTACGTGCATTGTTCTTAGTGTTTTGTCCGCGAACAGGCAAACCACGACGGTGACGCATTCCTCTGTAAGATCCAATTTCGATCAATCGTTTAATATTTAGGTTTACTTCACGACGAAGATCACCTTCAACCTTTAATTTATCCACTTCGATACGGATACGGTCTAATTCATCATTCGTTAAATCACGAACGCGAGTATCTTCTGAAACCTCAGCTGCTGCTAAAACTTTTTGAGCTGTGTTTAATCCGATACCAAAAATATAAGTTAATGAAATAACTACACGTTTGTCACGCGGAACATCTACTCCTGCGATACGAGCCATTTATAGGCACCTCCTTGTTATTATCCTTGGCGTTGTTTGTGTTTGGGATTTTCGCAAATCACCATAACACGACCATTGCGGCGAATGACTTTGCATTTTTCGCAAATGGGTTTTACTGATGCTCTAACTTTCATTTAAATTCCCTCCTATTTAGTGATGGAGTGCAATTATTTAAAGCGGTAAGTAATGCGTCCACGAGTAAGATCGTACGGAGATAATTCTACCGTAACTTTATCGCCTGGCAAAATGCGGATGTAATGCATTCTAATTTTACCAGATACGTGAGCTAATACTATGTGACCATTTTCAAGTTCGACTTTAAACATTGCATTGGGCAAAGTTTCAACGACAACTCCTTCGATCTCAATGACATCGTCTTTCGCCACGCCTGCTAACCTCCTAACATTCTGTTGAGCTGATTAATCTCATGTCTTGGCAATTTTTACTCTAACTGCTAGATTATACCATAGCAAGTATCGATTGAAAAGAAATTTTCGATTAACTTCAAATGACATTTGCAACTATTCTATAATCTTTTGGATTTCGGTAAACAACTTGTCGATGCCGATTCCGCCATCCACATTATGTAACAATCCTTTTTCGCTGTAAAATGCAATGATTGGTTGAGACTGTTCAAGATTAATCTGAATGCGATTTTCTACTGTTTCAGGCTTGTCATCTTCGCGTTGATAGAAATCGTGTCCGCCACAACGATCGCACGTTCCTTCCACTTTGGGAGGATTGTTCTGTTTGTGGTAAGTCGCTCCGCAAGAGCGGCAAATGATTCTACCCGTCAGACGTTGCATCAAAACTTCAGGGTTCACATCAATGTTAATAACAGCATCGATTTTTTTGTCGAGTTCATCCATGATAGCATCAAGTGCTTTTGCTTGTACGAGGGTTCTTGGAAAACCATCCAACAAAAAGCCTTTTTCGGTATCAGATTCTGCTAATCTCTCTTTAACGATTCCGTTCGTAACTTCATCTGGAACAAGTTCGCCTTTATCCATATATGATTTTGCTTCCAAGCCCAAGGCTGTCTCATTTTTCATGGCAGCTCGGAACATGTCCCCTGTAGAGATATGCGGAATATTGTATTTCGCGATGATCTTTTCAGCCTGTGTTCCTTTTCCAGCACCGGGAAGACCCATAATAATTAGGTTCATCATTTTACTGCCTCCTAAAGATGTAAGAATATGTGACGAGGAAATCACTTTCCCCCCCACAAACTTACTATTGAATAAATCCTTGGTAATTACGTTTAACCATTCGACCTTCAATTTGTCTTGCCGTTTCCAATGCAGTACCAACTACAATCAGAAGACTGGTTCCGCCAAGGGCGAGCGAGTCCGGCAAATTCCACAAACCTGAGGCAATGATTGGCAACAACGCAATCAGTCCAAGAAATAGCGCGCCGACCGTACTTAATCGCATAATCATACCGGAAATGTAATCTTCTGTCCCTTTACCCGGGCGTACACTTGGAATATAGCCGCCTTGCTTTTGCAAGTTCTCTGCCATTTTTTCAGGATTGATCTGAATGAAGGCATAGAAGTAAGTGAAGACAATGATCAATACCGTATAGATTGTTGCACCGATGGGTTCACGGTAATTAAAGATGGTTGACAAAATTTGATACCAGCTTGCTTCACTTTGACTTGCCGCGAAAAACCCAAGGATCGTCTGCGGTGTCATCATGAAAGAACTGGCAAAGATTACTGGAATGACTCCAGCTGAATTGATTTTTAAAGGCAAATGCGCGGATTGATTAGATCCGGAAGCACGCTTGGAATACTGAATGGGGATTTTACGTTCAGCTTGTTGAACGTACACAACGAGTATGACCACCAATAATATTGCTGACAATAGCGCAACCGAGAACAAAATGTTGTTCGTCAAATCGGATCCTGCATCAACGAAACGATCATTGTAGTAAGTGTTAAGATCTGTAGGGATTCTTGCGATGATACCAGAGAAGATGATCAATGACGTTCCGTTTCCGATACCGTGCATTGAGATGGATTCTCCGATAAAAACAACAAGCATGGAACCTGCCGTCATCACTAACGCGATGATCATGTAGGTCGTCATGCCCGGATCGTTAACCAATCCCAAAGCTGAGAGTTGGTTGAAACCGATCGAAAGACCGACGGATTGCACAAATGCCAAAATGACAGTTAAGTACCTTGTGACTTGATTTAATTTTCTTCTACCTACTTCACCCTGTTTGGACCATTCCACAAATTTGGGAACAATGTCCATTTGTAACAATTGAACGACAATAGAAGAAGTGATGTATGGCGAAACACCCATTGCGAAAATGGAATACTGACTCAGTGCTCCACCTCCGAATGTGTTCAACAGGCTGAATAAGCCCGTTGATGCCAAGTTTGTGATGGCACCCGCATCAACACCCGGTACAGTAATATGTGCTCCGAGACGGAACACAATCAGCATACCCAGAGTAAAAAAGATTCTATTTCTAATGTCCTTCGCCTGAAATGCATTTTTCAGAAGAGCAAACATTAGATCACCTCAACAGTCCCACCTGCAGCTTCGATAGCTTTTTGTGCTGCTTCGGAGAATTTATTAGCTTTAACTGTCAGTTTTTTCTCAACGCTTCCGTTGCCTAAAACTTTGATGCCTGATTTTTCATCTCTGACAATACCAGTTTCAACTAATAAAGCTGGAGTAACTTCTGCACCATCTTCGAAACGGTTTAATGTTTCTAAGTTGATGACAGCATATTCCTTACGGTTGATGTTCGTGAATCCACGTTTTGGAAGACGACGGAACAATGGAGTTTGTCCACCCTCGAATCCAAGTCTCACACCGCCGCCTGAACGGGCTTTTTGGCCTTTATGTCCACGACCGGATGTTTTACCATTACCGGATGAAGATCCGCGACCGACACGGTTACGTTCTTTACGTGAGCCTTCAGCAGGTTTTAATTCATGAAGTTTCATAGTAACTTGGCACCTCCTTCAATCTGATATTTATTATTTAACTTCTTCTGATGTTACTAAGTGGCTTACTGTGTTAATCATGCCCAAGATAGCTGGGTTAGCTGGTTTCACAACAGTTTTGCCGATTTTGGACAATCCCAAAGCCTTGCAAGTATCTTTTTGGTTTTGAGGACGTCCGATCAAGCTGCGTGTTAAAGTGATCTTTACTTCTGCCATGATGTAGTCCTCCTTATCCTAGTAATTCTTCAACTGTTTTGCCGCGTAATTTCGCAACGTCTTCAGCATTTTTTAATTGTTTCAAGCCTTCGATTGTAGCACGTACCATGTTGATAGGTGTGTTCGAACCAAGGGACTTGCTTGTGATATCAGCGATACCAGCTAATTCAACAACGGCACGGACTGGTCCGCCTGCAGAAACTCCGGAACCGGATTTAGCAGGTTTCAACATTACGTTACCGCCACAGAAAGTTCCGATAACTTGGTGTGGGATTGTTGATTCAGACATTGGAACTTCAATAAGGCTCTTTTTAGCACTTTCGATAGCTTTACGAATAGCTTCTGGAACCTCGGCAGCTTTACCAGTACCGAATCCTACATGTCCGTTTCTGTCTCCTACAACAACTAAAGCAGCAAAACGCAGACGACGTCCACCTTTAACAACTTTTGTAACACGATTGATTGCAACAACGCGATCTTCTAATTCAATATGAGCTGGGTCAACATAAACCATGTGTGGTTATCCTCCTTTTCCTAGAAATCTAGTCCATTTTCGCGAGCAGCTTCAGCCAAAGCCTGCACACGACCATGGTACAGATAGCCACCACGGTCAAAGACTACTTTTTTGATACCTTTAGCAACAGAACGTTCAGCAATCAGTTTTCCAACTGCAGCAGCAGCTTCAGTTTTAGTACCGTTTGCGATTTCTGATTCTTTTGTAGAGGCACTTGCTAGCGTCACACCCGCTACGTCATCAATTAATTGAGCGTAGATGTTTTTGTTGGAACGAAAAACGTTCAAGCGTGGGCACTCTGCAGTACCAGAGATTTTTCTTCTTACTCGTGCGTGTCTAGCTTGGCGCACTTTGTTTTTATCTGGTTTAGTAATCACAATTGTCACCTCTTTATTTTAATTTTGTTGGGCCGTTCAGGAAGCAAGCAATAATAGCGGACTATTATTTACCTGTCTTACCTTCTTTACGACGGATGATTTCGTTAACGTATTTGATACCTTTACCTTTGTAAGGCTCTGGTGGGCGTACGCCACGGATGTTGGCTGCCAAAGCGCCAACTTTAGCTTTATCGTAGCCTTTGACGATGATTTTAGTGTTAGTTGGTACTTCCACTTCAATACCGTCTTCAGGTGTGAATTCAACTGGATGAGAATATCCCACGTTCAATACAAGTTTTTTGCCTTGTAATTGAGCACGGTACCCAACCCCTACTAAGTCCAATTCTTTCGCAAATCCTTCAGATACACCTACAACCATGTTGTTCAACAACGCGCGTGTAGTACCGTGAATGGATTTAGTGAATTTATCTTCGTTAGGACGAGTGAAAGTAACAGTGTTTCCTTCGATATTGATACCGATCATTTCATTAAATGTGCTAGTTAATTCGCCTTTAGGGCCTTTAACTGTAACAGTGTTACCTTGTTGAGTAACGGTTACGCCAGCTGGGATTTCGATTGCTTTATTACCAATACGACTCACAGGGCTGCACCTCCTTTATCTTCTCTATTTTTTAAAAAAATTACCAAATGTAAGCTAATACTTCGCCGCCGATGTTTTTCGCTCTTGCTTCTTTGTCGGTGATAACACCTTCAGAAGTAGACACGATTGCGATTCCTAAACCATTCAATACTTTAGGGATGTCGCCAGTTTTAGCGTAGACGCGCAAACCTGGTTTTGAAATACGTTTCAAACCAGTGATGACGCGTTCGTTGTTTGGACCATATTTTAAGAATACACGGATAACACCTTGTTTGTCGTCTGAAGTGTAATCAAAGTTTTTGATGAAACCTTCAGCCTTAAGAATGTTAGCGATCTCTAATTTTGTCTTTGATGCAGGCACTTCTAAAGATTCGTGACGTACCATGTTGGCATTACGAATACGAGTTAAGAAATCTGCGATTGGATCTGTCATGACCATTTACATTATACCTCCTTTTGCGAGTATGGTTAAATTACCAGCTAGCCTTTTTCACGCCGGGAATTTGTCCTTTATAGGCAAGTTCACGGAAGCAAATACGGCAAAGTTTGAATTTGCGATAAACTGAATGTGGACGTCCGCAACGTTCACAACGAGAGTAAGCTTGAGTAGAATGTTTTGCGGGACGTTTGTTTTTAGCAATCATGGATTTTTTAGCCAATTATTATTCGCCTCCTTAGCTTATTTTTGGAATGGCATTCCAAGTTGAGTCAATAATTCTCTTGATTCTTCGTCAGTGTTAGCAGTAGTAACGATAACGATATCCATACCACGTACTTTGTCGACTCTATCATAGTCAACTTCTGGGAAAATCAATTGTTCTTTGATACCTAAAGTATAGTTTCCACGACCATCAAAAGATTTTTTGCTGATCCCACGGAAGTCACGTACACGTGGTAATGAAACTGTTACTAGTTTATCCAAGAAGTCGTACATTCTTTCGCCACGTAAAGTAACTTTAGTGCCGATAGGCATACCTTCACGTAAACGGAATGCAGCGATTGATTTTTTAGCTAACGTGATGACTGGTTTTTGACCAGAGATCAAAGTTAGTTCTTCAACTGCTTTATCCAAGTTTTTTGTGTTTGAAACAGCATCACCCACACCCATGTTGATGACGATTTTGTCAATTTTAGGTGTTTGCATGATTGAAGTGTATTCAAATTTTTCCATCAATGATGGAACGATTTCTTTTGTGTATCTTTCTTTTAAACGGTTCATTTAGAATATCCTCCTTCCTCTAATAATTAATCAATGATTTCGCCGGTTTTTTTGGAAACGCGGACTTTTTTGCCATCTACGACTTTAGATCCTACGCGAGTAGGTTCGCCAGTTTTAGCATCAATTAACATAATGTTAGAAACATGGATAGGTGCTGCTTCTTCAAGAATTCCACCTGTTGGGTTTGTCTGGGAAGCTTTGCGATGTTTCTTGACAATATTAATGCCTTCGACAATAACACGATCTTTTTTAGGGAAAGTTTTAAGGATGACTCCTTCTTTACCTTTATCTTTTCCAGTAATGACTTTAACTTTATCACCAGTTTTTACGTGCATGCTTTGTTGCACCTCCTTCATTTATGACAGTTGATTACAATACTTCTGGAGCAAGGGAAACGATCTTCATGTAGTTGTTGTCACGCAATTCACGTGCAACTGGTCCAAAGATACGTGTTCCACGAGGGCTCTTGTCGTCACGAATGATTACACAAGCATTTTCGTCAAATTTGATGTAAGAACCATCTTTACGGTGTGCGCCGTGTTTCGTACGAACGATAACAGCTTTGACAACCTCACCCTTTTTGACAACACCACCGGGTGTAGCTTGTTTTACTGTGCAGACGATTGTATCACCAATTCCTGCGAATTTGCGGTTTGAACCACCTAACACTTTGATAGTTAACACTTCTTTAGCGCCTGAATTATCGGCAACTCTTAAGCGGGATTCTGTTTGTATCACGTCAGTATCCTCCTTCCGGATATAAAAATATTTATTTGTCTGATTAGATGATTACTGATTCTTCAACAACTTCCAGTAAGCGGAAATTTTTAGTAGCAGATAGAGGACGAGTCTCCATAATTCTAACTACATCTCCCATTTTAGCTTGGTTGTTTTCATCATGTGCTTTGTACTTTTTAGAGTACTTAACGCGTTTGCCGTAAGTTGGATGTGTTTTTGTTGTAGATACTTCTACAACGATTGTTTTATCCATTTTATCGGAAACAACAACACCTTGGTAGACTTTACGTTGGTTACGTTGTTCAGTCATTTCGTTGTGACCTCCTTTGCTGATCTACTATTTTTGCAATTCTTGTTGTCGCAATACAGTTTTAATACGTGCAATTGATTTGCGTACTTCTTTCAAGCGGGCAGTATTTTCTAACTGGCCGGTTGCAAGTTGGAATCGTAGATTGAATAATTCATCTTTGAATTGTTTTTCTTTTTCAATCATTTCAGCAGTGGATAACTCTTTAAGTTCATTAGCCTTCATTCGATTCACCACCAATTTCTTTACGTTTTACAATTTTTGTTTTAACTGGCAATTTGTGAGATGCAAGACGTAGAGCTTCGCGTGCCACTTCTTCAGGGACGCCTGCTACTTCGAACATGATCTTGCCGCGTTTAACTGGAGATACCCAACCTTCAGGTGCCCCTTTACCAGAACCCATACGGACTCCGATAGCTTTGGATGTATATGATTTGTGAGGGAATATTTTGATCCAAACTTTCCCACCACGTTTCATGTAACGAGTCATAGCGATACGAGCAGCTTCGATCTGACGGTTAGTGATCCAGTGCGAGTCTACAGCTTGCAAACCAAATTCACCGAATACAACTTCTTTTCCGCCTTTAGCTTCTCCGCGCATTTTTCCACGGAACTCACGACGGTGTTTTACACGTTTAGGTACTAACATTGGTTATTTCCCTCCTTTCTCAGTTGTTTTTTTTGCTGGTAAAACTTCACCACGGTAAATCCAAACTTTAACGCCTAATTTACCATATGTAGTGTCTGCTTCTTCCCAAGCGTAGTCGATGTCCGCACGCAATGTATGCAATGGAACAGTTCCTTCAGCATGAGTTTCAGCACGAGCGATATCTGCACCATTCAAACGACCAGAAACTTGCGTTTTGATCCCTTTAGCGCCAGATCTCATTGTACGTTGGATAGCTTGTTTTTGCGCACGACGGAAAGCTACACGGTTTTCCAACTGTTTAGCGATACCTTCAGCAACCAATTTAGCATCCAGGTCTGGTCTTTTGATTTCCACGATATTGATGTGTACTTTTTTACCAGTCAGTTCATTTAACTCTTTGCGAGTTTTTTCTACTTCAGAACCACCTTTACCGATTACCATACCAGGTTTGGCAGTATGGATTGAAACGTTCACGCGGTTAGCTGCACGCTCGATTTCAATTTTAGAAACAGAAGCTTCGCTTAAGTTCTTTGCGATGTATTTACGGATACGTAAATCTTCATGTAAGAAAGCTGCGAAATCTTTTTCAGCGTACCATTTAGCATCCCAGTCACGGATGATGCCGACACGCAATCCTAATGGATGAATTTTTTGACCCACAGATTATCCCTCCTTCTTTTCTGATACCACGATTGTGATGTGGCTAGTACGTTTCAAGATTGGTGAAGCTGAACCTTTTGCACGTGGACGGAAACGTTTCATCGTTGGTCCTTCGTTAACATAAGCCTCGCTTACTACCAAGTTTTCGATATCTAAATCATAATTATGTTCTGCATTAGCAATTGCTGACATCAACACTTTTTCTACAACGGGCGAAGCGCCACGCGGTGTGAATTTCAGAATGGAGATTGCTTCTCCGATGCTCTTGCCTCTGATAAGATCCACTACTAAACGAACCTTACGAGCGGCAATGCGAACAGTTTGTGCAGATGCTTTTGCAGCTGTGATTTGTTCTGGCATGTTATTTCCTCCCCTCGTAATTAACGGCGACCTGTTTTCTTGTCGTCTGCGGCATGGCCACGGTATGTTCTTGTTGGAGCGAATTCTCCTAATTTGTGTCCTACCATGTCTTCTTGAATGTAAACTGGAACGTGTTTTCTTCCATCATAAACTGCAATCGTTTGTCCGATGAATTGTGGGAAAATTGTAGAGCGGCGAGACCAAGTTTTGATTACTTGTTTCTTTTCGCTAGCTAGAGCAGCTTCAACTTTCTTAATTAAATGTTCATCGACAAAAGGTCCTTTTTTCAAACTACGACCCATGGTGAAGCCTCCTTTCGATTATGTGTTGCTTCAGTCAATTATTGTTGTGATAATTATTTTTTACGTCCGCGAACGATCAGCTTGCTAGATTTAGCTTTCTTGCTACGAGTTTTGTAACCAAGAGCAGGTTTACCCCAAGGAGTAACTGGCGCTTTGCGTCCGATTGGAGATTTACCTTCACCACCACCGTGTGGGTGATCGTTAGGGTTCATTACAGAACCGCGGACTGTAGGGCGTTTACCCAACCAACGGTTACGTCCGGCTTTACCGATGTTGATCAATTCGTGTTGTTCGTTACCTACTGAACCGATTGTTGCACGGCAAGTTGAAAGGATTAAACGTACTTCGCTTGAGTTCAAACGAACTAATGTATATTTACCTTCTTGTCCAAGTACCTGAGCACTTGTACCAGCTGAACGGATCAATTGACCGCCTTTGCCTGGTTTTGTTTCGATGTTGTGGATAACAGTACCGACTGGAATGTTTGCCAATGGCATTGCGTTTCCGATTTTGATATCAGATCCTACTCCAGATTCGATTTGTTGGCCTACTTCGATGCCTTTAGGGGCAATAATGTAAGTTTTGATTCCATCAACATATTGGATCAATGCGATGTTTGCAGTGCGGTTTGGATCGTACTCGACAGCTTTGACGATACCAATAACTCCATCTTTATTACGTTTGAAGTCGATCACACGGTAAGCACGTTTGTGTCCACCCGCTTGATGACGAACGGTAATTTTACCTTGGTTGTTACGACCGGCTTTTCTTTTGATTGGTTCGATCAAAGATTTCTCAGGTGTTGTTTTTGTGATCTCTGCGAAATCAGAACCAGTCATATTACGACGGCCGTTTGTGGTAGGTTTGTATTTCTTAATCGCCACGTTTTTTCCCCTCCTATTTGATTATTTCAAAAGATTAATTTTCGAATAATTCGATTGTTTTAGAATTTTCAGTCAAAGTGATGATCGCTTTACGGCGTTTTTTCGTATAGCCTTTGTATTTACCCATACGTTTTAATTTGCCGCGAACATTCATGATGTTTACGTTTTTAACGTCTACGCCGAACAATGCTTCGACAGACTGTTTAACTAACGTTTTGTTAGCACGTACATCTACTTCAAAGGTATATTTCTTTTCATCCATCGCAAGCATAGAAGCTTCCGTAATGATTGGGCGTTTGATAACGTCTGTTGCTTCCATTATTTAAGAGCCTCCTCTACCTTAGAAAGAGCAGCTTGTGTTAAGACTAGTTTGTTGTTTGAAACAACATCCAATACGTTGATTCCTGTTTCGTTAACGACTGTTACGCCAGGAAGGTTACGTGCTGATAATGCTGCAAAATCGTTGTCGTTTTCTACAACAACCAATACTTTCGTATCAACGTTAAGGTTTTTCAACACATTTGCAAATTCTTTTGTTTTTGGTGCATCGAAGTTCAATGTTTCAACTACGATCAAGTCTCCTTCAGCAACTTTTGTTGAAAGAACTGATTTGATAGCTAAGCGACGAACTTTCTTGTTTAATTTATAGCTGTAAGAACGAGGTGTTGGTCCAAAGACAACTCCACCGCCAACCCATTGTGGCGAACGAATTGAACCTTGACGTGCACGGCCTGTTCCTTTTTGTTTCCATGGTTTACGACCACCACCGCTGACAGCGCTGCGGTTTTTTACTGCGTGAGTTCCTTGTCTTAATGAAGCGCGTTGCATGATGATTGCATCGTAAACAACGTTTTCGTTAGGCTCGATCCCAAAGATTTCTTCATTCAAAGTCACTTCACCGTTTTGTGTTCCATCTTGTTTAAATAGGGCTACGTTTGGCATTATTCTCGTTCCTCCTCTCTTTTTTTGTTATTTTTTAACAGCTTTGCGAGCTGCTTTGATTTCGATTAATGATTTTTTAGAACCAGGTACATTACCTTTGATCAGGATAACGTTTTTCTCAACGTCAACCATAACGATTTCAAGGTTTTGGATAGTAACGCGATCGTTACCCATACGTCCTGCTAATTTTTTGCCTTTGAATACGCGGGATGGGAATGAAGCAGCACCCATTGAACCAGGACGACGGTGGTAACGTGATCCGTGGGCCATTGGTCCGCGGCTTTGTCCGTGACGTTTGATTACGCCTTGGAAACCATGTCCTTTAGTGGTACCAGTGACATCAACAATGTCGCCTGCTTCAAAGATATCAACTTTGATTTCTTTTCCTACTTCGTATTCTCCCAGCTCAACATTGTTAAATTCACGAATGAAGCGCTTAGGAGCAGTTTTTGCTTTTGCTGCATGACCCTTAGCAGGTTTGTTTGACAATACTTCACGCATTTCTTGGTAGCCTAGTTGTACCGCTTCGTAGCCGTCTGTTTCGTTGGTTTTAACTTGTAAAACAACGTTTGGAGTAGCTTCGATAACTGTAACTGGTACTAACTCACCGTTTGCAGTAAAGAATTGAGTCATTCCTACTTTTTTGCCTAAGATTCCTTTGGTCATGGTAACACCTCCGTTTGTTTTTTATATGATAGGTTTGATTATAATTTGATTTCGATGTCTACGCCGCTTGGTAAGTCAAGCTTCATCAAAGCGTCAACAGTTTTTGTTGTTGGGTTGATGATGTCGATTAGACGTTTGTGTGTAAGCATTTCGAACTGCTCACGAGAATCTTTGTACTTGTGAGTAGCACGGATCACTGTGTATAGTTGTCTTTCAGTCGGCAATGGAATCGGACCTGAAACGGTAGCTCCCGTTCTTTTTGCTGTTTCCACGATTTTATCCGCTGATTGATCAAGAGCACGGTGTTCATATGCTTTTAAACGAATACGTATTTTTTGTTTTGCCATGTTGTTCCCTCCTTCGTCAGATGTAATTCATAAGACTAGCTCCACGAAAATTCCCCGGCACACCCGCCGTGACAAAGCGACCGGGTGTGTCGCAACCTCTCGTCTCTTAGCTGCGGTTCCCGATTGTACGGTCACCAATACATTATTCATAACCATGAATGCCGTACCAATATATTATACATAATCGCACCAAGCAAAGCAAGTGTTTTCTGAAAATAATTATGGGATTTATGCTGTTTTTTTCAAAACCCGCTAGGCTCGATCTCATAATGCTTTTTTTACCCTTTCACTATTATACAGAAACCGATTGGGATAGCAAGCGATTTGGATTTCTGCACTAAAGCAATTGCTTCGGCTTTTTTATTGCGGACTCCTGTCGTTTCTCGTCGTTTATGCAGAACACACTTTATATAGAAGAAACACGAATTTTTATCGCGAAAAATTTATTTAAAAAAATATATTTTCTTACAATCGTCCGTTCATGTCAGTTCGGTTTTTGGCATCGGCATCTTTTTTACCTTTTACCTCACACAGCCACTGCACTTATCCAATACACAATAGCGCCTCCTGAAAGAAAACGAAAGCCATTTTGTTATTCAAATCATTTCGCCACCTTGTCATGTCAGCTAATGTCACAATACCCGTGACCATTTAGATGATTTTCTTTTTTCCAGCGTGTAAAGTTAGCAATATCACAAGCAGCTGGTCACTCGCTCGATACCGGCGGAAGGAGATTATCAATGGAAAACATCAATTACGCAGACACAACTTTCGTATTCTTTGCAACCACCCTGGTCCTCTTAATGACACCGGCGCTGTCCCTATTCTATGGGGGGATGGTTCGGAAGAAAAATATCCTCAGTACGACGATGCATAGTTATGCAGCTATCGCCGTCGTCTCTATCCAATGGATTCTGTTCGGTTATTCATTTGTGTTCGGTGGACACGGGCCGCTGATCGGTGACGGCTCTTTCGCTCTGCTCAACAACGTAAGTTTTGCGCCGATCGACTATGCGCCCACGATTCCCCACCAGCTATTCTTGATGTTCCAATTGGCATTCGCTATCATCACACCGGCTTTGATATCCGGAAGCATCGCGGAGCGCATGAAGTTCCCTGCCTTCTTGGCTTTCATCCTGTTGTGGACGACGTTCGTCTATGATCCGATCGCCCACTGGATCTGGGGAAATGGCGGCTGGATCCGTGAATTGGATGCACTCGATTTTGCAGGAGGCAGTGTCATCCACATCAGTTCGGGTGTTTCTGCGTTGGTGGCGGCCATCTACATCGGTAAACGAAAAAACCATGATTCAATCAAGCCTCACAATATTCCGATGACGATGATCGGTGCCGGCCTGCTTCTCTTCGGTTGGTACGGTTTCAACGCAGGAAGCGCACTGGCCATCAACGACATCGCCTTGAATGCCTTCATCACAACGAACACTTCCGCTGCTGCCGCAGGCTTGAGCTGGATGCTATGCGAATGGATGATCCACAAGAAGCCGACAGCGCTGGGATTTGTCAGCGGAATCGTGGCAGGTCTCGTTTCCATCACTCCCGGAGCAGGTTTCGTCAGCCCGTTTGCTTCCCTTCTGATCGGACTCATCGGCGGGATCGTCTGTTTCTACGGCGTCACTATTCTGAAGAAAAAATTCGATTATGATGATGCGCTCGACGCATTCGGCTGCCACGGCATCGGCGGAATCTGGGGCGGAATCGCAACAGGCATCTTCGCAACGAGCGCAATCAACCCCGCCATCGAAGGAGGCTTAGTGGACGGAAATCTCAGACTACTTATTGCGGAAGTCATCAGCATCGCTGCTGTTGTTGCCTACGCCGGTATCGTATCTTATCTCTTGTTGAAATTGATCAGCCAATTCATGCAACTGCGCGTCTCTGCTGAAGAAGAAGAAATCGGATTGGACTATGCCATCCATGGCGAAACTGCTTACGGCAGCATCGCTGTAGCGATGAGCGAACCGAATCATTCAAATATTGATAGGTCTGGCGTGCCGGGCGAACTGAGATCAGCCTTCCAAAAAATCCAGGAACGCACTTTCGCGGGCAGCGGTCCCGAATTGGCTTTCGCGAATCCATCCCTTGAAGACCTGAACAAATCAGTCGTTGTGGAATATCAAGCATCCAGCCCAACAACCGGAAGCTACGATGCAGATAATAAAATCACCAAAATTGAAATCATCACGAACGAAAGCAAATTCGAGAATCTGAAAAAGGCACTGAACAACATCGGCATCACAGGCATGACCGTTTTCGATGTATTCGGCTACGGCATGCAAAAAGGCCACTCTACCTATTATCGTGGTGTCGAGACTGAAGCCGACCTACTGCCGAAGATCCGTGTCGAAGTTGTCGTCAGCACGGTTCCAGTCCAAGAGGTAGTCGACGCTGCCAGAAAAGCTTTGTACACCGGCAACATCGGGGACGGAAAAATCTTCATCTATAATGTAGAAAACGTCATCCGCGTCAGCACCGGAGATGAAGGCAAGAAGGCCTTGGAGTATCCAAACGAATAAGCAATAAGCAGGATAAAAAGAAGATCATCGGGAGCTATAAACCGATGATCTTCTTTTTATCATGTATCCTAAAATACGGCGTGATCCGATTCAAATTGGATAGTCAGCGAGGATGAAACGGAATCTCTACTAAGAGTTGACCCACTGGAAAATCAGAGCATTTCGATACAATCGAGTAGGAGGTAGATGATTAGTTCATCTACCAACCTCTCACACCACCGTGCGTACGGTTCCGTACACGGCGGTTCAGTATCTTGAGTAAGCAGACTCTGCCAGGTGGCTTAATGAAATTAAGCCACAATGGTGGAGTCTTTTCGTCGTAAGTGCCCGATGAACTTCAGGCGTTTTGGAGAGCCTCCAGTGTTTCTTTCTGGAGAATCCGACGCGCTTTGCGCTATCTTTATCGAGACCAAGCTTGGATAGTCTGTCAATTTTCGTACGTGAGCTTTTCCATCGTTTAAGAATAAGTTGTCTGATTCTGCGATGCAGCCATTGTTCAATCCTTCGGATAAAGGTTTTAATGAACCCTAAACCGAAGTAGTTGATCCATCCTCTTGTGACACTGTTGATTTCGTTAGAAATTTGACGGAAATCGCCGGGACGGTTTCGTTTCGTCAAGTGTCTCAATTTGTTGACTAATTTCTTCTTGGCGGCATTGGTCGGTCGGTAGCGACAGACCCCATTCACAGTAGTTATCAGACAACCCAAGAACTTTAAACGGGTGGGAGACCCCACTTTGCTTTTGTCCTTGTTGACGGTTAGCTTTAGGTCTTTCTCGATAAAGCGAGTGACGCTCTGAAGAACCCGCTCGCCTGCTCTCTTTGTTTTTACAAAGATTACGAAGTCATCGGCGAAGCGAACAAAACGGTGCCCTCGTTGTTCCAACTCCTTATCCAGTTCATGCAAGAAGACATTGCTGAGAAGTGGCGAGATTACGCCACCTTGCGGTGCGCCTGTTTCACTTTCTACGAATTCGCCGGACAGGTCTATTACACCACTCAACAGGAACTTGCGGATAATCTTAAGGATGGCTTTGTCGTGTACATACTGTTCAAGGTAGTACATCAACTTATCATGATTCAACGTGTCGAAGCACTGTTTTAAATCGCAATCAACCACTACGGGAAAGCCTTCTTTGTAAAAATTCACGCACTGTTTTAGTGCAGAATGGTTACTTTTCCCTATTCGGAAACCGTGGCTATTCGGATGGAAATGCGGGTCAATGATGGGTTCTATTATCTGCCTAATGGCCTGTTGGACCACTCGGTCCCGCACTACTGGTATTCCCAATTTCCGTATTCCGCCATTTGGTTTCGGGATTTCCACCCTCCGTACAGGTTGTGGCTTGTATGTCCCGTCTAATAGTTTTCTCCTTAGTTGGGGATAGAACTCGATAATGTGGGCTTCCACTTCATGCACTGTCATTCCGTCTACTCCTGCTGCCCCTTTGTTTTGTCTAACCGCTTTAGCAGCCGAGAGTAAGTTCTTTTTACTTACAACGAGACCCATGAGGGACTCACCATACTTCTCCATATGTTCACCTAGGTTATTACTCCGCACATCTACATATTCTTTCGCTTCCAGCTTATCCTTCTGTAGCTTGCCAACCTTTCGGTTGTTTTCTGCATTCTTCATAAAACCTAACCTCCTATCTTTCCAAGTATTGATACTGTTCGGTCCTTCGCTACATTTTCGCTACTATGACCTCTGCTGACTTCTCGCTATTCGTTGTTACTACAGGGAATCCTGCTAGCGAGACCTCCCCGGGTAAGAATGATAACCTTCCACTCATGTCACTGCCTCATTTACTGTAGGAGATTCGTGCAGTATAGGACTTTGCTATGTGCGGCAAGCTCGTCCGTCTCCATACAGCCTCATATGAGATTTCTGTTCGTCAGTGCGAGTGTTTGCGTCCGACTTCCTTCAGATTCCACCTCACGGTGGACACCCTTGTCCTTCGCTAACAGTTCCTACTGCAAAGCCTGTAGTGGACTTTCACCACCAAGTTATCACCCATGCCGGGCGCACCGCAAAAAAATCCCAAGAGCAGAAGCTCTCGGGATTTTTTTAATCGCATTAAATTTTATTTTGAAATAAAATTATTTAGAGATTGAAGCTACAACGCCAGCGCCTACAGTACGGCCGCCTTCACGAATAGAGAACTTAGTTCCTTCTTCGATAGCGATTGGGTGGATCAGTTCAACTTCCATAGTAACGTTATCGCCAGGCATTACCATTTCAACGCCTTCTGGTAAGTTACATACGCCTGTAACGTCAGTTGTACGGAAGTAGAATTGTGGACGGTAGTTTGTGAAGAATGGAGTGTGACGTCCGCCTTCTTCTTTTGAAAGTACATAAACTTCAGCAGAGAAAGTTGTATGTGGAGTGATTGAACCTGGTTTAGCCAATACTTGACCACGTTGGATTTGCTCACGTGTAACACCACGTAACAAAGCTCCTACGTTATCGCCAGCTTCAGCGTAATCCAATAATTTACGGAACATTTCAACACCGGTAACAACTGTTTTCTTAGTTTCTTCAGCAATACCGACGATTTCAACTTCGTCACCAACGCGGACTTGTCCACGCTCAACACGGCCTGTAGCAACAGTACCACGTCCAGTGATTGAGAATACGTCCTCGATAGGCATCATGAATGGTTTGTCAGTGTCACGAGTTGGAGTTGGGATGTACTCGTCAACAGCTGCCATCAATTCCAAGATTTTTTCTTCGTAAGACTCGTCGCCTTCCAAAGCTTTCAAAGCAGAACCAGAAATTACAGGAACATCGTCGCCAGGGAAATCGTATTCTGTCAACAGGTCACGAACTTCCATTTCAACTAATTCTAATAATTCTTCGTCGTCAACCATGTCGACTTTGTTCAAGAATACTACGATGTAAGGAACACCAACTTGACGAGACAACAGGATGTGCTCGCGAGTTTGTGGCATTGGACCATCAGCAGCAGAAACTACTAAGATAGCGCCGTCCATTTGTGCAGCACCAGTGATCATGTTTTTAACATAGTCCGCGTGGCCTGGGCAGTCTACGTGAGCGTAGTGACGAGTTTCAGTTGAGTATTCAACGTGAGAAGTGTTGATCGTGATACCACGTTCTCTTTCTTCTGGAGCGTTGTCGATTGCAGCATAGTTAGATGCTTCAGCGAACCCTTTTTTAGCTAAAACTGTTGTGATAGCTGCTGTTAATGTTGTTTTACCATGGTCAACGTGTCCGATTGTACCAACGTTAACATGGGGTTTTGAACGGTCGAATTTTACTTTTGCCATTTTAAATCATTTCCTCCTCATATTGAGTGCTTATAATTTGTCTAGACTCTAATCGTCTATCGTATAAAGTATACCGATTTGTATCCGAAAAAGCAATATACAAGCTAAGCAACAGCGAAATTACTCTTCGCTATTTTTTCCGCTCTTCTTGATGATTTCTTCTTGTACAGATTTAGGAACAGCTTCATAATGATCGAATGTCATTGAGAACGTTCCGCGGCCTTGTGTAGAAGAACGTAAAGTTGTCGCATATCCAAACATTTCTGATAATGGAATGCTGCTCTTAACGATTTGTGCGTTACCGCGTGCTTCAGTACCTTCGATACGTCCACGACGAGAACTTACATGACCCATTACATCTCCCAAATAATCATCAGGAACTGTAATTTCTACGGCCATCATTGGTTCAAGGATTGCAGGGTCAGCTTTTTTAGCTGCGTTACGCAAAGCAAGTGAAGCAGCAACTTTAAATGCTGTTTCAGATGAATCGACATCATGGTAAGAACCATCATACAATTTAGCTTTAACGTCAACTAAAGGATAACCAGCCAACACACCATTTTCCATTGCGTCTTTCAAACCAGCTTCAACTGCAGGGATGTATTCACGAGGAACAACCCCACCGACGATAGCATTTTCGAACTCAAAGCCTTTTCCTTCTTCATTAGGAGTAAATTCAACCCATACGTGACCGAATTGACCTTTACCACCTGATTGACGAACGAATTTACCTTCAGATTGAACTGATTGACGGAATGTTTCACGGTAAGATACTTGAGGAGCACCTACTGTAGCTTCAACTTTGAACTCACGTTTCATACGGTCAACGATGATGTCCAAGTGCAACTCACCCATACCAGCGATGATCGTTTGACCAGTCTCTGGGTTAGTGGAAGCACGGAAAGTAGGATCTTCTTCAGAAAGTTTCTGTAACGCGATACCCATTTTATCTTGGTCAGCTTTTGATTTAGGCTCAATAGCTACTTCGATAACTGGTTCCGGGAATACCATGGATTCAAGGATTACTTGTTTCTTTTCATCACACAAAGTATCTCCTGTAGTCGTATCTTTCAAACCAACTGCAGCAGCGATATCTCCAGCAAAAACTTCTGGGATTTCGTTACGGTGGTTAGCATGCATCTGCAGGATACGGCCTACACGTTCGCGTTTGCCTTTAGTGGCATTCTGAACGTAAGAACCGCTTTGTAGAGTACCAGCGTATACGCGGAAGAATGTCAGACGGCCCACAAACGGGTCAGTCATAACTTTAAATGCTAAAGCTGCAAATGGCGCTTCGTCGCTTGCAGGAACAGCGATTTGTTCTTCAGTTTCTACGTCAGTACCTGTGATGGCAGCAACATCCAACGGTGACGGAAGGTAGTCAATAACTGCATCAAGCAATAATTGAACGCCTTTATTTTTGAAAGCAGAACCGCAAAGCATCGGGAAGAACTCTACATTACATGTAGCAGTACGGATACCTTTTTTCAATTCTTCTTTCGTAATTTCTTCACCATCAAGATATTTTTCCATCAAGGCTTCATCAGTTTCAGCAACAGCTTCAACTAATTTAGTATGCCATTCTTCAGCCGCTTCAAGATATTCCGCAGGGATATCTTCTTCATGGTATTCAGTACCTTCATCGTTGTCATAGATTTCAGCCTTCATTTCGACTAAATCGATGATACCTTTGAATGTATCTTCAGAACCAATTGGTAATTGAATCGGATGTGCATTAGCATTCAGACGGTCATGTAGAGTGCTTAAAGAGTATAAGAAATCCGCACCCATTTTGTCCATTTTGTTAGCGAATATGATACGAGGAACACCATAAGTTGTAGCTTGACGCCAAACTGTTTCAGTTTGAGGTTCTACACCTGATTGTGCATCAAGTAAAGCGACAGCGCCATCCAATACACGCAGGGAACGTTCAACTTCAATAGTGAAGTCCACGTGTCCAGGAGTATCGATGATGTTTACGCGATACCCTTTCCATTGTGCAGTAGTTGCAGCTGAAGTGATGGTAATACCACGTTCTTGTTCTTGTTCCATCCAGTCCATTTGTGAAGCACCCTCGTGGGTTTCACCGATCTTATGGATTTTACCGGTATAGTACAAAATACGTTCAGTTGCCGTTGTTTTACCAGCGTCAATATGAGCCATGATACCGATATTTCTCGTATTATGTAGAGAAAATTCTCTTTGTGCCATCTTCTTCAAACACCTCTCTCTTTTAAAAGTAATTGCAAGTCCATTTTATTGGAAAAATGGCGACTTACGCAACCATAAAGCAAATGTCTTGCAAGAATAAATTCTTGCAAGAACATTTTACCAACGGTAGTGAGCGAAAGCTTTGTTAGCTTCTGCCATTTTATGTGTATCTTCACGTTTCTTAACTGAAGCACCAGAGTTGTTAGCAGCGTCCATGATTTCTTTAGCCAGACGCTCTTCCATAGTATCTTCACCGCGTAGACGAGAGTAGCTTACCAACCAACGTAATCCTAAAGCCATACGACGATCTGGACGTACTTCGATAGGAACTTGATAGTTAGAACCCCCTACACGACGTGCTTTTACTTCTAAAACAGGCATGATGTTTTTCATAGCTTGTTCGAAAACTTCCAACGGGTCGTTTCCTGTAGATTCTTTAATCATTTCAAATGCGTTATATAAGATGGTAGCAGCTTTACCACGTTTTCCATCAACCATGATACGGTTGATCAAACGAGTCACCAATTTTGAATTGTAAATCGGATCTGGCATTACTTCACGTTTTGTTACTGGACCTTTACGAGGCATTCAAATTCCTCCTTCCTTAACTTTTGTTTTTCGTTTATTGTTTAATTATTTTTTCTTAGGTCTCTTAGCTCCGTATTTAGAACGGCTTTGCATACGGTTGGCTACACCAGCTGTATCAAGAGCGCCACGAACGATATGATAACGTACCCCTGGCAAGTCTTTTACACGTCCGCCACGGATTAGCACCACGCTGTGTTCTTGTAGGTTATGTCCGATACCAGGAATGTAAGCTGTAACTTCCAACAAGTTGGACAGACGTACACGAGCGTACTTACGTAACGCTGAGTTAGGTTTTTTCGGAGTCATTGTACCCACACGCGTACAAACACCACGTTTTTGAGGTGAGTTTGTATTTGTTTGAGATTTCTTGAAGCTATTGTACCCTTTTCCTAAAGCAGGAGCAGTTGATTTTTCAATAGCAGATTTGCGAGGTTTACGCACTAATTGATTGATTGTAGGCATTGATTTTCCTCCTTCCTCGATGGGATAGCTAGGTCCACACATCCAGGTGGTTCCTTTTTAGTTAAAAAAATAAATAAATCGAATATTTCGACCTACTATTCTTTCTGTGACAATCATACACCAGTCAGCACGACTGAAAGATATTGTTCAGGAATCTGTGTATAAAATCACCTTATGAATCATAACACGGATATTTCTGACCGTCAACCGTTTGTCTTGTTTTATTTGCAATATTTTCAGTTTATTTTCAGTTTTTTCATTTGATGCTGGTTGCTGCCGGATACAGATACAGAATCCGACAATCAAAGCGTGCTGTTCTCCCTCAAATACAAGAAGGGCTACCGCGATTTGCGGCAGCCCCTTACGTCACTATTAAATTTCTAAGTTTCTCATCGTCGGGAACAGCAGGACGTCACGGATTGACTGACTGTCCGTCAACATCATCACGAATCTGTCGATTCCGATACCCAATCCGCCTGTCGGAGGCATACCGTATTCCAAAGCTTCGATGAAGTCTTCGTCCACACCATGCGCTTCGTCATTACCTTGCTCTTTTTCCATCGCTTGCGCTTCGAAACGTTCTCTTTGATCGATCGGATCCGTAAGCTCGGTAAAGGCATTTCCGTATTCCTTGCCCATGATAAAGATTTCAAAACGGTCCGTAAAGCGCGGATCCTCTTCATTTTTGCGTGCCAATGGAGAAATTGCCAACGGATGACCATAGATGAACGTCGGCTGAACCAACGTGTCTTCGACGAATGCTTCGAAAAATTCATTGATGATATGCCCAACCGTCATGTTCTTCGTGAACGGCACATTGTGTTTCTCCGCCAAAGCCTGCGCCTCTGCGTCCGTCATCGGTTCCCAGAAATCTACGCCTGTAACGGATTTGACCGCGTCAACCATGTGGATGCGCGGATATGGTCCGGCCATGTTGATTTCGGTGCCGTCATAGACCACTGTTGAAGAACCTTTGACTTTTGTCGTAACCGTCTCGAAGATGCCTTCAACCACTTCCATCACATCATGGAAATCGGTATAAGCTGTATACATTTCCAGCATCGTGAACTCAGGATTGTGGGTTGTATCGATTCCTTCGTTACGGAATACGCGACCGATTTCATAAACCTTTTCCATGCCGCCGATCACAAGGCGTTTCAGGTGCAATTCCAATGCGATGCGCATGTACAATTCCATATCCAATGCGTTGTGGTGCGTGATGAAAGGTCTTGCGGTAGCTCCACCGGCCATATTGTGCAAAGTCGGCGTTTCGACTTCCAAATAGCCCAGTCCGTTCAGGTAGGTTCTGATTTCGCTGATGATTTGGCTGCGCTGCACGAACTTATCGAAGCTCTCTTTGTTGCTGATCAAGTCAAGATAGCGTTGACGGTATTTCTGTTCAACGTTCGTCAAGCCATGATATTTGTCAGGCAACGGACGCAACGCTTTCGTCAGATGCACAAGCTGCGTCGGTTTGATGGTGACTTCACCGGCATCAGTTTTCATGATCGGTCCTGTTACGCCAATGATATCGCCGAGATCGGCCTGCTTAAAGATTGCATAATTCTCTTCCCCAACAGCATCTTTGCGCACGTAAATTTGGATTTGGCCTTTGCTGTCCTGCAAATGAGCAAAGCCAACCTTCCCTTTGCCGCGTTTTGTCATGATTCTGCCGGCTACCGAAACGATGGTCTCATCTTTTGCTTCGATCTCCTCTTTCGTAAAAGCATCGAACTCTTGATGGATAGCAGCGGATAAATGTGTTCTTACAAACCCATTTTGAAAGGGTTCAATTCCTTCTTCGCGTAGGGTCTGCATCTTTTCACGGCGAATCAGCAACTGGTCATTCATTTCTTCTGAATGTTTTTCTTGACTCAATGAGGTCACTCCGTTCTTAAATCTTCTTGTTTCATAATCTTCTTAATATTGCCAATAAAAGAGTGAAAAATCAAGCCGTCTTAGCTATTTATTTCGATTTTTTCGGATGTACGCGCTTCTTTTGAAGCTTCGCGTTCCTCTATTTCGAAAATGAAGCGATCCAACAGGTCGACAACTTCTTGTTGTCTGGATGCAGAAGTGACTGCTGCTTTCGTTTTTGAAGCCCGCGGAATGCCTTTCAGGTAATAAGCCGCGATGCTGCGGAACTCTTTGACAGCGACTGTTTCGCCTTTCAGATCTGTCAATCGGTCCAAGTGCAGTTTTGCGATTTCCAATTTCTCGCGCGGGGTCGTTTGCGGCAACATTTCTCCGGTTTCCAGATAGTGGACTGTCTGCTTGATCATCCAAGGGTTGCTCAAGGCAGCCCGGCCGATCATGACACCGTCCACGCCTGTTTCGTCCATCATCCGCTTCGCATCTTCAGGCGTCTTCACATCCCCGTTCCCCAGCAACGGGATGCGTGTCAGGGCCTGCTTGACGTCCTTGAAGACGTTCCAGTCGGCTTTGCCTTCATACATCTGTACGCGTGTGCGTCCATGCATCGCAACGGCGGCTGCACCGGCACGTTCTGCAGCCAAGGCATTCTCCACTGCAAAAAGATGATTGGAGTCCCAACCGGTCCGCATTTTCACGGTTACAGGCTTGTCCACGGCATCCACGACGGCAGAAACCATTTCATAGACCTTGCCCGGATCCAACAACCACTTAGCTCCTGCTTCGGCCTTGATGACTTTGCTGACGGGGCAGCCCATGTTGATGTCGATGATGGCAGCCTCCGTGTTTTCCGCCACATATTTTGCCGCTTCCACCAGCGTATCCTTGTTGCCGCCCATGATCTGGACACTCAACGGATACTCGTTAGGCTCGATGTGCAGCATCCGCAAAGTCTTCTCGTTGCGGAACTGGATGCCCTTATCACTGATCATCTCGCAGACGACCAAGCCTGCGCCCATCTCTTTGACGGTGACACGGAAGGCAGCGTTGCTGATTCCGGCCATAGGTGCGACTGCGACCGGATTGTTGATTTCAATATTGCCAATTTTATACATTTTTTACTTCCTTTGTTATTTATTTATGGTGATCTCATCCTTTTTCTGGATGCTCGAAAAACTCTTGGACCATTCTATCATCTTACAATCCGTAAGAAAAGAAAAATATCTTATCCGCTTGCGTTTGGCGCCTCACCGATAAGAAAAAAGGACAAGCCATCCGATCGGCCTGTCCTTCTTATCCATTTGTTATTGCACGCTGAACAGTGGCGTGGACAGGTAGCGTTCCCCGTTATCCGGCGCAATAGTCACGACGGACTTGCCTTTTCCTAGACGGATGGCCACTTCGATCGCACCGGCGATGGCAGCCCCGCCTGAAATGCCCACCAAAACGCCTTCTTCCCGCGCAACGCGGCGCGCCATTTCGAAGGCTTGTTCATTGGAGACTTGGACGATACCATTGTAAAGCGTTGTGTCCAATACCGACGGGATAAAGCCCGCGCCGATGCCCTGGATTTTGTGCGGGCCTTTCGGCTTTCCGCTCAGTACAGCCGAATCGGTCGGCTCCAGTGCATATATCTCCACATTCGGATTGACTTTGCGCAAAGCCTTGCCGACTCCCGTCACGGTTCCGCCCGTTCCGACTCCGGCAATGAAGGCGTCAGGCGTCTTGCCTTCAAAAGCCTCGATGATTTCCGGGCCGGTGATGGCTTCATGCACAGCAGGGTTGGCAGGGTTATCGAATTGCATCGGCATAAAGTGTTCCGGTTGCGCTGCGATTTCTCTTGCCTTCGCAATCGAACCATTCATTCCTTCAGCGCCTGGAGTCAGAACCAATTCTGCGCCGTAAGCTGCCAACAGCAAACGTCTTTCCATACTCATCGTATCCGGCATCACAAAAATGGATTTATAGCCTTTTGCAGCAGCAAGCATGGCCAGACCGACACCGGTATTGCCGCTGGTCGGTTCCACGATTGTGTACCCAGGTTTCAGAAGGCCTTCTTCTTCCGCCACTTCGATCATATTCAGAGCGATGCGATCCTTCACGCTCCCGCCCGCATTGAACGATTCAAGTTTGACGTAAACATCAGCCACACCATCGGGTACTACTTTACTCAGTTTGATCATCGGCGTTTCCCCGATCAAACTCGTAATTGAAGAGACTATTTTTACCATGTCGATTCCTCCAGCTCAGATAGATTTTACTGATCAGTTCCGTCAAACGGATAGATTACATTCATTGTAGGTTACGTGAAACTGCATTACAAGCAAAACGCCGGCGTCATCAGATGTTGGCTGGGCGTTTTTCGTCAATGGCTTTTACCAGTTCCTGCAGATCTTCTTCCGAGTAATGGTATTTTTCGCCACAGAAATGGCAGACGACCTCAGCCCCGTGATCCTCAGCGATCATCTCCTGCAGTTCGTCTTTGCCGATCGAACTCAAACCGCCACCGAAACGTTCTCTAGAACAGTCGCAGTGAAAGCGCACTGGCATCTTCTCCAACACTTCCACATTTTCTTCGCCCAATATGCGTGCCAAGATCTGTTCCGGTGTTTCGCCATTTTCCATCAATCTGGAAACCAACGGAATGGCTGCGATATTCTGTTCCACTTTTGTGATGGCTTCATCGCTGGCGTCAGGCATCACCTGGATCATGAATCCACCGGCCGCTTTGATCGAGTCATCGGTGTCCACCAGCACGCTCAGACCGATGGCCGAAGGGATTTGCTCGGAGTTCGCCATGTAGTAGGTGAAATCCTCGCCCAATTCACCGCTGACCAGAGAAACTTGGCCCGTAAACGGTTCTTTCATCCCTAAATCCTTGATGACAGTCAAGGTGCCTTCCGTCCCCACAACTGCACGTACATCCAGTTTGCCGTCGCCGTTCAAGGAAAGGTTGACATTCGGGTTTGAAATATAGGCTTTGATATCGCCCTTCCCGTTGGCATCAGCAAGGATGCGGCCTCCGAGGCCATCCCCGTTCACGATGACGGTCATTTTTTCCTCATTCTTCAATCCGGCTGCAGCCAGCAACAGCGTTCCTACCATCGTGCGGCCCAAAGCAGCAGAAGAGGCGCTCCATGTATCATGCCTTCTTTGCGCCTCCGCAACCGCTTCTGTAGCGTCAATCGCGTAGGCACGGAATTGCCCTTCATAGGCTAACGCCTTTACTAAATAATCACTCATATATAATCCTCCATTGCATTCTTAAATTGTTTCTCTATCATTCTACTATAGGTCTGGACGAAAGCAACCACACTTTGCTCACTTTCTCTTGTATAGCCGGTCAGTGATGACAAAAAGTCTGGGATTATCATCCAATGTCATTAACTTAAGGGTGTTGACAAATAAGAGACAGTGGAAATGGGAGAGAAATTCTCTCATTTTCACTGTCTTTTTCTTTTCTGACAATCGAAAGCGCGACGAAGCAAGGCAGCTCCATGAAGAAAGTTGCCCTGATACCTTCA
The DNA here is from genome assembly GCF_963675415.1 of uncultured Trichococcus sp. Taxonomy (NCBI): domain Bacteria; kingdom Bacillati; phylum Bacillota; class Bacilli; order Lactobacillales; family Carnobacteriaceae; genus Trichococcus; species uncultured Trichococcus sp. Next base: position 463,575 of record NZ_OY776220.1, read on the forward strand.
TTCCCGGATTATTATAACGTGGTTCAATAGGGAAACATTGATTTATCAAGCTTTAAATGATCCCCGTTATAATGTTATAGGGAATCCAAGTTAATATGTGTAACGATAAGATCGTCTGGATTTGTTCACCGGGTTCTTCCTTTTGGCCGCCCTATGTGGGCGGACGGGGACAAGGTGCTTGGTAAGCAGCGCACTCATTTGCTCGAAACTTTCTCTACGTTGTTCGCGTGTTTCACTCATGAACGATCGGATGAAATAGGTTTTCACGATTCCGATAGCGATGCTGAGATTTTGCTTCATTTCATATTTATAACGCTCTTGGGGGATTGCTCTTGTTTCGCTCACTTCGATTAGATGAAGCATCGTCAGGTTGTACAACCAAACACTACAATAAATGTCCTGAAGAATCAGCCGTTCCCTAATGCCACTGAACTCCTCTAACTTCATCCGGTTTTTCAGTACGTTGTAGGCAGTTTCGATTCCCCATCTCAATCGGTACACTTCATTCAAGTCGTCGGATGAAAATTCTGCAGGTGTTAGATTCGTCAAAAGGACTTCGTCCTCTATCTTATCGCTATCCTGTTTGTGCAGTGGAATTTTTATAAACCGCAAGGGATAAACCGTGCTCATCAAGGTTGCCCGGAAAATCCGATCACTCCGGTAATCATTTGTCTGATATCTGTCAAAGGTGACATCAAAAGTTTGATCTTGCCCGGTAGACAGTTGGCTGGAGTAACGCTTTAAGTTCCGGTGATCCATCCGCATCACAAATTTTTGCCCGTCCTGGATCAGTTGGTGAACCAGACGCATCGAGAAATAGCCGCGATCAAACACGGTAATCGTCGGTTGACGAAGTGTTTCTTTCAATACGTGAAGATGTTGCGAGGCCGAGTCGCGCTCGCTGCTCTTATACGGACCGACAAACGTGTCAATCACCAATTTGTTGATACAATCATAAAGCAGGGAAACGGAGGCCATCACCGGAGTGGCAGATGCCTTGGGGTTAGGAACCACACCGAATTTCTTGGCGTTTTCCTCCGTGGAGGGCAGGATGATGTCAGAACCGTCTATCGCAGTCACAATGTAGCCGTTCAGCTTGACCAATTGGTCATCGTTTTCTTCATAAATCATGGACATGTAGTCAGTCATCATCAACCGGATGGCTTTGGGGTTATAGTTCATTCGGGCCTTATAAAAAGCGACGGTCGAAATGTCGAGGGGTTTCCCTTGGTCCTCGTAGAAATTTAAGAGTTCGCAAAATTGGGAGTTCCCTTTTTGGGCAAACATTTGAAGCATCAATGCGAGAGGACTCGTTTTCCTTTTTCGGGTAAAAGCTTGTGGGTTCCCTTCGCGGATATCTTCCAGATAAATAGTTTGAGCTTCTTCAATGTATTCTTGGAATGCCATCAGTAGGACCGTCATTTTTGAACCCTCCTTTTGATATATGAATCATCCTCTTTACACTAAGTATAACGGGAAATACAAAGAGGAGGAATGAAATCATCATCTCATCATAAAAAAAAGCGAGAATGCATAGTTGTGAATGCATTCTCGCTTTTTTACAGTTGTCAAGTCGCTTAAGTTAATGACATTGGATTATCATCCCAGACTTTTTGCAAAACGCTATTTGTTTTATTTTTCTTCAGGCTCTTTTGCTTCACTATCCGATTCATTTTCCGCTTTTTCATCAGCAGCAGGTGCTGAAACGTCAGCTGAATCTTCGGTTTCGCCGTCAACAAGCGCCTGCTCTTCCTGGCGGATTTTTTCAGCCTCTTTCTTTTCAAGGGCCCGTTTGGCCTCTTCAAAAGACTGCGCTTTTTCGCTTGGATATTCTCCTTCATTTGAGTCCGAAGGCATTTGGCCGGTTTCGAACAAGCTGCGGATTGTTTTCTCATCCAATGTTTCCAGTTCCAACAATTTCTCAGCGATCAAATTCAGTTGTTCACGGTGTTCTTCGATGATTTGACGCGCTCTGATATGCGCTTCACTCATCATACGACGAACTTCCGAGTCAATTTGGTAAGCAATATCTTCAGAGTAAGCTTTGGTTTGGCCGTAGTCGCGTCCGACGAATACTTGATGATTTCCTTCATACTGCACAGTGCCCAATTTTTCACTCATGCCGTACTCGGTAACCATGCTTCTGATCAAACCGGTAGCTTGTTCGAAGTCGTTGCTGGCGCCCGTAGTTTGGACGTTGAAGACAACTTCCTCCGCAACACGTCCACCAAGCAAGCCGACAACTTGTTCCAGCAACTCATCCTTCGTCATAAGGAATCGATCCTCTTTCGGAAGCATGATTGCGTATCCTCCAGCGCGACCGCGTGGAACGATCGTAACTTTGTGGACAACGCGCGCATCGCTCAGGACCATACCGACAATCGTATGGCCGGCTTCATGGTAAGCAACCATTTCACGTTCGCGCTTGCTGATCACACGATCTCTCTTGGCAGGACCGGCGATGACACGGTCATGCGCTTCGTCCACGTCAAGGGCATCGATTTTTGTTTTGTTCCGTCTGGCAGCGACCAGGGCCGCTTCGTTCAACAAGTTTTCCAAGTCTGCTCCAGAGAAACCTGGTGTCTGTTGCGCTACGACTTTAAGATCGACGTTGCTTGCCAACGGTTTATTGCGGGAATGTACTTTCAATATCGCCTCACGGCCTTTTACATCCGGTCTGCCGACCAAAATCTGGCGGTCAAAACGCCCTGGACGAAGCAACGCCGGATCGAGTACGTCAGAACGGTTGGTAGCAGCGATGACGATGATGCCTTCATTGCCGGAGAAACCGTCCATCTCAACCAACAGTTGGTTCAGTGTCTGTTCGCGTTCATCATGTCCGCCACCCATACCGGCGCCCCGTTGACGTCCAACTGCATCGATTTCATCGATGAAGATGATTGCAGGGGCAGCTTTTTTGGCTTGATCGAACAAATCACGCACACGGCTGGCACCGACACCGACGAACATTTCTACGAATTCCGAACCGGAAATCGAGAAGAAAGGCACACCGGCCTCACCAGCGACAGCTTTGGCCAATAAGGTCTTACCTGTACCTGGAGGTCCTTCAAGCAAAACGCCTGCCGGAATCCTTGCTCCAAGTGCCGTGAAACGACGTGGGTCCTTCAGGAATTCCACCACTTCGACAAGCTCTTGTTTTTCTTCCTCTGCACCGGCAACGTCAGAAAAACGTACTTTGATCGGTTTTTTGGTGGCATCTTCAGACTTCGTTTTGCCGAAGTTCATGACATTGCGGTTACCGCCCTGTCCGCCTCCAGCTTGTCCCATCATCATGTACATGAAGAAGATGAAGATGACGATCGGCAATACGCTGAACAGGATGCTGATCCATGCTCCGGACTGATCTTCTTCCAACGGAATCATCTGTGTATCCGTTGTTTCGGCGATTTCCGTGATCTGTTTCAGAGTCTCATCATTCGGTAAAACTCTGGTTGTGAAATTCTTCGTTGTTGTACTGGTCGTATCATCAAACAACAGCAGATCGCTTGATGAATCAGCCACGTCCAGTTCTTGTTCGGTGCGGTATTCACCGCTGATTTCATAAACGCCCGCACCCGGTTGGATCGTAAAGCTATCGACCTCTTCGGAGTTCAAGGCATCCATAAATTCGCTTGATGAAATTTCTTGGCTCGTCTCTGTCTCCATGCCGCCTGTAATCATCGAAACCACTGCAATGATCGCAAGGAAGATCAGCACATAAAAGCCGCTGCTTTTAAGAAAATTATTTTTTTTCATTAGAACCTCCTCGTCAGATATCGTTCTTCGCAGACTTTATCTTACGTCTCATCTTTTTTGTTTGTTCAATATACTGGTATCTTACTAATCATATCATATCTGACCAATTTTAACGAATGATTTTACTCATAAACTTCGCTTTTTAAAATCCCGATATAAGGGAGATTACGGTACTTTTCGTTGAAATCCAATCCGTAGCCTACGACGAATTCGTTAGGGACGTTGATTCCGATGTAATCCGCTTCCAAATCCACGACGCGGCGTTCTTTTTTGTCCATCAAAGTGACCACTTTTATGGATTTGGCTTTACGGTACTTAAATATTTCGATCAGGTAGCTCAGCGTCCGGCCAGTGTCAATGATGTCCTCCACGATCAACAGGTCGCGGCCGTCAACGGTTGTATCCAAATCTTTCAGGATCTTCACATCTCCGCTTGATTCCATTCCGGCTCCGTAGCTGGAGACATCCATGAAATCCAATTCCAGATCGCAGGCCATCGCACGCGATAAGTCGGTCATGAACATGACGGCACCTTTCAGCACGCCGATCACCAACGGATTTTTCCCTTCATATTCTTTCGTCAATTGCGCGCCCAAGTCTTTGACTACTGCGCTGATTTCTTCTTCACTGTATAATACTTCCTTGATATCAGGATGCAACATTTCTTTCACCTCAAAAATTTATTTTATGTAAATCAATCTGTAACGCGTTTGTTCATTGTCATTCTCGGACAACCAGACGGACTGGGCATAACCCGGCACCCATAAAATACGTCCCTCGCCATCAGTGACGATACAGGCTTTTCGTCTTTCTTCATCCGGAATTTTTTTATCCACAAAAAGCCGGCTCACTTTTTTTGTGAATGGCTGATTTTTGTTCATAACGATTCTGTCGCCCGAACGCCGGGAACGCACCGTAAAAGGCATTCGTGCCGACTCGTCCTTGATTCCAACGCTTTGGGCATCCATCGGCAGTTCTTTTGAAAACGCATTATCGCTATGAAATAATCCTATTCTACCATGAGATGGCAAGGTTACCCATTTATTTAGCTCCAATTCCTCAGAAAAATCAGAAAAATCAGCCTTGTCCGAATCAGGGGATAAGAAAATAAGTTTATCATACCTTTTTCTGGCCTGCCACCCTCCCACCAAAGATATTTGCTTTTGGGGAGATTGGTTTTTGGTAAGGTCCATCACAGCAGTCAGTTGACTCCTGCTGAAGTCATGGCCTGCCGGTATCATCTGCTCCGTCACAAAATGACTGAGCACGAGCCGTTGCAAGGAAACATCACAAGCTTGCCATGCGACCAGATCCAATACCCAGTCCGAGTCAACCTTGGTGAACAGCGCGCGGAACGACTGCGCTACAATCGGTTGAACGACTTCCAATACATCCTGCAGATCTTCCGAAAAATCACCGAAATGCCTGGATGCTTGCTTATTTTCTGCCTTCAGCAGCGGAATGATGCTGTTCCGGTATCTGTTCCGCGTGAACGTCAGCTCTGAATTGGTGCTGTCTTCCCGATAAGGGATCCCGGCCATTTCGCATATCTGATAGAGTTCATCTTTTTGGAACGCCAGCAACGGGCGAACGAGTTGTCCCCGACCAAAAGCGCGTGAAAAAGCGATTCCGGAGATCCCCTTCAGCGTGCTCCCCCTGACCAAACGCATCAGAATCGTCTCCAGCTGATCATCCGCATGATGTGCTGTCGCTAGATGGGTCGCTGGCCATTTTTCCATCCTATCGGCAAAGAAGGCATAGCGGAATTCCCTTGCTGCCATTTCCAGGTTTGACTTCGGATGGTTTTCTTCTGACCAGTGTTCGGCAAAAAATGGGATCCCTTGGCTCCGGCAGTAGTCTTGGATCATCCGGAATTCCTCATCCGACTCTGCCCTAAGATGATGGTGGACATGCACCACAGCGAACTGCGGTTGCCATTCCGACGGCAGCTGTTGGATAAGCCCCAGCAACGCCATGGAATCCGCGCCGCCGGATACCGCCAAAAGCAAGCGGCTTTCTTTATCCCAAAGCCGGTGACGTTCCACCTCTTTGCATAGACGCAGAATATATTCCTGCATAACATCCCTGCTCTCTTTCTTCGTAAAGCAAAAAAGAGGGTGTGACAATCGGTTTCCCTTTTGCCCATCCTCTAGAAATTACTGTTTTCTATCCACGTCTGCCGCCACGGCCGCCGCGTTTGCCTTCCGTATTGCGCTTGATGGAAGTCAACCGGTCTTCGCTGTCCTTCAAGAAGCTGCTCATCAACGAGTCAAAGTCGTTTTTAAGACCTTTATCCTGATGTGCCGAGAAATCTTTTCTGCCTTTAGAAAAAGAGCCTTCCGGACGAGGAGTTGTACTTTTTTGATACGGTCTGCTTTCCCGTTGAGGTCTGGAAACTTCCCCTGCTGGCTTGTCCACAGCTTTACGGATGGATAAGCCGATCTTTCCATCATCTGCGATGGACATTACCTTTACGGTTACTTCATCGCCAACCTTCAAAACGTCCTTTATTTCCTTTACGAAAGTATCAGAAATTTCACTAATATGAACTAGTCCTGTCTTACCGCCACCTAAATCAATGAATGCACCAAAATTTGTAATCCCTGTAACTTTTCCTGATACTTTGTTCCCAACTTCTATTGACATAAAAAAAAAGTTCCTCCTTCATTTTTGCTCAACTAATTATACCACGGATTATGCAGAAAAAAATAGAATCTTTATTCATCGCCGTATTCATGAATCCGAATCTGTTGCGTTCTCTTGTTTCTCGGCCATTTTTGTCTGATTATCTTCAGGCAAACTGAAAATGATTTCGCCATCTTTGCTTAAATAATATTTACCGCGCGCCAATTTGGCGATGTATTCATCATCCTGCAACAATTTGACTTCATAGGTCAATTGCGTATTTTCGTCCTCAGCTTGCTTTTTCTCTGTTTGGGCCAACGCGATGGCGTCATCCAGATTACGGATTTCCAGCCAGTTTCCGACCGTTTTCCACAGGCAAGGCACAATCAGGGCAGCGCCAACGAAAAAAATCAGGGACAATCTTCTCATATGGGCTTTCTTTTCCCGCTGAAATATACGTTTCTGACTGTGCTGCGTCTTCGTAAAATCGTTTTGCATCACGGTTACGTTGTCAGCTGTCTTTTTTTTCGTCTTTGCCTTCACCCTGATCGCCTCCTTGAAAACTTCCACAATCCCGTTATCTCTGAATAGTTTTACTCATGTAAAAGTATAGAAGAAACAACGCGGATTGTCCATGGCCTTTCGCAGCATCAGAAGCGATTTTCTTCCGTTCTGGGTGCAACCGTTTCGCTGATGAGGGTGTACATTTCCTGCGCCTCATCCTTTTTGGTCGTTTCCACAATTTTGTCGACGCGCACGACGACCGTTTTGTTCCCGAATTGCAGCGTCATTTCATCGCCCACCTTGACCGTTGAGCTTGATTTGGCTTGCTTGCCGTTGATCAGGATGCGGCCTTTATCCGCCACTTCCTTGGCGACCGATCTGCGTTTGATCAAGCGGGATACTTTCAAAAATTTATCTAGTCTCATCGGAATTCCCCTTTTCTTTTGCTTTTATGGCTTGCCACATCTTATCGATTTCTTCGATCGTATCGGCTTTCACCCCGTCAAAAACATGCGGATGGCGTCTGCGCAATTTTCTGTTCAACGTTTCCAGGATATCCTCCATCGTGAAGAAACCTTCCCGTTCGCCGAATGAGGCGTGATAGAAAACCTGAAGCAGAATATCACCCAACTCTTCGATCAGGTTATCGATGTCATCGTTCTGGATTGCTTCGGCCACTTCTTCGCACTCTTCCTTCAGATAGGGCAACAGGCTTTCGTGCGTCTGTGATTGCACCCAAACATCTTTTTCTACGATGGCATCCATGTAGGCTTGGGTCAATTCAAAGCTTTTGGTCCGCTCATCTGCCTCAAGCGGCGGAACATACAAGGAGAGCAAGTTATGCACGCCTTCAAGCCTGTCCATCTCGTACAACGGGCACCAGGTCACTTTCTGCAGCTTGGTGCCCGCAGCATCGACCAAGGCCACTTGATGCTCGTCCGGATATTTCTCCATCAGCTTCAATTTCACATCGCTGGCCACAAACTCATTGAAGACTTGCATGATGATCAGGTGGTTGCCTAAGCTCAGCTGGTCCTGGTGAAATGTCAGCCCATCCAACAATTGGAAGCCTTCGATCGGATCGATGGCCACCGCCTGAAAGAAATCGTCGATGAAACTCTTCCCTCCGACGATGTCCACTTCGATCCCGGCCTCGTTCTGCAGCAAATACTTGACGGAATCCTCCGCAACCAACGGATGCCCAGGCACTGCATAAATCAGATCCTGAGTCTTCGCTTTTTCCAATAAATAATCTGCAATCTGATGGTAAACATCGTCAAAATTATCCTTCGACTCGTATACAGCATCAAAACTTTCAAACTGCACGCCTGCAGCCTTGAGGTTTTCAACGACTGGATGTTCCATGGTCCGCAGATGGACGAACTCAGCTGCCAGCAATCGACTGTACACGCCATACGGCAGTTGTTCCAAGTCACCGGCTCCAAGGCCCATTATTTGAATTTTACCCATACATTTCTCCTTCTGTAACTTTTTCCTATTTTAAGTCGCTCGTTTTATCCGGCAATTTGCGCAGCAGTTTTTTCCCGAACGGAATACTTACCCACTCCCGTAATGTAAAGAGCTTCACTTTTAGAATATACCATAAGAATACGCCCACACCCGCACAAACCGTCACTGCAGCTATCGCGGAATCCGCCAGCCGGCCTCCATCCGTGAAGAGATACCTTTCCAGGCCGATCCGGAGCGCCCCTGCCGCAACAAAAAGCACCGCGCAGCCGGCCATTAGTTTCAAGAGGAAGCGATCCGTAAACCAAACTTCCCGCAAGGCGCGTTCGCTGTTCAGCCAAAGCACCAACAGCATGGCGACCAGACCGGCTATCAAAGCGATGCTTGCCCCCATCGTCCCCAACGGTTCCACCAACAGCAGATTGCCGAAGAACTTGACCGCAAGACCGGCTGCCAGGGCAACCAAGGAAATCTTGTACTGACCCAGACTCTGAAGGATCGAATGATAGGCGGTCATGACCGAGGCCGCAAAGATGGCCAAAATGTATACGGACAAAACGGCGACGCCTTCCCGGTCTCCAAAAAGCATGTTGTTGACGTTCGGCAAAATGGACAGCAAACCAGTCACCGCAGCTGCCGAAAAGACACTTGTCATCCGCAGCAACGATACGGCGGATCGGGTGAATTCGCATTGGCGATCTTGAGCATGCGCTCGGCTCATCATCGGAATGAAGCTGGCCGAAAACCCGGTCCCCACCACCATACCCAACTGCACAAGCGGTTGGCCCCGGTCGTAGATCCCTTTGATATTTTTGGCCAAGTCGCTGGCTGTGCCGCCATCCAGCAAGCCATTGTAGAGCGTGAATGAATCAATGAGTTGGAACAGGACCAGGATAGCGCTGAGCAGGCAAATCGTCGCCCCTTCAGTCGCATAACGTCGGATCAAGCGTCCCCATCGGGCGGCGGGCGCCTGCTGCATTGCCTGCCCCTCACCAAGCAGTGGCGGATAAAGATTTTGCCTCTCTTTGTAATAGGCAGCCAAAAGCATTACGCTGGCCAGAACTGCCCCGACAGTCGCGCCGCTCATGGCATTTGCGCCCATCGCATAAAGGTCGCCTTTGGTTTTCGTGTACAGATAAGCCGCAAAAAGGATCGCTCCGACACGCACCAGTTGCTCCGCCACTTGCGATATCGCTGTCGGCTCCATGCGGTAGTTGCCTTGGAAATATCCCCGCAACGTCGCCAGTATCGGCATCCATAGAAACATCCAGGATACCGACTGCAAAATAGGTTTCAAGTCCGGGTCCCCCATCAGCTGCGCAAGTTGACTCGAAAAACCGTAGATGCCCAGGAACAGGCTGAAGCCGAAGGCGCCAAGTATAATCAGGCTGCGCTTCATCATCATTTTGCGGGTCCAGCTGTCCGGCGTTTCCGCAATCATTTTTGAAAGAAATACCGGAAAGCCCGATAAAGCGAACGTCATGCCGATGCCATAGATGGGATAAACTTGCTGATAGACGTAAAAGCCTGTGTTCCCCACCATATTCTGGAATGGCACACGATACACCGCGCTGAGTATCTTGCTGATGAAAGCGGCCAGAGACAACAATAAGGCGCCTTTCATCATCTGCTTCAAGCGATTATTTTCCATCGCTTTCTCCCGGTGTTTCGGCTGCTTCGGCTACGCATGCTTTCACGAATGCATTGAGATGGTTCAGCCATTGGCGGTTCGGCAGTTTCCCGATGACCAGGCTGACAACCAATTTGGCATTATTCAAGTTGACCTGCGCCTTCAATGGGATTTTGCTGAGCGCTTCAAACACAGCCGGCCCCTGCAAGCGGACGGTCGCTTCCTGTGAAAAGGTGATGACGATAGTCTCGCCTTGGCGTTTGATCGTTTCGATCTGGCTTTTCTCGGCATAATTTTTGATCAGACCGACCTCCAACAGATCGGAAACTTCTTGCGGGTAATCGCCGAAACGGTCGATCAGATCCGCATCGATTTCATCGTAATCAGCCACACCGTCGATGCGTTGGATCCGTTTGTAGAAATCGATTTTCTGGCGCTCATCCTCTATGTAATCGGCAGGTATGTATGCGTCTATGCTCAAGTCGATTTCGACGACGGAACGCTTCGCTTTCGCTTTCAGTCCTCGTTTGGCTGCAACTGCCTCTCCCAGCATTTCGGAGTACAGATCGAATCCGACCGAGTCGATGAAGCCGTGTTGCTGCGCACCCAAAAGATTACCCGCTCCTCGGATCGATAGGTCACGCATGGCAATTTTGAAGCCCGCACCCAGCTCCGTGAATTCTTTGATGGACTGCAGTCTTTTCTCACTGACTTCGGTCAGCATTTTATTCGGCTGGTACATCAGATAGGCATAGGCAATCCGATTCGTTCTGCCGACACGTCCGCGCAGTTGGTAAAGCTGCGACAAGCCCATCCGATCTGCATTTTCGATGAAGAGGGTGTTGACGTTCGGGATGTCCACACCTGTTTCGATGATGGTTGTGGTGACCAGCACATCGTAGCGGCCCTCGATAAAATCCATGATGACATTTTCGAGCTGGACTTCCGTCATCTGGCCGTGCGCCACTGCGACGCGGACATCAGGAACGAGCTCGCGTATCTCTTCGGCTTTCTTTTCGATGGTTTCCACTCGGTTGTAGAGGTAGAAGGCTTGACCTCCGCGGGCCATTTCCCTTTCGATCGCATCCCTGACGGCTCCGTTATTCTGCTCCATGACATACGTCTGAACCGGGTAGCGGTTTGCCGGCGGTGTTTCGATGACAGAGAGATCCCTGACACCCAGCATCGACATATGCAGGGTCCGCGGAATCGGAGTTGCCGTCAGCGTCAAGACGTCCACGGAAGCTTTCAGTTGTTTCAAGCGCTCCTTGTGCTTTACGCCGAAACGTTGCTCTTCGTCGACCACCAATAATCCCAAATCAGCGAACACGACGTCCTTCGATAAGATCCGGTGCGTGCCAATGACGATATCGACCGTGCCTTTCCGGATGCCCGCCAACGTTTCCTCCTGCTGTTTTTTCGTGCGGAAACGGCTCAACAAACCGATCTCGAACGGGTACTCTTCAAACCGTTGCGTCAACGATTCATAGTGCTGTTGCGCCAAGATGGTCGTAGGGACAAGGAACGCGGCTTGTTTTCCTTCCTGCACCGCCTTGAAGATGGCGCGCATCGCCACTTCCGTCTTGCCGTATCCGACATCGCCGACCAGCAAGCGATCCATCGGTTTGATGCTCTCCATGTCCGCCTTGATTTCAGCGGCACTGCGCAGTTGATCGTCGGTTTCGGTATAAGGGAAGGCATTTTCGAATTCGAGTTGCTCCGGCGTATCGGGTTGATAGGCATAGCCTTTTTCGGATTCCCGATTGGCGTACAGTTCGATCAATTCATCGGCGATATCTTCGATTTTCGAGGCGACTTTCTTTTTCGTTTTCGTCCATTCCGTTCCGCCCAATTTGTGCATTTTAGGCGTTTTGGCGTCGGAAGACACATATTTTTGAATCAGATGGATCTGCGTCACAGGAATGAACAGTTTAGCGCCTTCCTGATAAGCGATCGACATGTAATCTTGGTGGACGCCTCCGACTTCGATGGTTTCCATGCCGGTGTAGAGGCCAATCCCGTGATTCACATGCACGACGTAATCACCAGGATTCAGTTCTGTGTAACTCTTCAACCTCTCCGCATTCGTCATTTTCTGGCGGCGCGGCTGCTTCTTTGTGACCTTGTTGAATAGTTCCTTTTCAGTGACAAACACGACTTTTTCCTGCGGCAATTCAAATCCGTTCGCCATACCGCCGATCAGGATGTTCACTTTGTTCTCAATAACAGGGGCGTTCCCTTTGATGTAACTGTGGATGCCGAAGTCCGCGAATATCCGCTGCACCTTTTCGGCACGTTCGGCAGAAGGGACCATCATGAAAACCGTCATATGCTGCTTGAGCCAACGTTCCATTTCCAATTTGACTTGCGGCATCTGACTGAAGAAGTTGTTCAGTGTGCGGTATTGGAAAGGATAGACTCCGTGGAAACGCATGTTTCCGAAGCCTCTGTGGAACAGCGCATAATAGATGCGATGCTGTTTGGATTTTTTGATCACCTCGCGGATGTCGGCGCTGAAATCCTGCGAAGGCAGACAGACGCCTTCCGACACCTTGGCCATCTTCCATTCCGATGATTCGCTTTCGATTGTCCGTTCCACCTCAAGTATCCGGCTGTAATCATCCACAATCAGCAGCGCATCTTCGGCGATATAGTCCAAAACTGTCGGCTGTTCCGGATAGACCAAGCTTGTATACAGTTGCGGATCCCTGGGCAGTTCACCGCGCTTCATGTTATCTGTCAGATCAGAGAAAAAGCTTGTCATATTTTCTTTGACCTCTTGATTCTTGATGGCTTTGATGGCTTTTTCAGCCTTTTTTTCCACCGCGCTTGCCTGCTTCGCAATCTCCTCTTTCGTGAAGATCGTGTCATGCGCCGGTAAGATCCGGACAGTTTCGATGGCCTCGCTGGATTTTTGGGTGTAGGCATCGAAATAGCGCAATGTGTCGATTTCGGTATCGAACAGTTCCATTCGCAAGGGGTTCTCCTCGTTCAGGGCATAGATGTCGATGATGCCCCCGCGAATGCTGAACTCGCCTGGGCTGGCAACCATCCGTTCGCGGGTATAGCCCATTGCGACCAATTTCTCAGGCAGGCTGTCCAGATCCAACTCCATGCCAACGGAAAAATCAAGGCAATGCGTTTCCCATATCGAAGCTGGAGAGAGGATTTTTTTGAATCCGGCAGCCGGGATCACGACGATCCCTTTTTTGCCGCTCTTCAGAAAATCCAACGTTTCGACCCGTTGACTGCGGTACTCCGGTGATGAAAAAGCCAGTTCGGCAGCGACCGATTCCTCCACAGGGAAGATATGGAGAGGAACATCCGGAGCCAATTGACTGATGTCTTCATACACTTGGGTAGCTTGGAGCAGATTGGGTGTCAATACAATGATCGGCTTCTGCAATTCCTCGAACAGGATATTCGTCAGCAGATTGCGGCCTGAACCGGAAAGCCCTGAAACCAACTGCGGCAGTTCTGCATTGATTTCAGACAATAATGTCTGTATATTTTTCGTGCTCTTCAAATATTTCTCTATATCTTTCATGGATATTCTCCTCGTTCATGGTATGTTCTGCAGAAAAAAGGTTATCGCTTTCATCTGGATACAGCTACTCAGTTTGCTGGTTGCGGCAGACACAAAAGAGGTCCAGCTGAAGCTGAACCTAGCCTTTTTTATTGAATTGATTCATTGTCTCCAAAAAATTGTTCCCTTTGATGAAGTGGTCGATCGCCTCGACACTTTCTCGTACGGAATGCAGCATTTCGGCATGTTCGTCCTTTGGAAAAGGACTCAGCACGTGTTGAATGACCGTCATATTGTTTTGGGGTCTTCCGACACCGATGCGGATCCGGTTGAAATCCTGGGTCCCCAAGTGCTGAATCAAACTTTTAATGCCATTATGTCCGCCGGCGCCGCCTTTTTGACGAAGCCGAATTTTGCCGACCGGCATATCCATATCATCGTATACGACAATCAGATTCTCGATTGGGATGTTGTAGTAGTCCATCAGCGGCCTTACCGCTCTTCCCGAATCATTCATGAACGTCAGCGGTTTGACGAACAAAACCTTTTCCCCGTTTATGGTGGTTTCTATGTATAACGCTTCAAATTTATTTTTATTGTATTTCTCTTTATTCTGAAAGGCCCACTCGTCTAAAGCAATAAAGCCGACATTGTGCTTCGTATCGGTATACTTAGGACCCGGGTTCCCCAATCCAACGATCATTTTCATTTATAATCCCCTATATTTTGCATTCGTAGTTGTGTCCGCAAGAGAACAAGCGCATGCTTTCCTTCTCTTTTACGCCAAAAAAGGCTGCACGAATGTCATCCGCACAGTTTGCTTTTGAACAGTATACCACATTCCTCGGATATTCGTAAGAATTTGGACTGGAGCTCGCCAAAAATATTGTGAAAAAAATTGCAGCTCGCCATTGAAAACAGCAGTGTTTTATTTTATAATATTTTTATATGATATTTCACAGGTTGTTCACTTCTATCCCTTTCGCGCAATCATCGCTGGTTCTGAAAATCTTTGCCGAGCGGGATGGACCTAAAGAGTAATCACCTTTGTTTAGTGTTATAATAGAACCAGCAAATAGTGAGAGGAGCATTATAATGGCAGAATTGAGTGGAAGTACAGGACAAAAAATTATTTTAGTCGGTGACGGCGCTGTAGGATCAAGCTATGCGTTTGCATTGGTTACACAAAATATTGGTCATGAGTTGGGTATCATCGATATCAACAAAGCAAAAACTGAGGGAGACGCAATCGATCTTTCCCACGCTTTAGCTTATACCTCACCCAAGAAAATTTATGCAGCATCATACGCAGATTGCCACGACGCTGATATCGTTGTGTTGACTGCAGGAGCTGCTCAGAAACCTGGTGAAACACGTCTCGATCTAGTCAGCAAAAACTTACGCATCTTTAAGTCAATCATCGGGGAAATCATGGCAAGCGGATTCGACGGCATTTTCTTGGTCGCATCCAATCCAGTCGATGTCCTCACTTATGCGACTTGGAAATTTTCAGGACTTCCTGCTAATCGCGTCATCGGTTCCGGTACTTCTCTGGATAGCGCTCGCTTCCGCCAAAGCATCTCTGCGCTGGTTGGCGTAGATGCACGTAACGTTCACGCCTATATCCTAGGGGAACATGGCGACACCGAATTCCCTGTATGGTCCCACGCCAATGTCGGCGGCCTGCAGATTTATGAATGGGTGAAACAAACCTCTGCTGTCGATGAGAAAGCATTAGTCGATGTATTCTTCAAGGTACGCGACGCTGCCTATGAAATCATCGAGAAAAAAGGAGCGACTTTCTACGGTATCGCCGTAGCCTTAGCCCGTATCACAAAAGCGATCCTGAACGACGAAAATGCGATCATGCCTTTATCCGTCTACTTAGATGGGGAATATGAACACAAAGACATCTTCATCGGCGTTCCTGCGGTCATCAACCGTTCCGGTATCCGCAACATCATCGAAATTCCTTTATCTGATGCAGAACAGGAAAAAATGGACCTATCCGCTACAACACTGAAAAAAGTGTTGGAAGAAGGATTCGCCAGCCTGGAAGCGGACGAAAAATAATCATATCCGATTTCAAGCACCCGTCAGTCCCTTTTTGGGACGTCGGGTGTTTTTTGTTTTGTTGTGGGTTTCAGTTATGTGGGGTCGGGGTTGGGTTTTGGGGGGGCTCGGGGGCTCGAAAAGATGGATTCTTTTAAGACATTCATCTTTTCCAGCCAAATTGGGCCCAGAAACATGAATTCTTTCGAGTTATTCATCTTTTCGCCCTGATTTGGACTCAAAAACATGAATTATTTTGAGTTATTCATCTTTTCCGGCCACAGATGACAACCGTACTCGCAAGCATGGATTACTCCCCGTCACCAATCAAGCGACAGCACCCTATATTCTCTCCGAAAGGCATTTACAGAGATCCGCGTATACTGTATTTGACTACTCATATCAGGAGGGATTCCAATCGCATACAAAGAACGAACAAAACCAAAAATCCTGCGCATCTACGAGATATTGCACACGCGCAGCCATCTTGGGAAGGCCGATCATTACCGGTTCATCAATCGAAAGAAGGGATTCAGGGGTGAAGGCGGACTTGATGTGCACACCGAGCCCCTCAGTGAAAATTGCATTGTCTTGAACGATCTTCAGTTGGAAGTCAGGGAATCCTCTTTCCAGATTGATGCGCTCTTGATTTTCTCGGATATGATCAAACTCTACGAAATCAAAAATTATGAAGGTATGCATCAGTGGGGAGAAGGATACTTCATAAAATCATCCGGGTTTTTATTGGAGAATCCATCCATGCAACTGCAGAGAACGAAAGTGCGCTTGGAATTCCTGCTGTCGGAGATGGGACTTCAGACGAGAGTGGAAGCTTATGTCATTTTCGTAAATCCCGAATTCACCTTGGTTGGCGCTCCAAATGAAACCAGCTATATCCTTCCCAGTCAAATTCCCGGGCATTTCCGGAACATGCCCAAAACCACTGGGATAACTGCCGAACAATACAGACTTGCAGATTCACTCATAGCTCTTCACGATCCCAATTATTCTTTCAAGTTACCAGAATATCACTACGAGAACATGAAGAAAGGTGTGCCCTGTCCAGATTGCGGGACGCTGAAGGATACATTTAGAGGCCAACATCAGATTTGCGATGAATGCGGAAAGAAAATCAACATAAATGAAGCAATCAGAACCGGCATATCCGACTTCCGCATTTTGTTTCCGGATGATAAAATTACAACCAGCCGCATCACGGACTGGTGTGGCATCGGCGATTCAAATCGCATAAGCAATATACTTAAGTCAGAATTTCAAGTGATGGGGAAAAACCGTGGGCGATATTTCATTTGATGAATATTATCCTGATTCGTGAAGGAGCTGCAATAACGCGACGCGCAAGTAAACGGGTAACCGCCCGGTCATTTGCGCGTCTTATTTTGTTCGCTTTTGGAACTTGTGCCAACCGGGATCGGGCGGCACAAGTTCTATCTGTTGTCGCAGGGCTCCGGCCCTGCCTGTGCTCGAAACCATGGATTCTTTTAAGATATTCATCTTTTCGCCCTAATTTTGGTTCAAAAACATGAATTCTTCCAAGTTATTCATCTTTTCCGGCCAAATTGGGCCCAGAAACATGAATTCTTCCGAGTTATTCATCTTTTCCGGCCACACCATGCCATACTAGCTGCACCAGCCCACTCCACATAACGCCGAACCACCCCATCACCCCTCCCCCAAACAAAAAAAGCCCTCCAAGGGAGGACTTTTTTCAACCAACAGTTTCTTAGTCGATGATTACGAATTTTTCTTGGAACAGCGGGCTTACTGAGCGGTTTTCGTGGATACGTTTGATTGCTTCAGCGATCAATTGTGACACGGATACCTGTACGATTTTTTCGCTGACTTTTTCAGCAGGGATATCAATCGAATCAGTGACGATCAATTCTTTGATTACGGAGTTGTTGATGCGGTCCATGGCTGGGCCTGACAATACAGCATGTGTGCAGCAAGCATAGACATCCAACGCACCTGCATCCTGAAGTGCTTGGGCAGCCAACGTGATTGTGCCTGCAGTATCGATCATATCGTCGATCAGGATACATTTTTTGCCTTCGACATTGCCGATGATGTTCATGACTTCAGCAACATTGGCTTTCGGTCTTCTCTTGTCGATGATGGCGATTGGTGCTTTGATGAATTCAGCCAATTTGCGGGCTCTTGTCACGCCACCGTGATCAGGCGAAACAACGACTACGTCATGGTGCAGAACTTCGTGATCCAGGAAGTAGCTTGCCAATAACGGAGCTCCCAACAAATGATCGACCGGGATATCGAAGAAGCCTTGGATTTGAGGAGCATGCATATCAAGTGTCAACAATCTGTCGGCGCCGGCTTGCGTGATCATGTTCGCCACTAATTTTGCTGTGATCGGTTCGCGTGATTGCGCTTTGCGGTCTTGGCGTGCATAGCCATAGTACGGCATTACAATGTTGATTGTTTTGGCGCTCGCACGTTTCAAAGCATCGATCATGATCAAAAGTTCCATCAAGTGGTCATTTACCGGAGAACTTGTCGATTGGATGACGTAAACGTGGCAACCACGGATACTTTCGTCGATGTTGATCTTGATTTCACCGTCGCTGAATTGAGATGAGGAAAGGGTTCCTAACTCCACACCAACGTCAGCCGCAATTTTCTCAGCCAAAGGGCGATTTGAACTTAAGGAAAAAATCTTAAGTTTTGGATCTTTGTAATGTTCTGTCATGATAATCCTCCGTTAATCTTTTGTTTTTACCAAATTTAACACATGCTGATATTGTAATTTCAAAATCATTCTACCATACATGTATAAGGTTTTGTTTTATTTTTTGGCTGGCGGCAATTTCTCCCAGTAGCCGGGCTTGTTCTCCTGGCGGCTGCGGGCGATGCCCATCGCGCCTTCAGGCACATCTTTTGTGATGGTCGAACCTGCAGCCAGGAATGTATTGGCCTCGACTTTGACAGGCGCCACAATGTTCACGTTGCAGCCGATGAATGTATTGTCACCGATGCTGGAACGGTGTTTGTGTTTGCCGTCGTAGTTCACGAACACAGTGCCGCAACCGACGTTGATGTTTTTACCGAGATCCGCGTCTCCCACATATGTCAAATGTCCGACTTTTGTGTCTTCATCCAATACCGCATTCTTCACTTCCACAAAATTTCCGATGTGGACGCGTTTTCCGATATGGCTGTTCGGTCTCAAGTGGCTGAACGGACCGATGTTGCTGTCCGATTCCATCACGGAGTCTTCCAAGTTTGAGCTTCTGATCTGGACGCGGTCACCAATCGTTGTGTTGCTCAGTTCTGAGCCTGATCCGATGAAGCAATCTTCCCCGATGACCGTTTTCCCTTTCAGGAATACGTTCGGCTCGATGACTGTGTCGCTTCCGATGATCACATCCGATTCGATGTAGGTGTTATCCGGGTCGATCAGAGTAACGCCATTGCGCATATGTTTTTCGTTGATGCGTCTCTTCATGTATACGGAAGCTTCCGCCAACGCGACACGATCGTTCACGCCCAAAGCTTCTCCCATGTCGCTCATCTGATAAGCCGTCACGATTTCGCCTTGGTTTTTCAGGATTTCGATGACATCCGGCAAGTAGTATTCGCCTTGCGCATTGTTGTTGCCTACTGATTGCAGCGCGGCAAACAAAAATTTGTTATCGAAAGCATACGTTCCGGTATTGATTTCCTGCACTAGCACTTCTTCTGGAGAAGCGTCTTTTTGTTCCACAATTTTTTCTACGTTATCTGAAGCATTTCTGATGATGCGGCCATAACCGGTCGGATCGTCAGCATGCGCAGTCAGGATAGTTGCTTTCGCTTTTTTCTCTTCATGGTATTGCAACAAGGATTCCAACGTCTCTGCAGTCAGGAGCGGTGTATCTCCGCAGATGACCAACGTAGTGCCCTCTTCGTTCTCCAGCACAGCTTGCGCTTGCAGGACAGCGTGCCCTGTTCCCAATTGTTGCGCCTGCAATACATATTCCGAACGATCCCCCAAGCATCCTTTAACAGTATCCGCACCATGCCCTACAATTGTCACTACCTTCTCAATGCCAGCAGCCTCAACTTGATCCACGACGTGCTCTACCATTGGTTTTCCGCAAACTGCATGCAGTACTTTATAAAGCTTACTTTTCATGCGCGTTCCTTGACCAGCAGCAAGTATGATTGCAAAACGATTAGCCATAAGCAACTCCTATCTTTTCATTTTATTCCTTCAACTAAATTATCTTAGCCTAAAAACTTGCTTTTTTCAATATAATGTCGTACATAAATACAGACTTCTTTTCATTTTCTAATGGAAATACGAAGAATACGGATACATTGTTTCTTATTGACCGGTTTTTTGGATATACTTAGAGACAGGAAGACACATCGAAAGGAATGATCACCATGACAAAACCGACTGCATCATTTTGGATACACGAACTGTTGCTTCAACCACATGCGGAAGGCGGCTATTTTCGCGAAACCGACCATTCACCCGAACTCATCGTTACCGAAGATCGGCGGGAACGCTATCTCTACAGCAACATCCTCTTCTTGTTGACTGCAGAAAATCCTTCGCATTTTCACCGTTTGAAATCCGATGAGGCCTGGTACTTCCATGAAGGCAGCACGTTGACGATCCATCTGTTGCATCCCGATGGCCGTTATGAGGCGGTCAGGATGGGGCGCCGTCCCGATAAAGGCGAACTTTTCCAATTTACGGTTCCGAAAGGGGTCATTTTTGGGAGCAGCATTGAAGGACAACCCGGAGACTATGCGCTCGTAAGTTGCATGGTTTCCCCTGGATTCGATTACCGTGATTTTGAATTGTTGCCCTATGATACGTTGCTCAAAGACTACCCTGATTGCGGGAATATTTTGGAAAAATTGGCTTACAAAAAGCTGCCGGGGGATTCTTTCAGGAAAAATCATGTGTGAAGCCCGCTTTTCCCCGAACACATGCCAAAGAGCCGGCCCTTAAACTTAAGGTCCAGCTCTTATTCATGTTTATTCTCAATCGGTACTTGAATCGAAATAATTGCCCAAGCCTACACTGATGGAATGATCTTTCAAGTCGATATTGTTTACGCGGATCAGTGACGTATAATCGAATACTTCACGCTTGGAATTATAACCGGCTTCTGCGAAGACGGTTACGCCGACTGTTTCTGATTCGAATTCGGAAATCATGCTGCGCATACCGTTGATGGTGCCGCCGCCTTTCAGGAAATCATCGACAATCAGAACTTTTGAACCGCGCGGTAAACTGCGCTTGGATAGTTCCATTTTTTCGACCCGATCGGATGAGCCTGAAACATAGTTGATGCTCACTGTGGAGCCTTCGGTAATTTTGGAATCCCGGCGTACGATGACGAACGGCACATTCAGATAAGTGGCGACTGCTTGCGCGATCGGAACGCCTTTAGTGGCGACAGTCATGACTGCATCCACTTTTTTGTCGACGTATTGGGCTGCGATCACACGCCCGATTTTTTGCAGCAGTTCCGGATTGCCCAACATGTCGGAAAGATAAACATATCCTCCCGGCAGCAGACGATCTTTGCTGTTCATGATTTCGCACATTTCTTCTATAATTTCGCGGGCATTTTCTTTGGTGATTGTCGGAATATATTTGACGCCCCCCGCTGCACCCGGCAACGTTTCGACAATCCCGGTTCCCCGGTCCTCAAATGTTTTTTTGATGATGGATAAGTCTTCACTGATGGATGATTTCGCTGATTCATAACGTTTAGCGAAATAGGTCAATGAAATCAACCGATGCGGTCTTTCTAGTAAGTAACGGGTCATATCGACTAACCGTTCACTGCGCTTTATTTTCAATCCAATCTCTCCTCATATTGCGTTCTTTTCCCTATTATATAGTTGATTCCTGAAAAATGAAAGCTTTTAATTGATGATTGTTCGTTTTTAATCGAATTTTAGCAAAAAAAACAAGAGCAATGTTCTGCTCTTGTCCATATATCTTATTGTTAAGATTCTACTTCTTTTCGATGATGACCTTAAAGATGCTGGTCAAAACGAACATCGCCACGAAAACCAAGGTGATGGTGGCACCGGGAGGCGTTCCGTATTGATAGGATGCGAACAATCCTCCGTACATCCCCGTCAAACCGATGCCGATCCCAAGCAGGATGACGCCGTTGAAGGTATGCACCAATCTCATTGAGATGGCTGCCGGCAGAATCATGATCGAAGAAACCAGCAAGGACCCGGTAATCGGCATCACTACGCTGATGGCTACCCCTGTGATCACAGACACCAACAGCGACATCAGGCGGACCGGCAAGCCCGCCGTATGGGCTGTGTCTTCATCAAACGTCAACACATACAACGGTTTGCGGAAAATCAGATATAATAGAACGACTATGATTGCCAATGCCAACAAGATGAGGATCTGGTCATCATTGATGGTGATGATCGACCCGAACAGAAACTGTTCGACACTGGCGTTCTGTTTGCCCGAAACGAAGCTCATCAGTACCAAAGCGACTGCCATTCCCGTAGCCATCAGGATTGCGATGGATATTTCCGAATAGCCTTTGAAGATGACGCGCAAATATTCGATCCCGATCGCCGCCAAAATGACGATGCCTAAAGTGGTGAGCGTCGGATTGATGTTGAGGAGCATCCCCAAAGCAACACCAGCCAAGGAAACATGTGATAGCGTATCCGCCATCAAGGATTGCCTGCGCAAAATCAGCAGCAGACCCAAAATGGGTGCCATGATTGCAATCAATGTTGATGCTTGGAAGGCTCTTTGCATAAATCCATAGAGAAACATCTCCACGGCGAATCCTCCTTTCTGACCAACTGGATATGGGTATCCATAAATTCTTTGATATCTTCGTGCTCGTGCGTAACCATGATGATTGCTTTATTGTGGACTTGTGAATTGTGCTTCAGCAAACGATAGAAACGCTCGCGCGATTCCTTATCCATCCCGGTTGTGGGCTCATCGAGCACGAACAAGTCCGGATCGGTTGCGAAAATGCGGGCCAAGGCGATGCGTTGCTTTTGGCCACCGGAAAGTTCTCCGATTTTTTTGTTGCGCATCTCCCACATGCCCACTGATTCCAAGGCTTTTTTTACATGGGTGTTATCTTCTTCGTCCAACTTTTTGAACCATCTGCCTTTTTGGTATCTGCCGGATTCCACAAACTCAAGGACTCTGCTCGGAAAACCGATATTGAACGATGAAATTTGCTGCGGTGCATAACCGATCGTAAGCTTTTCCCCACGATAGTTCACCTTCGAAATCGTCGCGCTGCCCTCCCGAGGATTCAACAGGCCCAGGATGCTTTTCAATAAAGTAGATTTCGCCGCGCCATTCTCTCCTGTGAGGATGACGAATTCCCCTTCGTGCACTTGGAATGTGATATCCTGCAGGACAGGTTCATCATCGTAATAGAACGACAGATGCTGTACATCGATATATTCCACTTGATTTCCCCTCTTCTCTTACTGGATCACTTTTTTCAAAGCTGTCAAATTTTCTTCCATCACACTCAGGTAATCTTTGCCCGCTTCTTGGTCTTCATCCGTAATCCCTTCAAGCGGACTCAGCACTTCCAGTGAGGCTCCTGCTTCTTCGGCAAGCGTTTCGGCGGTTTTCGAAGAAGCGCTGTCCGAATAATAAACGGTAGTGATCTGATTGTCGATCATAAATTGCTGCAGTTCAGCCAGTTTGGCAGGATTCGGTTCCGCATCGGATGACACATCGGAGACAGCCACTTCCGTCAATTCGTAGCGGCGGGCGATGTAGCCGAAAGCCGCGTGCTGCACGACGAACGTGCGGTTTTCGGCTACATCAAAGGCAGTCCGATAGGCTGCATCCAGTTCTGCCAATTTCTCCTTAAATGCAGCGGCATTTGCTTCATAACTCTCTTTATTGGCTTCATCCGCCTCAAGCATTCCGGCCAAAATGGCATCGACTTCCTCTTGGGCGTACACCGGATCCAACCAGACATGCGGATCGACGCTGTGCGCGTCTTCGCCTTCTTCGTGCCCCTCTTCTTCGCTGTGCTCTTCTTCGGTAGCCGCATCCTCATCCAACTCAAAAAGTGCGATATCCTCGGCAGCTTCGACAACGATCACATCGCTCGATTCGATGGATTTCAATACACTGGGTACCCACGTTTCCATTTCATTGCTGTTATAGATGAACACATCCGCATCAGCGATCGCCGCGATGTCCTGTGGTGTCGGCTCATAGCCGTGCGATTCTTGTCCGGCATCCAACAAAACGGATACTTCGCCATTATCACCCACCACATTTTTTGCAAAGTCATACATCGGATAGAAGGTTGTGACAACCTTTACCCCCTCCTCAGAAACGCCTGACTCGCTGTTCCCGCCCGTTCCACAACCGAACAAAACGAGGGCTGCTGCAGACAAAATGCCTGTCATTTTCAATTTATTTATCATAATGTATTATTCCTCCAAAACGTAATGATTACTGTTTAAGTCCCGATAGACACTTTATCACAACAGGATGCAACGCGTCAACCATTCCGCTTCCGTTTCACAAGTAAAAACCGCAAACACCCTTGAAGGGGTTCGCGGTTTTGATAATTCAATCTTCGTTGAGCAGTCTTACCATGTAAACTTCTTCGCAGAATCCTCGCAGACTGTTGTAGGCTCTTTTGATGCGCGATGTGTTTCGGCTGAATCCGATGATGGTCGGGCCACTGCCGCTCATCGTCACGCCGTCAAGCCCGTATTTCTCCATCCGATCCTTCAATTGGCGCAATTCGGGGTGCTTATTGAAGGTTACTTGTTCCAAAGCATTCCCGACGTTCTGGCACATCCGGTCGTAATCGCCCTCTTCGATGGCCTGCGCTACGATGCGGGAAGTCGGCTTGTGTTGCAGTTGCTCGACAGCCAACAGCCGGAAAATCGTCTTCGTCGAGACGCTCAGACGCGGTTTCGCCAAAATCACCCAACAGGATGGCATCGGCCGCAATTTGCGGACGATTTCCCCTCGGCCTGACACAAAAGCGGTGCCGCCCACTATGCTGTAGGGAACATCCGAGCCCACTTGGTTGCCGATCGCGATGAGCTCCTCCACGGAAAGCTGCAGATCCCAGATCTTGTTCAGCGCGCGCAAAGCTGCGGCGGCATCCGTGCTGCCGCCTCCCAATCCGGCAGCTACAGGGATTTTCTTGTCGATTTCAATTTTGATTCCCTTCTTTATCCCGCAACGGTCTTTGAGGAGTTTCACTGCCTGATAGACATGATTACGCGTATCCACAGGCAGAAACACTTTGTTCGTGTAGATCCTGATTTCATCTTCTTCGAGAGGGGTAAAAGTAAGATGGTCCGCGAGGTCGACTGAAGCCATCACCATTTCGAGTTCATGATAAAAGTCATCCCGCTTATACAATACATCCAACGCCAAATTTATTTTCGCCGGTGCACGTTCAATCCATTCCATCGCTCCACGCTCCTCTCCACTGTCCTTATACTACAATACTAGCGTAAGCGTGCCCTTTTTAAAAGAAATATATGTCAATAAACAAGAATTAGTTTCTGAATGATCATTATTGTCTGGCTTGGTGCCCGGAACCGGTTTGTTCCGCAATCGATTCCGCCTGCATCAAGCGATTTTTCGATAAAAAAAAACAGACATTTCGATGTCTGTTTGATTTATTTGGAATAAGTTCTTACATAATTTAAGCGTACTGGCATTTTTCTTCATCGTAAAATAAAATCTCTACAGCTTCGGTTAAAACATCTGCATAACTGTATGATACACGTTCAAATGCATTTTCGTTTTGGTCTAGATCAACCACAAATACAGCATGATACGTTTCCCGTAAAATACCTTTTCGTTCCGTCTTGCGTTTGCGTCCTGCTTGCGCAGTCAGCATAACTTTTTGCCCTAAGTGACATTCCAGTTGTTCTTTAATCTGACTCAAATTATCCGGCATTCTGTTTCACCTCACTGATTCACAGTATAACACAGATAAATTAAATTAACAAGTATATCACAGAGGACGTATGCACGCAACTATGAAACGGATAATTTTTAAAGAAATCTTATCAACTTTTTTTACTTTTTTTTAGTAAAACTGCTGACAGGGAAATTGGACCGAAGATTCCTCACCTTCCGTTCAAAATAGGCTACGGAAGGTGATGGAACCGGCCAACCGGTGCCTCCGGACGTTGAAATATCAGGCGATTTTTTGGTTTTTTATTGAACATCCAAATATTTGACCAATGCATTCGCAAGGTCCGCAAATTGTTCGATGCTCAGGGCTTCTGCCCGTTTTGAAGGCTCAATACCGGCTTCTTCAAGTCCCGCTGTCAAAGCTGCCTTGATCTCTTCGGTTTTGCCGTAGCGGGACTGCAGATTGTTCCAGAGCGTTTTTCTGCGTTGGTTGAAACCGGCACGGACCAGATCAAAGAAGAACTTCTCATCCGTGACCTTCACTTTAGGTTCCGCTCTCCGCTGCAGCTTCAGGATTGCCGAATCGACATTCGGTTGCGGCACAAAAACGGTTTTCGGAACGATGAAGGCAATCTCGGCTTCCGTATAGTAGTCGATCGCAATCGTCAATGAGCCGAAAGCTTTCGTTCCAGGCTTGGCCGTCATACGCTGCGCAACTTCCTTCTGCATCATCATCACAAACGTATCGATCGGCAAATCGGTCTCTATGAAATTCATGATGATCGGTGTTGTAATGTAGTAAGGCAGATTCGCCGCAACCACCAAGCGGTCAGCCGGCTCAAAATGTTCTTCGATGACCTGCGGGACATTCGCCTGCAGAATATCCTGGAAAATGATTTCGATGTTATCGTATTCCGCAAGTTCCGTCTTCAAAATAGGCGCCAGACGTTTATCCACTTCAAACGCCACTACTTTTTTGGCTTCTCTTGCAAGACGCTCCGTCAAGGCTCCGATACCAGGCCCGATTTCGATCGCATTGGTGTTTTTATCGATGCCGGCTGCAGCCACCATCTTCGTCAATATGTTCGGTTCCACCAAAAAGTTTTGGCCTAAGCTCTTCTTCATGGTCAAGTGGTATTTTTTTAAGATGGCGTTCGTTCTGCTTGGTGTCGCTATATCCTTATGGTGTTCTAATGCACTCATCTGTTTTCCTCCTCCTGCCGCTGAGCGGTCAGGCTATCCTTTTTGTCCAGTTCTTTCAAAATGGCCGTCATCGCTGCGTTGACAGCTTCTTTTTCCAATTGGAACATGCGCAGGCGTTTCAGCAGCTGTTTCCCGTTTGTATGTCCGATCCCGAGCGCATCCCCCAGCAATTCCCGGTAATGGCCTGAGTCGGCATGTCCGACCAAGTGCCATTCATCCAGGAATTTCCTGTCGATGTCGCTCGTTTCAGCTTGCCTTTGCGTGTATACATTCTTCAGTGCTTCCCTTATGATCTCCGGGGAGGCATGCTCGATTCCGAGGCTTCCGCCTTTCGGTGATTGTGCGTCTTGCTTACGCAAAAATGCATGTTTGACATCGGGAATCCGTTCGACGATCGTTGCCCGGATCTTCCCGCCCGGATAATCCGGGTCGGTGAAGACGATGACGCCCCGTGTGGCTTGTGCATGGGCAATCAGCTGCAGCGTTTCTTCGTTGATTGCCGATCCGTTCGTTTCGATCGTATCAGCCTCCACCGCTTCCTTGATCCGTTTGGTATCGTCTTTCCCCTCAACCACGATGATTTCCTCTATTTTCATCTGTCATCCAACCCAAATAATTTATTTGCGTTCTTGGTTGTCTGCAGCGCGATCTGTTCGAATGTCTGGCCGCGTAATTCAGCAATCTTTTCGGCTACATAGCGTACATAGGCCGGCTCATTCCGCTTTCCGCGGAAAGGAACTGGCGCCAGATAAGGCGCATCGGTTTCGACCAGAAGCCTCTCGACCGGTACGGTTTTGGCCACTTCATGGACTTCCGTCGCCTTTTTGAAGGTGACGACGCCGCTGATCGAAATGTGCATGCCCAAATCCAAAAACCTCTTCATGTAGTCCACGTCACCGCTGAAGCTGTGCATGATGCCGCCTATGTCGCGCACATCCTCTTCCTTCAAAATGCGGTAGGTGTCTTCGATAGCATCACGCATATGGATGCTGATCGGCAATTCCATTTCTTTGGCGATCGCGATTTGCCTCCTGAACACTTTCGCTTGGACATCATGCGGCGCTGTGTCCCAATGGTAATCCAGCCCCATCTCTCCCATGGCAACAACCTTTTTTTCTTCAAGCAGTACCATCAGGCTGTCTTCCACTGCCGCAGTGTAAGTCGCTGCTTCAGTAGGGTGCCAGCCGATGATGCTGTAGATATCAGGATATTTTGCGCTCAATTCGAGCGATTTTTTTATTGTGTCCGCATCAAAGCCCACGACCGCAAATCTTCCGACACCGGCATCGTGGGCCCTTGCGATGGCCGCGTCCACATCTTCCGCAAAAGCGTCCACATTCAGATGCGTGTGTGTATCAAATAATAGTTTATCCATAGTTTCCTTTCCGGTTCCTGCAGGAAGACCGTTGCCCCCCCTGATTCTTCTGCACAGTAAATTGACAAAGGAGTCCGGGACAACTGTCCCAGGCTCCTTGAATCACAAAAACCCTTATGCCACTGTAGAACCATTCGCTGCCGATTCAGGTGCGAGTATCACTTGCAGCACACCGTCCTTCTCAGCGGACAGGATCATCCCTTGGCTGATTTCACCCTTCATTTTGCGCGCTTTCAGGTTAGCGACGATGATGACTTTTTTGCCGATGAAATACGCAGGATCCGGATACCATTGCGCAATGCCCGACAGGATTTGGCGATGGCCTTCATCACCCGCATCCAGACGGAATTTCAGCAATTTGTCCGCGCCTTCGACCTTCTGGCAATCGATGACTTCAGCTACCTTCAGCTCGACTTTATCGAAATCTTCATACTTGATCTGTTTTTCTTTTTCGGAAGTCAGTACGGTAGTCGTTGGATCCCACTCGGCCGCGACTGTTTCCTCTTCCGCTGGGGTTGTTCCGCCCATTTGTTCCTTGATGTAGGCGACTTCTTCTTCTGTAACGAGACGCGGGAAGATCGGCGTGCCTTTTTCGACTACCTTCACGTCTGCCGGGAACGTTCCGAAGGCTACATTTTCCCAAGCGCCTTGTTTTTCGAAGTCCAATCCGAGTTGTTCGTACATCCTGAACGGCGCTTGCGTCATGAACGGAGACAAGAGAATGCCGACGACGCGCAAGGTTTCCGCCAAATGCGCCATAACGCTTCCCAACTCCGCTTGCTTGGACTCGTCCTTAGCCAAGACCCATGGAGCTGTCTCGTCGATGTATTTGTTTGCGCGGGAAATGAGGCGCCACGTTTCGGACAAGGCCGAGCTGAACTGCATGTTGTCCATTTCCTTCTGGTAATTCTCGGTCACTTCCGCTGCCATCGCTTTGAGTTCTGAATCGAAAGCCGTTTCTGCTGCAAGCGCGGAAGGGATGTTCCCTCCGAAATATTTATTGATCATAGCAATCGTTCTGTTCAGCAAATTGCCCAAGTCATTCGCCAGGTCATAGTTGATCCGGTTCACGTAGTCCTCAGGCGTAAAGATGCCGTCGCTGCCGAAGGTCACTTCGCGCATCAGATAGTAGCGCAAAGCATCCAAACCGAAGCGCTCCACCAGCATATCCGGATACACAACGTTGCCTTTGGATTTGGACATTTTGCCTTCCTTCATCAATAACCAACCGTGGCCGAAGATTTTCTTAGGAAGCGGAAGATCCAAAGCCATCAGCATGATCGGCCAATAGATGGTGTGGAAACGGACGATTTCTTTCCCGACCATATGCACATCAGCCGGCCAATATTTTTGGTAAAGGGAATCATCAGCCGAACCGTAGCCCAACGCAGTGATGTAGTTCGCCAAAGCATCGATCCAGACGTAGACTACGTGCTTCGGATTGCTCTTCACGGGAATCCCCCAGGTAAAGGTCGTCCGTGAAACAGCCAGATCCTCAAGGCCCGGTTTGATGAAGTTGTTGACCATCTCGTTTTTGCGCGACTCCGGTTGGATGAAATCGGGATGCTCATCGTAATAAGCCAACAGACGATCCGCGTATTTGCTCATGCGGAAGAAGTAGGATTCCTCTTTCACCAATTCGACTTCATGGCCGCTTGGAGCAACCCCGCCGATGATTTTTCCGTCGGCATCGCGGTATACTTCAGCCAATTGTGTTTCCGTAAAGAATTCTTCGTCGGAAACGGAATACCAGCCTTCGTATTCGCCAAGATAGATGTCGCCTTGTGCCAATAATTGTTCGAAAATCTGCTGAACAGCCTGCACATGGTCATCATCTGTCGTGCGGATGAACTTGTTGTTGGAAATGTCCAGACGCTTCCACAGATCCTGCATATCCTGGGCCATACCGTCCACATATTCTTTCGGTGTGATGCCCAATTCTGCTGCTTTGTTCTCGATTTTTTGTCCATGCTCATCTGAACCGGTCAGGTAGAACACATCGAATCCCATCAGTTTTTTATAGCGCGCCATTACATCGCATGCGATAGTAGAATACGCATTTCCGATGTGGAGTTTTCCGCTCGGATAATAGATTGGAGTAGTGATATAAAATGTATTTTTGTCTTTAGCCACGAATGAGTGCCTCCCTGAATTCTAAGTT
Organism: uncultured Trichococcus sp.; assembly: GCF_963675415.1. NCBI lineage: Bacteria > Bacillati > Bacillota > Bacilli > Lactobacillales > Carnobacteriaceae > Trichococcus > uncultured Trichococcus sp. The sequence goes on from NZ_OY776220.1 coordinate 493,784, forward strand.
CTTTGCGAATGTACGCAACTTACCGTACCATTCTACCACAAAAGTCAAGGGTTTGGGGGCGAAATTCGAAACATGCGGCAACCGCGCGCCATCGCCCGCACCTCCGGATCCACGCACAAAAAAGCCGAAAGCAACGTTCAGCTCCCGGCCCTTCCAGCGGCATTCATGATTTATCAGTGTAGTTGTGGATCGCATCCCGCAAAAATAAAGCCGCCCCTTTTCCTGATGCTTTGTCGTAGTAGGCGGTGAACCTTTCGTCGTCGACGTACATCTGGGCCAGCCCGCGATGCGCTTCCGGAGAGTAGGTCGGCCACGTATAGCTCAGCCACTGTTTATGCAACGCAGCCACCGCCAAGGCAGCTTCTCCGCCGGCGTCCCCCGTAGCCATCGCTTCCGTCAGCAGTTCCTGCAAACGCGCGGCCATTTCCTGCATCGCATCAAAATCCGCTTTGCTCATGCCTGCGAAGTGCTTGTTTGATGCCGCAACGGTCTTTTCTCCGTATTTTTCGCGGATTTCCTGCCCGTAACGGGTTTCGTTCTCGTCGAGCAGTTCCTTCTTCAAGCCTTCAAATTTTTCTTTGTCGCTCATCTTTCTCCCTCCTCTTTTTTCGTCCAGCGTAGCATCCACCGTTTTGATCAGCAATTCGATTTCTTTCTTTTTCTCCAAAAGCGCCTGTTTATGCGCGACCAATGATTGTTCCGCATCATATGCCGGATCATCCAGCGCTGATTTGATTTCATCAAGCGAAAAAGACAGCTGCTTGAAGAACAGAATCTGCTGCAGCCTGTCCACCTCTGCCTCACCGTAGATGCGGTAGCCGGAGGAACTGGTGCGTTTGGGCTTCAGCAGGCCGATTTTGTCATAGAAGCGCAGCGTCCTCGTGCTGACCCCGGCCAGCCGGCTCAATTTTTGAATTGTGTATTCCACCCTATCCCCTCCAATGATTTCATCTTACACCTTGACGCAGCGTCAAGGTCAACTAATTCCCTCCGTAAACACAAAAAAAGACAGCCCCGGAGGACTGCCGTGAATTTTGGATTATCTTGCAACACGTACGGCAAATGATGCACCGGAAAGGTTGTAAGAAGAATAAGTAACTGTTTGGCCTGGTGCTGGAGCGTGGATGTATTGTCCGCCGCCTACGTAGATCGCAACGTGATAAGTCGCGCCTCTTGAACCCCAGAAAATCAAATCTCCCGCTTGTGCGGATGATACAGCAATCTGTGTACCTGAGTTTTCTTGAGGAACTGTGTAGCCACCGATTTCGATGCCGTATGCTTCTCTGAAGACATAAGAAGTGAAGCCTGAGCAGTCAAATCCTGATGGTGTTTTTCCGCCCCATACATAAGGAACGCCGATGTATTTCGCAGCAATGGAAACAACATCGCCTGTCGGTGCAGATAATGCCGGTGCAGTCACGACTGGCGCAGGCGCAACTGGTGCGCTGACGACTGGTGCAGCTGCTGCTGGAGCAGATACAACTGGTGCACTTTCGACTACCGGAGTGCTGACTACTGTTTGGGCAGGAGCTGCTGATTCGGAACTTGCAACTGCACTTGATGCAATATCAACGGATGAAGCAGCGGAAGAAGCTTCTTCTGAACTTGCTTGCGCGACTGTTGCAGCTACAGTTGCTGCGGCAGCTTCAGCGGCGGCAATGGAAGCAGCCTCTGCGGCAGCTCTTTGATCAGCTTCTTCTTTTTGCGCCAAGAACATTTCGCGGTCGGATTCAGCTGTTGCTTTTTCAGCAGCCAAAGCAGCAATCGCGCTCTCTTGTTCGATTCTTTTCACTTGCAGATCGCCTTTAAGTTGTTCCAACTCCATGGCCATTGCATTGATTTCTTTTAAGTTATCTTCAGTTTTATTTTTCTTGTCTTCAACAGCTTTTTGGTCCGCAACTTGCTTCTCTACCAATTCTTTATTGGCCGAAACCATTTTTGAAACAACATCGATGCGGGATACTAAATCTGTGAAAGATTCGGATGCTACGATAAAGTTCAAGTAGTTTTCGTTTGAACCGTTCACTTGAACAGATCTTGCTTGCTCATCCAATTGTGCTTCGCGTTGTGCGATGACAACTTGCAATTCGGCAATATCTTCTTGTAAAGCAACAATCTCATCTTGTGTCTTTACGCGGTTTGCCAAAAGAGTCTCTGCTCTTTTTTCGGCTGCATCCACTTCTGCAGTGATTGCAGACAAGTTTTCTTCTGCAGTGCTTTGTTTGCTGTCCAATTCAGAAATTTTAGTTTCTTGCTGTTGGATTTTTGTTAAGATTTCATCTGCTTGAGCTGTAAAAGGCGTTACTATACTTGTTGCAAGGATCGTACCTGCTAATGCGATAGCCACTAATTTCTTCTTCAAGTCTAATTCCTCCACTTACATTCGATTGTCGTTAGTTATAATTCTTATATATCTTTTAACTTTTTATAGTTTTTCTTAAGATTCATCAACATAATGAATCATAACATAGTTTTTTTTCGTTTAACCCGCTTTCGACAAGTTGTATCCTAACTGTAACACTTCTGTAAAACGACTCGTCCAATGTGTCCAAATCCGCGGCATCAGTAATATTTCGCAAACCTCCCTACTTTGTAACATTCATGTAACATTGCTTTTTTTATTGTCATGGTTGACATCTGAAGTTTTACTGCGCTATACTTACGGCAAATAACCAATAACACAAAAAGCGATGAAAAAGACAGTAGAATCGGGATTTTGTCCTACAGAGAGTCAGCGGTTGGTGGAAGCTGGTGCAAGCCTGGATTCGAATTACACTTTGGAGCTTTCTTATGCGCATAAGCGGTCGGCATACGATACATGTCGGAGTGGCAAAGTCCGATCGATTCGGGAGGACTCTGCAAGCTGGGTGGTAACACGGTAACTATCGTCCCTGTTCAAACAAGATTTTTCTTGTCTGGACAGGGATTTTTTGCATATAAAATTACAAGAAAAGGAATGAAGCATATGAACATCATCGACGAACTAGAATGGCGCGGCGCCATCAATCAACAAACGGACGCGGAAGGTTTACGGAAATTAACGGAGGATGAGCAGATCGGTCTGTACTGCGGCGTGGATCCGACCGGCGACAGCCTGCATATCGGTCACTTGATTCCCTTTATCGTATTGAAGAGGTTCCAGTTGGCAGGACACAGACCCGTCATCCTGATCGGCGGCGCGACCGGATCAATCGGAGACCCAAGCGGAAAGAGCGAGGAACGTGTTCTGCAATCGATGGATCAAATCTTCCAAAATGCAGATGCTTTAACCGCTCAAATGAAGAAACTGTTCCTATCCGACAGTTCGGCCGACATCCGCCTCGTCAACAACTATGATTGGACCAAAGATTTGACGCTGTTGGATTTTCTGCGCGACTTCGGCAAAAATTTCAACATCAACACGATGCTGGCCAAAGATATCGTAGCCAGCCGCTTGGACACCGGTATTTCCTTCACGGAATTCACTTACCAAATTCTGCAGTCGATGGACTTCCTGCACCTTTTCCAAAATGAGGGCGTCAACCTGCAGATCGGTGGCCAAGACCAATGGGGCAACATCACTGCCGGTTTGGACCTGATCCGCAAAAAAGAAGGCGCGGAAGCAAAAGCTTTCGGGTTGACGATTCCGTTGATGCTGAAGGCGGACGGCACGAAATTCGGCAAGACTGCCGGCGGTGCCGTCTGGTTGGACCCTAAGAAAACAACGCCATATGAGTTTTACCAATTCTGGGTGAACCAGGACGACCGCGATGTCATCAAATATTTGAAATATTTCACTTTCCTTTCGAAGGAAGAGATTGATGCCCTGACTGAAAAAGTTGAAACAGAGCCGCACAAACGCGAAGCCCAAAAAGTTTTGGCATCCGAAATGACGCGCTTCGTCCACAGCGAACAAGCCTTGCAGGACGCTCTAAAGATCACCGAAGCCCTGTTTACCGGCGAAGTGAAGGAATTGACGGCAGACGAAATCGCTGAGGGATTCAAAAATATGCCGACTTTCGAGTCCGACCTGAAGGAGCAGGAATTGGTGACTTGGCTGGTCGACCTGGGCATCGAACCGTCACGCCGCCAGTCACGCGAAGACATCCAAAACGGCGCCATCTCCATCAACGGCGACAAAGTCACGGATCCGGCCTTCGTCATCACTGCCGAAAATTCTTTCGAAGGCCGCTTCATCCTCGTACGCCGCGGCAAAAAGAAATATTTCCTGGTTAAGTTGGTGGCTTGACATGACGACCCCGCAGATGTTTTCGCGCGAAGCCGCACTCCGTTTGGAACCTGTCGAGAGCATGGAGCAGATCAACGAACTGTCCCGTTTGGCCGACATCATCTGGCATGAGTATTATCTGCCGATCCTAGGCCCGGAACAGGTGACCTATATGTTGGAAAATATCCAATCCAGAGCGAATCTGGAAGAGGATATCGAAACAGGCAAATTGGATTATTTCCTCATCAAAAGCGAGGGACAATCCGCCGGTTACCTGGCTATCCAACTGCAGGACGACAAGCTGTTCATCAGCAAGCTTTACCTGCTGAAGGAAGCCCGCGGACTAGGCTATGCCTATCAGATCATGCAAAAAATGGTCGATTTGGCCAAACAGGAACAGAAAAAAGTCCTGGAACTTACAGTCAACAAATACAACGAAGGTTCCATCGCCTTCTACGAAAAATACGGCTTTGTGCGCACGGAATCCATCGTCTCCCCCATCGGAGGCGGTTTCGTGATGGACGATTACGTCTACCAATATCCGCTCAACCCGAAACTATAAACAACCTAAATAGAGGACAGCTGAGCAAATGCTCAGCCGTCCTCTATTTTTTTGCATTGTCTAATTCGACCACTCTTTCGGGCTCCAAATCCGCCCGTCCAGTTCGCCTTCCATCTGTTCCATCCGTTGGTATTGCTCTTGGAACAGCTTCTTCGTTTCCTGGAAGAGTGCTTTTTGTCGGTAATCCTTGCTTGCTTCCACTAAATGGTCCAGTCGTTCCTGCACCCAATTTTCAGTATCCATTGTCATCCCTCGCTCTTTCCTTACCCCGGCTGATTGCCTTCCATCTGCGCCAACGTCCACGCCAAATCATCCAAATGCTCGCGGTTGTCTTCCAATACCGCGAGCAGATGCTCCAACAGTTGCTGATCCTCTTCGGAAAGTCCAGCTTTCCCGACCGACTGCAGTTGAAGTTTGAACCAGTTTTCTGAAGACTTGAGACTGGCGTCATTGTCTTTGGTCAGGTATTGCTGGTAAGCGATCAGCAATTCTTTCTTCTTGCTATCGTTCAGATAATCAAATTGGGAAATGGCAAGTGTCGGTAGGAACACCATTCCGCATTTTGTCGCCATCGCCTGGTAAGGACGGGTCAGTTCCGAAATCGTGAAGCCTTCCCTGCCCCCCGCCTGGTATTCCCGTTCATTCACACCTAGTGCCAAAACGAGGCCGAATTCTTTCCCCGACATCCTGCCGCCGTCAGTCCCGTAGGCAAAACCATCTGTCAGGACAACATCCTGCCATTGCTTCAACAACGCCGGCGAGCTGTACCAATAAAACGGGAATTGGAAGACGATGCGGTCATACTGGAGCAATTGCTGTTGCTCAGCCTCCCGATCGACTTGCCCGTCCGGATAAGCCGATTCGAGATGGTGCCAAGTCACCCCTTCGGCCGGAAGACTTTCCCACAGAAATCTTTGCGCATTCGAATCAGCCAGCGTCGGGTGGCTGACTATGATCAATGTTTGCATCTTTTCACCTCATTCAATCAATAGTTCTTCTTCCGCATCATAACAAGCTGCTGGCCGTAGTTCAAGTTGCATGCTCACTCATCCGAAACCAACAAAAATCCCTTCCTTCGCCATACGGATGATCCGGAAGCAAAGAAAGGGATAGCGTACTATAGGTTTGCGGTGATGTTCAACGCTTGTTCTTGCGCCTTCAGGCATAATTCCTGCGCCTTGAAGATGTGTTCCTGAGTCATCGCATTTTCGGTGCGGTTGATGCAGTCCAAAATCATTTCTCCGAAGAACGGGAAGCCGACTTCACCTGTCAAGGAGTAGTGTTCTTCGCCATCTTTCGTCACGAGGAAGAGGTGATCGCCGGTCTGTTCCGTCGCCACGTTGATGTATTTGCGGATTTCGATTGTCCCTTCCGTCCCTGTGATGAACGTGCGGCCGTCGCCCCATGTACCCAACCCATCGGGAGTGAACCAGTCCACCTTGAAGATGAAGGTGGCGCCATTATCGCCGACCAGCGTAGCATCACCGTAGTCCTCCAACTCAGGCGTAGCCGGATTGTTGTAGTTCCCGACTTTGCTGTGCAGCACTTTGGCGTCGGTATTTCCCGTATAGTAAAGGAATTGCTCGATCTGATGGCTGCCGATGTCGGCCAAAATGCCGCCATACTGTTCTTTCTTGAAGAACCAATCCGGACGTTTTTCTTTATCAAGACGGTGCGGTCCGAAACCCGTCACTTGGATGACGCGGCCGATTTTACCTTCATTAATCAATTGTCCGGCAAATACAGCTCCCTCTACATGCAATCTTTCACTGAAGTAAATCCAATATTTTTTACCCGTTTCAGCTACTACTTTTTTCGTCTCTTCTAATTGTTCCGATGTAGTAAATCCTGTTTTATCCGTGAAGTAGTCTTTCCCTGCCCGCATGACCCGATTCCCCAACGCACTGCGTAAGTTAGGCACAGCAGCAGCGGCAACCAACTGGATTTCCGGATCTTCCAAAATTTGCTCCAAAGACTCCGCAACGGCAACATCAGGGAATGATTCCAGATAATTCGCTACCTTTTCCGCATCCGGATCATAAACATATTTGATTGTCGCTCCGGCCTCGATCAATCCGTTCGTCATGCCATTGATGTGTCCGTGGTCCAGTGCCGTAACGCCTACGTTGAACGCTCCTGGTTCCACTACCCTGTTTATTTTCCCTTTCGGAGCATAATTCATTCCATCTTTATTTCCCACTCGTATGACCTCCATAATTTTCAAATATAATAGGAAGAAGCCCGAAGAGAATATTCTCCGAACTTCTTCATCCTATTCATCAGAACAGGTTTCCGTAACCCAATTCCAGTAAGTGATCGCGAGAAATCTTCAAGCTTTCGAACGGATCCACTCCATATGTATCATCTTGCTCCACTAATAGGTAGCGTGCGCCTGATGAGATGCTTTCCTCGATGATGTCCTTCAAAGGCAGACTGCCTGTTCCCAATTCAGCGAATTCGATAATGTTGGTGAACGCACTCATGAATGTTGGGTAATCACCGTTGTATAAGGCTTCGAATGCCTCATCCGGAATCGCTGCAATACGGTAATCCTTCAGATGGATCAATTCCACTTTTCCTTTGTAGTCTTTGATGACTTCCAGTGGGTTTGCGCCACCGCGTTGCACCCAGTGTACATCCAGCTCAAAGCCCAACAATGGCGCCTTTTCACGGATGATATCCAACAGGAATTTTCCGTCATACTTGCGGAATTCCACATGGTGGTTATGGTAATACAAGGTGATGCCGTCTTCTTTCAGCTTTTGCGTCACTTCGTTGACGTCTTGGCAGAATTCCAAAACTTTATCAAGACTGGCCATCGCATCGAAAGGCAAGATGCCGATGCGCAACAGATCCGTACCGACAGCTTTGCAGTCAGCCACAATTTTGTCGTAGTGGGTCGTCAAGGATTCACCGTCCGGCATCTGCGGCTTCAACGAAGCGCTCATTGATGCGACTTCCATTCCAAAATCAGCGGTCGCTTTTTGAATTTCAGCAATGTTCTCAGGCGTTGTCGCCACTTGCGAAATTTCGATCGAATTGTAGCCGATTTCGTGCAATTTTTTTAACGTTTCATAAGGCCCTACTTCTTCAAAACTTTTTTTGACAGTTGATGCTTGTACACCTATCTTAACTTTAGCCATGTATGATTTCCTCCATTTCGATTGTACGTTTCTCTTTTGACGATAATTTCATTGCATCGATCATCAGCATCGCCGGCAAGGCCTCCTGGACAGTCACATAATCATCGGTATCTGCTTCGATCGCGTTGTAGAAACGCTGGATCAGGGCAGAATGGCTTGGCCCGTAGTAAAATTTCGTCCCTTGCATCGGCGTATCCTGCAAGTGCAGTTCTTTTTCGCCGGAACTGTTCGAACGATATAAACAGTTATCCTTGATTGTGAATTTTTCCTTTTCGGTTATGACCTGCAATTCTACGCTGGAATTCTCGACATAGGCATTGGTCGACATGTAAAATCCGCGCGCGCCGTTCTTGAATGTGAAATTCGCGACGGCAGTGTCCTCGACTTCGATGTCATAGTCCGTGATGTTCGAAAGACTGGCTTTGCAGCGGTCTATTTCCCCGCCCAAGACCTGCATCAGATCAAGCGTGTGGATAGCTTGGTTGATGATGGATCCTCCGCCGGCAAATTCCATCTGACCGCGCCATGGTTTGGTCGTGTAATAGGTTTCAGGCCGATGCCATGCCACCAATCCTTTTACCCCCGTCACAGCCCCGACATTCTCGTCCGCGAGCAATCTTTTCAGTTCCAAAAACGTTTCGTTGTAGCGATTTTGAAAACACACGCCGATTTTCTTGCTGCTTTCCTCTGCCAAGGCGAGCGTCTTTAAGCCTTCCTCATAATCCAAGGCTAATGGCTTTTCCTGGAAAACATGCACGCCTTTTTCGATGCAGCGTTTCGTGACCGGATAATGCAGATAGTGCGGCAAGCAGATATGCACAACATCCAAATTCTCTTTTTCCAACATCGTTTCTACGTCTGTGTAAAAAGGCACATCAGGATATTTGGTCTTCAAGGCTTCATTTACGTCGCAAACCGCAACCAATTCACCGTTGTCGCTGGCGTCGATAGCATATTTGTGGACAGGCGATACATCCCCTAATCCGATTATTGCCGCTCTTAACATCTCTGATCACGTCACTTTCTTATTTTTTTTGTTCAAACTTACCTTCTTCAGCAATGCGTTTGTTCAATTCTGCCAGATACAGGTCGCCATCCACGTTGTAGTCCACTTCTTTATCCAACCAAGAGGACAAGTGCATCGCATTCGCCAAGGTAACGCCATTGATCCCTTCTTCGCCGTTGGCCAATAAAGGCTCGCCTTTGACGATATGGTCAGCAAAATTATTCAATACGGAAATGTGTTGCAGGCCATGTGGTGTCACAAATTCTTCTTCTGTGACCTTAACGTAATCTTCCATATTGACCTGTCCCATGAAGAGTCTCATGACATCCTGCATGTCCATGTTTTCGGACAGTTCCTCTTCCGGAGCAGTCAGTTGTTTCACGATCAGTTTTTTCGAATCTTCAACGATGATTTTGCCTTTCGTCCCAAAGATTTCAAAGCGGTCGGTACCGACAATGTCGTTTGTGCAGGTGATGAATGAACCGGTAGCGCCGTTGCCGAAGTCCAAGAGTGCATTCACTTCATTCTCCACTACGATTTTGCGTCCAGCTCCGTATTGCAGCTTCGCGTATACTTTTTCAGGCTTTCCGCAGATCCATTGCAATAGGTCCAATTGGTGAGGAGCTTGGTTCACCAGCACACCGCCGCCTTCTCCGCCCCAAGTCGCACGCCATGCGCTTTGGTTGTAGTAGCCTTGTGGTCTCCACCAAGTTGTGATGATCCAAGTAGCACGCTGCAGATCGCCGATCGCTTTTTCATCCATCAATTGTTTTACTCTGCGGTAAAGCGGGTTTGTGCGTTGGTTGAAGAAGATCGCAAAAGTCGTATCTGGGTGTTTCTTCGATGTTTCGATCAATCGTTCCACATCTTTCGTATAAACACCTGCCGGCTTTTCGCCCAATAAGTGGATGCCGCGCTCAAGTGCAGCAATCCCCATCACGCAGTGATCATAGTGCGGAACAGTCGTTACGATTGCGTTTACGACACCGGATTCCAAAAGATCCAGGTAGTTGTCGAAGAAAGGCAGTCCAGGGAAATCTTCGGCTACTTTCGCTTTTTTGGCCGGATCGTTGTCGCAGATTGCTGCCAACTCGATGTTGTCGTTCAGGCGCTCATCGTTGTTCTTGAAGAACCCTGCGTACATGCCGCCTTCTGCACCATAACCAATAATTCCTAATTTCACTTTTTCTGTCATTTTCATCATTCTCCTTTTTCTATGCTGATTCTGTTGTTTTTTCTGTACGTACTCGGCGTGGTGCCGATGTTCTGTTTGAAATACCTGCTGAAATGGGCATCGCTTTCAAAACCGCATTCGCCGGAAATCATTTTGATTGATTTGGTCGGTTCCATCAATAGTGCCGTGCACGCTTGGGATAACCGGTATCCCATCGCATAGGCCATAATCGTGTTTCCGGTTATATCTTTAAAAGCATGGGACAAATAGGATTTGCTCAAATTAAGTGCAGAGGCGATATCATCGATGTTGAACGAGTCACGGTAATGCTTGAAAATGTACTCCGAAACCTTCTCCGCAATCTGCGTTTTTTCATCGACATAAACCTGCCCTTTTTCCACAATTTTATCCGTTGCCGAATCGATCGACAGCAGCAGTTGCACGAGGGAAAGTTTTCTTTTGGCTTCGTTCGCATAGGACTGATCCAATGTTTGCAGATGATTCAATTCGCGAATTGCGTTATCCAATTGGAGCTCATCCTTTTTATGGAATTTTCTTATGAGGCCGTTGCGATTTTCAGTAAAGAACCGCAAGAGATAGTCAATGTTCAGGTCATTCAGTAAAGGCTTAATCCAGTCGGCATCGAAATGGACGATGCTGCGTTCGTAGGCCTCCTTATCTCCGATGACGTAGGCGCGATGAACCGTCATGCCATCCATCATCAGCAAGTCACCCGGCTGCAGATAATAGATTTTATTACCTACCAGGAATCGACAATTTCCGCCGTGGAACAGGAATATTTCATATTGAGGATGTGTATGGAAATCAAGGGTGTATTCTTGTCCTTTTACGTGATATCCTATCAACAACTTTTCAACGATACGTGTCACCTCCCTCTCTTTGACACTTTAAAGTATAAAATAACAGCGTTTACAATTCAATATCCTAAACTGCTTACATTTTCTGAATAATTGACTGTGAATGCTTTTTATTGTTCAAAAAAAACAAAGTCGAGAAAAAGACTTCTCGACTTTACTTGGTACAACAGTGTTTTGGGTGATTTGTGAACAAAATGGTACATTAGCAGGATGCCTTCTGAATGCAATTCATCGTATCCTTTAGAACGGTTCTGATTTAGTTGAACTCTGAATCCTAGAGTTCTCCGCCTAACGCTGTTCAGGCCCACTCAGCCAAGAACGGGCTGCTTGGTCCTGAACCTCGTTAGTGCTCAAACTCTGAGCTCAGGATTCATCACACACTGATTATAATTTAGCTTGCCATTTGTCGGTCCAAACCAGGTCGTTGTGGCCGCCTTTGAATTCGGATTTGCCTTCCAGTTTGTCGACGACTTGTTTGATTGTTTCTTCATTGTTGTGGTAAGCATTGATGAATGTCTTCACCATAGTTGCGTCATGCAAGTGTGTCGTGAAGTTCAATGAAACGAAGGCATGTGGAACTTCCCAAACGAACCATGGAACTTCGTTTGCCATGGCAGTGCTCCATTGGATTCGATAGTTATTTTGTGCGCCATAGCCGAAGATGTCAGATACTTCCAAAGCGAAGTCCACTTCATCACGGTATTTCAAAGTAGCGCCTTTAACGCGTGAACCGCGTTCGTTGACGGTCACTTCATAGCCGCGGCTTGTCAATTCATCAACGAGCAGTTGTTGCGTTGCTGAACCTGCATCATTGATTCCGCCTTTTTCGCCTTCCAGCATATACAGACGAATGCGTTTGTGATCAACAGGGTTGATCGGCAAGTTGTTTTGGGTATCTTTGATCAAAGAAATCCCTTTATCAGCAGCTTCCGCTCTCCATTGCAGATGTTCTTCACAGCCGATGACATTCAAGTCTTCGCGTGTGCGCAACAATGTGCCGTTTGCTTGTTTTTCCGGCAAATGCAATTTAGCTTTCAAACCCAATATACGACGCAACGCATCAGTCAAACGTTCTTCCGTGATGACGCCGTTTTGGTAGCCCTTCAACATGAAGCCGAAGTCCTCTTCGATGTTGTTGAAGAACAGGAACATATCGCAACCAGCTGCGATTGCTTTTGGAACATAATCTTCGCGGCGCATAGCGGATGTCATGCCCAACATGTGTGTTGCATCTGTGATGACCAAGCCATTGAAGCCTAATTCAGTCTTCAATTCATCTTGGATCAGTTCTTCAGCCAATGTTGCCGGCATGATGTCCTTGTCTTCCAACGAAGGGTTCAATTCTTTTTGCAAAGCAGGGACTGCAATGTGTCCCGCCATGATCATTTCAACACCGCGATCGATGTGGTTTTGGTAAACTTTACCGAAGGAAGCGCGCCACTCTTCAGGGCTTAATTCATTGATGCCCAAGACCAGATGCTGGTCGCGTTCTTCTGTCCCGTCTCCAGGGAAGTGCTTGATGCATTGGATAACGCCGTCTTCCATGTTTTCGCCGTTTTCAGCAGTCAAGCCATCCAAATAAGCATTCGTATATTTGATGACAGTTTCCGCATCCGTACCGTAAGCACGCGTATTGACGATTGTGTTTCTCCAGTTGTAAAGGATATCCACACATGGGTCGAAGTTGACGTTTACTCCCAATGCTTTTTCTTCACGGGCCGAAACCAACCCGGCATGATAAGAAACTTGTGGGTCGCCTGAAGCTTCACACTGTGCACCAGAAGCGATGTATGTTCCTTCGCCACATGCGCCGTTTCCGCCTGAGTCGCAGTTGGCAGCTACCAATAGAGGAATTTTGGACATGGATTGCAATTCGTTCAATAAATCTTGGATATCTTCTTTTGAGTTGCCGTGGTAACGTGCGCCACCGATGTGGAATTTTTCGATGATTTCCTGGTTTGTGAAGTCGTTCCCTGAGAAGGCATCATTTCCGAAGAAGAATAGGTTCGTGAACAATTGTCCTACTTTTTCCTCATCCGTCATGCCAGCGATCGTTTCGTTTACCCAAGCGACCTGTTTGTCGCTCAGATTGTACGGTTTTGCTTTTAAATCAACTAATTTTGGCACTGTTTTTCCTCCTGCTAACGTAATGTTTCTAACTTGCAACTATTGAAAATGAGATTAATCGAATTGAGCCAAAAGGGCATGGAATTCCCCAAGCACTTTTTCCTGATAAGCTCCTGCATATTCCTTGTTCAGGAACTTCTCGATTGCTTCATTGCTTAAACGTTCCCAAGAGAACTCTTCTTTTCCGAAGAGGATCGGATAATAGAATACGCCATTTACCGCTGCCGCTTGTTCATCACCAGGGGCATCGCCGACCATCAAAATTTCGTCAGCAGCGTAACCTTTCGTCAACAGATCAGCGATAGCGTCCGCTTTGCTGCCGACTTCCTGTCCGTAGACTACGTCAACTTGCGGCATCAGATTGTGTCTGTTCCATTCACTGTTTAAAGCTTCGCTGTTGGCTGAGCTTACGATTGCAACATCCGTCAGGCCATGGATTTTTGTCAAGCCTTCCAGAACGCCGGGGAAAGGCTTATCCTCTCCAGCCAATTCCGTTTCGATGCCTTCGTTGACTTTCTTGCTCCATACCAAAGCTTTTTCAAGATCTTCGGAAGATGCTTTCGCAATCTCCGCTTCCAAAGAAGCATTCGATAATGATGGGGCATTGTTTGCCCAATCAGTCAGTGCCGAAATGTCGCCGATGTCTTCGCCTTTTTCCTGCGCTTCGATCAACGTCAAAACCAGTGCTTTAAAGCGATTGATGCCGCGTGTGCTGGAAAACAGGTTGATGCGGTTCCAGTCAGCCAAAAAAGTTTCGCGGTCTTTGATGCCGTACTCATCAGCTGCCAAAGGACCGAAGAAGCGCTCATGCTTCACGTTCATCGTATCCATTGCGCAACCATCGGAATCGACACAGACTAAGAATTGTTTTTGTTTCGTAAATTGAGTTGGGTGTGTAGACATGTTTTTTCTCTCCTAACTTGATATCAAAAAAAAGGACAGATAGAGAAGAACTGTGCAACACATTTCGTTCTATCTGTCCTATTCAATTAACTAAACTTATACGCCGGAATATGCGTTGAAGCCGCCATCGATCGGCAATACGACGCCGTTCACAAAGCTTGCAGCTTTATCGTCAGCCAAGAACAGCAAGCCGCCGATCAATTCATGCGGTTCGCCAAAACGGCCCATTGGTGTGCCGTTCAGGATTTTGCCTGTACGAGGAGTCGGTGTTCCGTCTTCGTTGAACAATAGTGCTTGGTTTTGTTTCGAAACCAGGAATCCTGGTGCGATTGCGTTGACACGGATGCCTACGTGAGCAAAGTGAACAGCCAACCATTCAGTCAAGTTGGAGATAGCAGCTTTCGCGCCTGAGTAAGCAACGATTTTTGTCAATGGTGTGAAACCGTTCATGCTTGAGATGTTGATGATGTTAGCGCCTGGACGGCCAACCATGTCTTTAGCAAAAACTTGTGTAGGCAATACTGTACCCAAGAAGTTCAAGTTGAAGACGAATTCGATGCCGCTTTGTTCCAAGTCGAAGAAGGTTTTGGTTCCTTCAGGCAGATCAGTTTCATGGTATTCGTTGTCTGTCGTTGCGCGCGGGTTGTTGCCGCCTGCACCGTTGACCAAGATATCCACTTCGCCTAATTCTGCTACGACAGCTTCTTTAGCTGCTTGCAGACTTGGCAATTCCAATACATTGGCTTTGAATGCTTTAGCGATTCCGCCTTCAGCTACGATTTCGTCAGCATAGCCTTGTGCATTATCAAGGTTCAAGTCCAAAAGGGCCACTTTAGCGCCTGCTCTGGCGAATTCTTTCGCGAAATAAGAGCATAAAACGCCGCCGGCACCTGTTACTACTACTACTTTATCGGTAAAATCATGAACGAATGGGCTTGTCATGGTGATTTTCCTTCTTTCTTATTGTTATTATTAAGCTTTCAAGTTTTTCTTCACTGCTTCTTCCAAACCGTTCAGGTAAGTTGCGCCTAACGCACGGTCATACAAACCATAACCTGGTTTACCGGTTTCTCCCCAAATCATACGGCCATGGTCTGGACGGATTGCACCTTCAAAGCCGCCTTCCACACATGCTTTTACTACTTCATACATATCAATGGATCCCATTTCTGACAAGTGA
This sequence comes from uncultured Trichococcus sp., assembly GCF_963675415.1. Taxonomy (NCBI): domain Bacteria; kingdom Bacillati; phylum Bacillota; class Bacilli; order Lactobacillales; family Carnobacteriaceae; genus Trichococcus; species uncultured Trichococcus sp. Next base: position 508,964 of record NZ_OY776220.1, read on the forward strand.
GCAGATTCTTCGAATGAACGTCCGCCGACTAATTTCACGTTACGTGCATGTACGAAGTTTACACGTTTTTTAGCCAGCATATCTTTCAAGATCGCTACTGCATCGTTTTTAGGATCTGAAGCGAATGAACCAACACATAACGTTACGCCGTTATATTCGCTGTCGTACAATTTGATGAAGCGGTTCAACGCTTCTCCGCCTGTGATGATACGAGGCAATCCGAAGATGCTGTATGGAGGATCATCAGGGTGAATCGCCATTTTCACGCCGGCCGCCTCAGCAGTTGGCATGATTTCTTTGATGAAGTACTCCAAGTTTTCCCATAGCTTTTCTTCGTCGACTTCTTTGTATTCATCCATTAAAGCATTCATTTCTTCAGAATTGTAGCTTTCGTCCCAACCTGGAAGAGAAAGCGTACGTGGGTCCATTTTGTTTACTTCTTCTTCATCGAAGATCAACGCATTTGAACCATCCGGTAATTCGTATGCCAAGTTGGAACGAGTCCAGTCAAAGATTGGCATAAAGTTGTAACATACAACCGGAATTCCTGCTTTACCTAGGTTACGCAAAGTTTCTTTGTAGGCACTGATGTATTGGTCACGGTCTGGACGACCCAATTTAATGGATTCGTGAACCGGAACAGATTCGATGACTGAGATGTACATACCTTCTGCTTCTACGTCTGCTTTTAATTTTTCGATTCTTTCCATCGGCCATGGTTGGCCTACTGGGATATCATAAACTGCAGTTACGATACCTTTCATTCCTGGGATTTGGCGGATATTTTTCAAAGTAACAGGATCATCATGACCGTACCATCTGAATGACATTTCCATTGCAATGCACTTCCTCTTCTTTTTTATATTTTTTATTTTTTAAAATCAAAGTATTCTACAGCGTTGTTGTAGCTGATGTTCGTGATCAGCTTTTCCAGTAACTTGGTATCATTCGGGATTTCTCCACGTTCCACGAGATCACCGATGAAATCGCAAAGGATGCGGCGGAAATACTCATGACGCGTATAGGAGATGAAGCTTCTTGAATCTGTCAGCATGCCGACAAAATTCATCAACAAACCTGCTTCGGATAAGGATTTCAATTGTTTCAGCATGCCGTATTTGGTGTCGTTGAACCACCAACCGGAACCCATCTGGACTTTGCTCTTGATGCCTTTGTCGTTTACTTGGAAGTTCGTGATTGCCGTTCCCACTAAGTCGAAATAAGTAGGGTCAAGGTTATAGGCGATGAATTTAGGCAATTCATTCGTCAGATCCATTGCACCAAGAAGATTGTTCAAAGCATAGGACACGTTCGGTTGGTCTTGGATGGAATCGAAGCCAGCATCCGCTCCTAATGCAGCGAACATGCGCTTGTTGTTGTTGCGGATGGCGCCGAAGTGCAATTGCATCACGAAATCTTTGGCTGCATAGATCTTTCCGAGTTCCACTAATAAGCGTGTTTGGTATTTTGCGTATTCCGTTTCAGAAACGCTGTCCCCTGCGATCGCTTTGGCGTAGATGGCTTCAATCTCTTCATCTGTGGCTTCAGCGTAGTAGATTTGGGATAAACCGTGGTCGGAAACGTTCGAACCATGATCCGCAAAATATTGGATCCGCTCTTCCATCGCTTCAACCAACTCAGCGAATGTACCCATTCCCTTGCCGGTCGCTTCTTGCATTTTCCCGATGAACCCAGCAAACTTGGCCGCGTCCTGGATAGCGAAAGCTTCATCCGGACGGAAACCAGGAACGACGGCTACATCGAATGTCTCGTCTTCAGCGATCGCTTTATGCCATTCCAACGTATCCGTAGGGTTGTCCGTCGTGCAAATGAAGGTGACATTGGAATTTTTGATCAATTTACGCGCTGTCAGCTTTTCTTCTTTCAACACACGGTTGCATTCCGCATAGATTTCCTTCCAGTTGGCACTGGTAAGTGTTTCTTCTATATGGAAATACTTTTTCAATTCCAAGGCTGTCCAGTGGAACAATGGATTCCCGACTGCATTTTCAGCCGTGTAGGCCCAAGCTTCAAATTTTTCTTCAGGAGAAGCATTCCCGGTAATTTTTTCTTCCGGAATTCCCATCGCACGCATCGCGCGCCATTTGTAATGATCTCCGCCCAACCATAATTCTGTGATGTTTTCGAACTCATAGTCTTCAGCGATCTGTTGTGGCACCAAATGGCAGTGGTAATCGAAGATGGGCATGTTTTCCGCATATTCGTGGTAAAGTGTTTTTGCCGTTTCGGACTGTAACATAAAGTCGTCATGAATAAATGACATATGAAGAAATCCCCTTCCGAGCTTTATTTTGAACTATTATTGATTATTTTGCCTTGATTTCAGCCAATCGATCCGCAAATTCTTTAGCTGCTACCGCTACACTGGCGTAGCCGCCTTCTTTAAGGTTTCGTGTCAAGGCACTGCCGACACCGACCGACCAAGCTCCGTTTGCGATCCATTTGTCCATGTTTTCGATGCTTACGCCGCCTGATGGCATTACGTCAACCCAAGGGATAGGACCATGAACGTCTTTGATGAATCCAGGACCCAACAAACCACCCGGGAAAAGCTTGACTACTTCGCAGCCAGTTTCCAAAGCCATTTGAATTTCTGTAACAGAACCGCATCCAGGCAAGTATGGGACAGTGTATAGGTTGCACATTCTTGAAATCTTCTCATTAAAGGAAGGGCTTACGATAAACTTCGCTCCGTTCATGATCGAAATCCGCGCTGCGACTTCATCCAATACCGTACCTGCACCTACAACCATATCCGTACCTGCGAATTCATCAGACAGCTTGCGCATAACATTTTCAGCACCCGGTGTCGAAAATGTCACCTCGATGTTCTTGATGCCTCCTTGATAAGCTGCTTTTGAAATCTCATAACCCGCCTCTTCGGAAGCTCCGCGCACTACTGCAAACAGGTAATTCTCTTGTAATTGAGCCAGGGTATCTCTCTTGACGCTCATTTGTCATCCTCCATTCATGGTTTCGCATTGTGGAACTCAGTATCATAACTCGAGTTCATTATAGAATTTACCATCTTTTATGTCAACGAAATTCCATCAGAAATATAAAAATGAATGGTCAATTGTGAAAATTTTGTGGCATCCTCCTTGATGGCCCGATCAAAAACAAAATAACACACAAAAAAACTCCCCACAAACGCATATATCATGCGGTTTGTGGGGAGTTCCTGCTTCATCGGCCTCAGATCGAAAAGGATCAAAAGTGACCGAGCAACTGTGAAATTTTTGTGGCGTACTCCAAAATTTTTCCTGTATAGAAGTCTTTGTCGACCATGTCAGACAACGGCAAGGAGATGCTGATCGCACCGGCAGCAACTTCCCTTGCGCTCGAAAATGCTGCAGCAATGCAGACAATGCCTTCTTCAAACTCTTCATCATCGATGGCATAGCCATTCCTTCTGATTTCATCCAGTTCATTGACGAGTTCTTCATAACTGGTGATCGTGCGCCCGGTCTTCTGTTCCGGAACGATACTGTCCCAATACTCTCTGACGGCAGCATTCTGGCGGGTGCTCAGGAGCGCTTTGCCGACCGCGGTGCAGTAAAGCGGTGCCTTCGTACCGATCTTTGATTGCATCCGCACGCCGCGGGATTCACCATACTTATCGATGTACAGCACTTCATCATTGTCTTCCACAACCAGATGCACGGTCTGCTTCGTATCATCAGACAATTGACGGATCATGCTTTTGGCCACGTTCAAAAAGTCGATGTTGTGGACACGCTTGTTCCCGAGATGGAACATCTTCAAGGAAATACGGTACTGTTTGGTATCGGGGTTGCGATCGATATAGCCGTTTTCCATTAAGGAATTCACCAAACGATGCGTCGTTGCTTTGTGCAGATTCACTTTTTCGCTCAATTCCATTAAACTAAGACTAGGATAGTCCGCCAAGGTTTCCAAAATCGCTAAGGCGCGGTCAATTGATTGAACTTTTGTGCTTGAATTTGATTCTACTTTTTGTATCATTTTTCCTGATCATCCTTTTCTAAGATAATTAAGCCTAATTGGCATCTTTTGTAAACCGTTTCATTTTTTTAATGAGCGAATCATTCTCCAGCATTCCGAATCACCAAACGGCCCTACGTTTCATATTATGATATTATATCAGATAATTTGCATGCTGATAAGCCCCTATACTGATTATCCGCAAATAATTCTTGTCATAGCCAGCCTGACTTGTTCTTCCTATACAAGTTTTCCATGTTCTTATGGAAGGAAATAAGTAGAACAGGATGATTGAACGTCATTTTTTCGAAAAACCCCTCCTCCAGGAGTCGCCTAAAGCGGGCATATGTATATAGGATTATGTCAGAAATTTGACAGGCTTGGCTGTATTTTAGGTTATTTCCATCGCTCTCCTTTGACTTGAATGCGTTTTCTCATTATACTCATGTGAGATTAAGAAAAGTTGTTTCACATTATGATACAAAATTCCCTTTATTATTTTCGCTCTTCTTATCAAAAATATTTTTTATGGGAGGAAGATTTAAAATGGCTCAACATCAAGTAACCGGTGCAACAAAGCGTCCATTCGGATTCCGTGACTTACTTGGATATTTCATGGGCGACTTCGGCTGCAATATGAGTTTCACTTTAATTTCCAGCTACATGTTCATTTTCTACACCCAGTACATCGGGATTTCCTTGGCCCACTATTCCATCGTCATTCTGATCACGAAAATCCTTGATGGCATCAACGATCCGATCATCGGCGCAATCGTCGACCGTATGGGTGCAAACAAAAAAGGTGAGAAATTCAAACAATGGATTCTGCGCGGCTCTCCATTCTTGGCATTGGCGGCGACTGTCATGTTCATCGATGCGGCTGACTGGTCCTATCCTGCTAAGCTTGCTTTGTGTATCGGTGGGTACATCTTATGGGATGTCACCTATACAGTCGTGAATGTTCCTTACGGCGCCCTAAGCTCCGTTATGACTTCCAAGCCTTCACAACGCGCTGCTTTATCCAATGCACGTTCTTGGGGATACATCATCGCCGGTGTTCCTCTAGGCATCCTGATTCCGTTGTTCGCTTATGAACAAGTCACAAAAAACGGCCAAACAGCAAGTATTTTCCGCGGTGAAAGGATGTTCCCGATTGCAGTCATTTTGGGTATCGTATCCATCATTGCCTTCGCTCTTCTGTATCTGAATACGGAAGAACGCATCCAGCAAGTTGAGACTGAAGGTGAAGAGGTAAAATTCAATTACTTCAAGACATTAAAAGACTTCTTCCGCAACCGCGCGATTTTGGGTATCGCTCTTGCCTCCATCGCACAAATCCTGTTCATCATGGGCGGGAACCAATTGCATCAATTGACTTACCAGATGTATTTCGGAGACGGAACCTTGAGTTCTTACTCCATCCTGACTCAAATTATCCCACTATTTGTTGGTACTGCACTAGGTGGTGCCTTGGTCGGAAAACTGGGCAAAAAAGAATTGTCGACTTGGCCATTGATCGGATCCATCGCTGTCTACGCCTTCCTTTACTTGGTCGAAATCAAAAATCCGATTCTTTGGATCGCGATGCAGATCATCGCAAACAGCTTCGCCTTCGGGTCAACGATCTATACTTGGGGAATGGTTGCTGACGCGATCGACTATCAGGAATGGCAGACCGGCATCCGCAATGAAGGTTCCATTTATGCTACTTACTCTATGCTACGCAAAGTCGCACAAGGTTTCGGCCAATCATTCATCCCTGCAGCCATCGCCATCTTGATTCCAACACTGGATGTTAAGGACGCTATGACCTGGACCATCGGAAACTCACTTGCCATCCGCAATATGGCTGCTCTGTTCCCATTGATCGGTTACATCATCATGTTCATCTGCTTCAAGTTCATCTTCAACCTGGACAGAAAGACCGTCCGAGAGATGCAGGTTGCCCTGGGCCGCGACGAAGAATAATCCATCCGCAGCAAACGAATGGACTGATTTCCAAATCAATAAAAAAATCCACGCCGGAGCGTCCGGCGTGGATTTTTTTGTTCTATTCAAATTCTGCAAAAAGTTCTTCCGGTGTCTTCAGTACGCCGCCGGTATTGGCTGATGTAACCAAAGCGGCATAACGTGCCAACCAGCCCGTCTTCACTTTAGGCATGAAGCGTGTCTGTTTTTTCTTTCTTTCTTCCAGCACTTCATCCGCGACACTTACATTGATTGTGCGGTGCTCCAGATCGATGACGATCTCATCGCCGTCTTCGATCAAGCCGATTGGGCCGCCTGAAGCTGCTTCCGGAGAGATGTGTCCGATCGCGATACCGCGTGTGGCACCGGAGAATCGGCCGTCCGTGATCAGGGCAACATCGCGGCCTAAGCCGCGTCCCACGATGGAAGACGTTGGTGCCAACATTTCCGGCATTCCAGGTCCGCCTTTAGGGCCTTCATAACGGATGACGACGACATGTCCTTTTTTGACGGTACGGTTATCGATCGCTTCCACTGCCTCATCATGGCTGCTGAAGCAGATCGCTTTACCGACGAATTTTTTGATGTCGGCATCCACGCCGCCCACTTTGATGACGCCGCCGAAAGGAGCGATATTCCCGTTCAGGATGGACAAACCACCGACCGGAGAATAGGCATTTTCGTATTTATGGATGACTTCTTCATTCTTGATTTCTTGTCCTGCGACATTTTCACGGATCGTCTTGCTGGTGACCGTGATACGGTCTGGGTGCAGGTTGCCGTGTTTGATCAATTCATTCATGATAGCCGGAACGCCGCCTGCTTCATGCACATCATGCATGGAGAAAGCAGATGACGGAGCGATTTTCGATAGGTACGGGGTTGTTTCTGCAATCTCGTTGATGCGGTTCATGTCATAGTCGATTCCGGCTTCTTTCGCCAAAGCCAATGTATGCAGCACAGTATTTGTCGAACCGCCCATCGCCATATCCAAGGCGAAGGCATCATCGATCGCATCAGCAGTGATGATATCGCGCGGCTTGATGTCTTTTTCGACCAAGTCCATCAGTTTGAAGGCCGCTTCGCGGATCAGTTGTTTTCTCTCGTCACTGACTGCCAAAGCAGTCCCGTTGTATGGCAATGCCAATCCCAATACTTCCATCAAACAGTTCATGGAGTTGGCGGTGAACATACCCGCACAAGAACCGCATGTTGGGCAAGCGTTGGCTTCCATATCGAAAAATTCTTCTTGGGTCATTTTGCCCTCTTTGAAAGTTCCGACCGCCTCAAACATGGAGGACAATGTCAGAGCCTGTCCAGTAGCGGAAAGTCCAGCCTTCATCGGGCCGCCTGAGCAGAAAATCGCCGGAACATTGGTGCGGACAGCCGCCAACAGCATACCCGGCGTGATTTTATCGCAGTTCGGGATATAGAAAACACCGTCGAACCAGTGTGCGTTGATGACCGTTTCAGCGGCATCAGCAATGATTTCCCGTGATGGCAATGAATAACGCATCCCGATGTGTCCCATCGCGATCCCGTCATCGACACCGATCGTGTTGAATTCAAAAGGAATCCCGCCGGCTTCACGGATCGCTTCTTTGGCAATATCGCCTAATTCTCTCAAATGCACGTGACCAGGCACGATATCTGTATAGGAATTGCAGACAGCTATGAACGGTTTGTCCATATCCGCTTCTTCTCTGATTTGTCCGGTTGCTCTCAGCAAGGAACGATGTGGTGCTTTATCTATTCCCTTTTTGATTTTATCACTACGCATTGCTGTCTCCCCTTTTTTCCTTATATTTATAAAAAAGAAGCCCTCATGTGATATAGGGCTTCAGCTTGCGTCGAGCCCTGATTCACTAAGAATAGGACTCAACTAATTGAATAGTTTGAATCCTAGGGCATAATAATGACTAATAAAGTGTTTGCAGCATGGCAAGCTGCTGTACTGTGTGCATCCCTTTTTCTCATCCTGCTGCAACTCCTTTCATTATCTTTCTTTAAATATTAAATCTAAATTAGAAATAAGTCAATGCTTTTATTTTTCTTTCATATTCTTGCCACTTATCTCCAATTCTCGTGCTGTCTACAGGACAGGGACAGGGACAGACGAGAAGTTTTCCGAGAAGCAGAGATCAGCACTATCCACATCAATGGATGCAATCATCTGTTCAGTTTCGTATACCAAACCTTGCTCGGCTGAACTCATGGACAGCTCATTGAATTGACAAAGAATCCCTTCATACAATGGTACAAACGGCAATGCTTCCAAAATGTCTGCCGGCCTCATCAGTGTCACGGGCTTATTGGATTGAAGTACCCCCCCCTCCACTAAAACAGTCGAAACAAAATGTGAACAAAAATAATAATTTTCCCTGTCCCACTCCTTATTGAACAGAGCAGGCAATAGTCCCAGCAGGTTATAATGGTACTTTTCTTTGTCCTTTTCGAATGAAGAAACATAGTCTCTCATCACTGCCGCTTGTTCCTCTGACACCGTCAATGCATACACCGCGCATTTAGCTGGGCTATAGAAATCAGATGTCACATCTTCGTGTATGAACCCTCCTATAAAAGGGTTATTGGCTTTCTTGCGGCCGAAACTGAAGGTATCCGCCAAAGCTGCATCAAACGCCAAGGATACATGATTGTATTTTTTTCTCGTAAACAGTTTGATGGTCCGAGTCAACATAGACCCTGTGTCCGTCAATAATAAATAAATCTTCTGGTCTGACATCCTTGTGCTCCTAAATTGTTATTACAAATTCCGGCTTCCAAACCTATTATTGAGGTTACTCGTAAAATAGGCCATCCCATTGCAGAAAAGGAAAAGTCGTTTTGTTTTTTATATCCATCCTTTCATTATACCAAAAACAATCTGGCTGAATGCAACTTTTCAGAAAATTATCTTTGTCTTTCTTTTTTTGCTTCCTTCGGCACGCTTATACACGCTCTCTACCGCTCCTGACACTAGGATAGTCAGGGATTATCTGATAAGATAGAAGAAAAAATCGAATAGAGGGAGCAAACATATATGTATCATTGGTCTGAACTATCCAAAAACTATCCCGCATCCAGCATCCGAAAAATGGCAAAATTGGCCGCCCAATTCGATGACACGCTGATGCTGACGATGGGGGAACCGAATTTCGAAACCCCCGATTACATCAAAAAAGCCGGGCAGGATGCCATCGCCGCCGATTATACGCACTACGGCCCGAACGTCGGTGAGCTCGCTTTTCAGCAAGCCGTCGCAAAAAAATACACGGACCAGACCGGCATCCCCTTCGAACCGAATGAAGTCATGGCGACTTTCGGCGGAACGGAAGCCATTTTGCATGTGATGATGTCAATCCTGAATCCAGGCGACGAGGTGATCATCGCCGATCCGAGCTATCCGAATTATCTCGGCCAAATCATGCTTTTGGGAGCCAACGTCGTCCCAGTGCCTGTCTACGAAGAAAATTCATTCAAGATGCAGGCTGCTGACATCGAGCAAGTACTGACCGACAAAACGCGTTTGATCATTCTGAATACCCCGAATAATCCGATGGGTTCGATCCTTGATCCGACCGATATGGAAGCCATCGTGGCCTTGGCCGATCGCCACAAGATCGCGATTCTGTCGGATGAAGTGTACGAAAGCCTTATTTACGATGGCAAGAAACATTTCAGCCTGTTCCAGATACCCGGCGCAAAAGAAAATCATTTCGTGGTGAACAGCTTGTCCAAAACCTATGCGATGACGGGTTGGCGGATCGGCTATGTCGTCGGCAATCATGAAGCCATCGATCGCATGGCCGAGTTCCGGGAAGGCATCGGATTCTGCGTTCCTCCTTTCATCCAGGAAGCCGCAATCGCTGCGATCACCGGACCGCAGGATGATGTCCGTTATTTTCTGGAACAATATGACCGTCGCCGCAACATCATTGTCGATGGCTTGAACCAGATTCCTGGCTTCCACTGCTTGAAGACGGAAGGCGCCTTCTATGCTTTCCCGAATATCAAGGCATTCGGCAAGTCCTCTTATGATTTTGCGATGGAAATCTTGACGGAAACCCACGTAGCGCTGACGCCGGGTTCCGCTTTCGGAAAAATGGGCGAAGGCTACTTGAGGATTCCGTTCGCCGAATCGGAAGAAGTCCTTCAGGAAGCCGTTGACCGCATTAAAGCCTATATCGTAAAGGCTTATCCGAATCTATAGAAAAAACGACGAGGAGACTCGTCGTTTTTTTGATCACTGATTATCCAACTTGACGGATTTGTCTTTTTTCCATGCTTGCCAGACGTGATAGGCATACTGGGAGAAAGTGACGACAGCCCATCCCCCGACGAACAGCTGCAGATAGATCAATCCCGGCAGACGGAACAAAGAAAGCAGGATTGTGGCAAAAATCAGGACGGTCGTGGCCTTTCCGAATACATTCGCAGGCACGATGATCTTCGGCTCGACATTTAGCAAAGCCACACCCAGCAATATCTGCAGGCCATCTTTGATCAATACGATCAGGAAAAACCAATTTTCTATATATCCGATGTCCATCAAGGTGTACAGGACAGAAATCTGCATCACTTTATCCGCAAAAGGATCAGCCACCTGTCCGAATTTCGTGATGGCATCATATTTACGGGCGATGTAGCCATCGATGATGTCGGTAAGGCTGGCCACCAGAAAAATGAGCATCGCCCAACGGACTGGATGCGCCGTATCGGAATAGAAGACCAGCAAATAAAAAGGGATCAAAAACAGGCGTATCAGCGTCAGGATGTTCGGTACACGTTTCATAAATTTGGCCTCCCAGCTACCATTGGCGTTCTTCTTACATCCATTTTAATCCATACCGCGCTCTTTAGCTATTTTTTAGCAGAGGCGCATGAACAAAAAAGTTCAGAAACCAAGCAACCGGATGGCCGCAGGTTTCTGAACGATTCTTAATAATGGATCACGCTGTCTTGATAATGGATGCCCGTTCCCGCCAGGAAGACGATTTCATCAAAGAAATATTGCATTTTCTGGGAGGAGGCCAGCATAAATTCCGGATGCCACTGCACCGCAAAGATATTTTGGCTTCTTTCTTTTGCTTGGAAGGCTTCAATCAACCCATCCGAGCTCCAAGCGATGGCCTCAAAAGGCTCCGCCAATTCCTTGACGCCCTGGTGATGGAAAGAGTTGACGAGATGCTTCTCCCCTAAAAAGGAACGCAAGAAATTATTCGGGGCAATCGAAATCGAATGGGAAGCATACTGGATGTTCGTTTTTTGGTCATGTTGGACATCATACTCTTCCAGCTGGCTGATATCCTGATGCAGGCTTCCGCCAAAAGCGACATTGATCAGCTGCATCCCGCGGCACACCGCAAAAATCGGTTTGCATTGATTGTAAGCCTCTCTGGCCAAAGCGATCTCAAAAGCATCCCTCGCCGGATGCGTGACACCCAACCGGTGCGTCGGCTCCTCATCATAAAGAATCGGGGATACGTCCTGGCCGCCCGCCAAAATCAACCCGTCCACGGCGTTGATGTAGTGCTCCGCATCCATCGGATCGCTGATCGGAATCACGAGTGGGATCCCTCCTGCTACTTGTACGCCATCGATAAATCCTTGCGGTGTGTATGTTTTTTCCATCTGGTTGCCGAGTTCAGCAGTCAGGTGGTTGCCTCCAATTCCTATAATCGGTTTCATCCATTATTCCTCCCGTCACATTTTTTTCTAATGAAGTGCGGTCATGATCGGCGCACACTTCCCTTTATTATTTTGTTAGCGTACAAAAAAAGCACATATGTATAACAACGATACACGCATGCGCATTGTAACCCTTATTGTTGTTTCGGAGGGCTTCATACCAATCAGTGATCGTTCCATCACAGTCGATCGGCCGAACCTGCAGACACTTCCCATAAAGGCTGTTCAAATGAGCGCACAATGCACAAGCTTATCTTTCCCGCAACACATATACATGTCCTTATAGCCGTACATCCTTCTCATCCCTCCGTGCCTTTTATTGCCATTCGATGATTTTTTTCACCAAATTCACATTTAAAAATAAATTAATGCTATTGTAACGTGCTGTTATCCCTCTGTCAATCACGATTTGCGGCGTTTTTCAATGCGGCAGCTCATTTTTATTCTCCATTTACCATGAAAATCCTTGATTTCCCTTGCTTTTTGGACGTTTTTGCTCTAGGATTCAATATAGAAAATAAAATTAAAAAAGAATGAGAACACTTGCGTTTGCATAAACTTTTTTGAATAGGTAGCATTAAAAAAGGAGGGGTATGAATAAATATGTTTAAGGCAAATAAGCACCGCATCCAGACCCACATCGAGTCACTTGCGCGCTTTACTGCAACTCCAGGTCACGGAACGACCAGGCTTTCCTATAGTAAGGAGGATGCGGCGGCCCGCCATTACATCAAACAGGAAATGAATAAACTCGGCCTTGCTGTCCGGGAAGATGCGGTCGGAAACATTTACGGAAGGCTGGATGGTGCGTTGAAAAATGCGCCTGCGGTCATCATCGGTTCACATTTTGACAGTGTCCCGAATGGCGGCTCCTTCGATGGCCCCGCCGGCGTCGTCACCGGACTTGAAGTGGCCGCTTTGTTCCAGGAATATGGCTTAGAACCCCAATACCCGCTCGAAGTCATTGCCATGATTGAAGAGGAAGGTTCCCGCTTTGGAGGCGGCGTGCTGGGTTCCCGTATGATAGCCGGTCAAATCAGCCCTGCTGATCTGACCGAAATGAAGGACAGTGCCGGCCTTTCCGCAGCTGAAGCGATGGAAAAACTGGGGTTCAACGCTGCTGACATCGGTTCGGCGCTGCGCACCGGAAATGATGTAAAAGCCTTCCTGGAATTGCATATCGAACAGGGTCCATTATTGGAGGAAGCAGCTCAGGATGTGGGCATAGTCCAAATGATCGTCGGCATGACCGAAATCCGCATCACGGTCAAAGGGAAATCCGGACATGCGGGAACTACCCCGATGGAAGGCCGGGCTGATGCCCTCGCGGCGGCAGTATCCATATTGAAGGAACTGCCTGGAATGGTTTTGGGTGAAGCCGATAGGCCGGTTTTGACTGTCGGAAAACTGGACGTCCTCCCGAACGGCGCCAATGTCATCCCGAATCAGGTTGTTTTCACGGTGGACATCCGTTCCGCCAATAGCGGTACCATCCAACGCATCCTCCGGAAAATCGGGCAGCTTGTGACTGATGCGGAAATGCCGGGCATCGCTTTCAGCACAGAGGAGTTGCTCTATGCGGATCCGGTCGAGATGTCAGCGGATATCCAATCGTTGCTGATCGAAAATTGCGAAAAACTGAGCCTGCGCTATCGGAAAATGGTCAGCGGTGCCGGTCATGACGCCATGATATTCGCGGGTTTCACTGACACAGGATTGATTTTCGTCCCCAGCAAAGACGGCATCAGCCATACCCCGGAAGAATGGACAGATTATGCGCAGTTGCAAAAAGGGATTGAAGTTGCATTCGAAACAATTGTACAATTGACAGAAGCAAAGAAAAAAAGCAGCAACACTGAAATGTAAAAATACTATCGAAAAGAGTCAGGGTGTGCAGTGTGGTAATCCACATCAATACAAACCCCCTGTCGAGGAGGAAATTATGGCAATTTGGTCAAATAATTATCACGGTTCCATGAATGAAAGAGCATTTGAATTCAATTCATCCATCGATGCGGATGCCCGGCTGGTCTATGCGGATATCGCCGGAAGCATCGCTCACGCAAAAATGTTGGGCAAAACCGAAATCATTCCCCTCGAAGAAGCGGAGGCCCTCGTCAATGAACTGGGCAAAATGAATGATGAACTGCAGGATGGCGATCTCAACATCGATTTTTCGGAGGAAGATATCCACAGCTTCCTGGAGGCGGAACTGACGCGTCGCCTTGGCGCTATCGGCAAGAAGGTCCACACGGGAAGAAGCCGGAACGATCAAGTAGCGACTGCTTTGAAGTTGTATTCTGTATCTGCTTTGGAGCATCTGTCCAGCCTTGCTGCCAACGTTGCCCTCGCACTGAGTGAAAAAGCCGAACAGCATCTGGAAACGATCATGCCAGGGTACACGCATCTGCAACGGGCACAACCGATCACTTTTGCCCATCACCTGATGGCTTACACGGAGATGTTCCTGAGGGACAAGTCCCGTTTGGATGATGCCAAAGAACGGGTTCTGCACTATTTGCCGCTGGGCAGTGCCGCTCTTGCGACTACAACCTTGCCGTTGGACCGCGCCTTCACTGCTGAAGCACTTGGGTTCAAGGATTTTTCCCGGAACAGTCTGGATGGCGTATCCGATCGTGACCATTCCTTGGAAATGTTGGCGGATATGTCGATCATCATGGTCCACATTTCCCGTCTGGCTGAAGAAGTCATCCTCTGGTCATCTCAGGAATTCGGATTTGTGAAAATTCGGGATACGTTCTCTTCCGGATCCAGCATCATGCCGCAGAAGAAAAATCCGGACATCGCGGAATTGCTGCGCGGAAAATCCGGCCGTGTCTTCGGCGATTTGATGGGCGTCCTGACTTTGATGAAAGGCTTGCCGCTTGCCTACAATAAAGATATGCAGGAAGAGAAAGAATTGCTTTTCGAAGCAATCGACACGGTCACATTCTGTCTGGAGATCCTGCCCGCAATGCTCAACGATATGGACGTGATTGAATCAGCCATGCTGACGGCTTCGCAAAAAGGCTATCTGAATGCAACAGACTGTGCCGACTTCCTGGTCGAAAAAGGCATCCCTTTCCGTGACGCTTACCAGATCACCGGAAATATCCTGAAGGAGTGCGAGGAACAAAACCTGACGCTGGAAAACTTCCCGTTGGAGATGTACAAAAAACACTCGGACGCTTTTGATGAAGCCATCTACAAGAAGGTTGACCTGAAGGAATGCGTCATCCGCAGAAATGTGGCAGGAGGACCGGCTCCAGAGCGCGTGAAAGAGCATATCGAGGCAGTCAAAACAAAATTGGAAGACTACCAGATCATTTCCTGATCAAAAAATAAGAAAAGAAAATGCGGGGCTGCCAAAAACTGGCGGTCCCGCATTTTTTATGTCCCCTCAAAAAAACGTTCTACCAATGTACTCGACTCAATCGGGTATCCGTTCAATCTTCATCAGATTGGTCGTGCCGCTTTCTTTAATCGGCGTCCCAGCTGTGATGACGATGGCGTCTCCAGGTTGCGCAAATCCCTTTTCTTTCGCCAATGCGGTTACCTTATTCAGCATATCGTCAACATTTTCAGGCTCTTCGATGACGAAAGACTGAACCCCCCAGACAAGCGTCAGCCCTCTCTGCACCCTTTCGCTGTAGGTTGCCGCCAAAATATTCGCTTTCGGCCGGTATTTGGAAATCATGCGGGCCGTATGCCCAGAGCTGGTTGCCGCTACAATCGTCTTAATGCCCAAATTCATGACCGTACGCGCTGCAGCTTGGCTGATTGCTTCGGTAACCGATGCCTTATCGAACAAGGCCAGTGTGGACAGATTGCCGCCATTTGCCTCCAGGGCTTCTTCCGTCCGTTCGGCGATCCGCGCCATCGTCGCTACGGTTTCGACTGGGTATTTGCCGACAGCCGACTCACCGGAAAGCATGATCGCATCGGTCCCGTCGAAAATCGCATTCGCGACATCGCTCGCCTCTGCTCGCGTCGGACGCGGGTTCCATTGCATGGAATCCAACATCTGAGTGGCAGTGATGACTTGTTTTCCTAGCAGGTTGCACTTCCGGATCAGGTCTTTTTGGACGATCGGCACATCGCCCCCGTTGATTTCCACACCCAAATCGCCGCGCGCAACCATCAAGCCGCTGCACACTTTGAGTATTTCTTCGGCGTTCTGGACGCCTTCCTGGTTTTCGATTTTGGCGATGATCTGCGTATCCGTCGCATCCATTTCTTCAAGTATTTCGACAATTTCCAGTATATCGCTGGCCCGGCGGACGAAGCTGGCGGCAATGAAGTCCACTCCCTGCTTCACCCCGAAGCGGATATCGGCAGCATCTTTTTCCGTCAGGCCGGGCATGCTGAATTTGGCTTCAGGAACATTGATTCCTTTTGAATTCTTCAGGATACCGCCCACTTGGACTATGGCTACGATTTCTTTGGTTTCATAATTGATATCAGTGACCTCGAGAACCAATAATCCGTCATCGATCAGAATGTGCATGCCGATCGTCACATCATCAATCAATTTCGGGTAAGTGACAGAGAATTTTTCTTTTGTTCCGAGCACCGGCTCCATGCTGATGATTACAGAATCCCCGGAAACCAATGTAACGGCGTCATCCGTCATTTTGTTTGTCCGGATTTTTTGGCCTTGGATATCCAGCATGATGCCTATATTTTTGTTCGCCAACCGTGCAGCTTCCCTGACATTGTTCAGGCTGACCAGATGCGTTTCATGTTCGCCGTGGGAAAAATTCAGCCGCGCCACATTCATGCCGCTGTTCATCATCCTTACCAGCACATCGACGGAGTCGCTGGCCGGTCCGATCGTGCAGACTATCTTCGTTTTTTTCACTATTAGCCCCTCATTTCTGAATTGACCATTCTCATAACCTGACATTTACCTGTCTTCATTATAGAACAAATACCCGCATTTAGAAATTAAGACGCTATGGAATGCAAAAACGTGATGCTTTTCAGCACCACGTTTTTGTAAAAATTCAGATATTCGGATCGATTTGGATAGCCTCGCTCGACTTCAATGGTTTTGGTTTCAGCGTCAACAAGAACACTGTCGACAGGATCAAGGCGATACCGACAAGATCCGTCCAGTGCAGACTGGTTCCCAGCCAAAAAACGGAAAGGAATGTCGCAGAAAGCGGTTCGGCCGATGAAAGCAGACTCCCGACCGTTGCGCCGATGCGCTGTACCCCTTCAAGATAGAGACTGAAGGAAAGGACAGTCCCCCAACAGGATGATGACCAGCAGGGAAGCAAACGCAGCGATGTCCCATGTGCCGATGATCCGCCAAGGCTGGTACATAATCGAAAGCAGAATGCCCCCCATCAGCATCCCCCATCCCAATGACAGCAGCGTCCCATAGGTTTTGATCAGACGGGCTGGCTGAAGATTGTAGATGACGACAGCCACAGCCGACAAGAGTCCGTACGTCAACGCTTCCTTCGATGTGGACAGACTATCGAACCGGCCATGTGTGGCCAACAGAAAAATGCCGACGACGGCAAAAATGATGGCTGTCATTTCAGCTGGCCGCGGTAATTTTCTGCTCTTGACGGAAAGGTAAACCATGATCAGGACCGGGGCTAAAAATTGCAGGACTGTAGCCGTTCCCGCATTCGAATGGCTGATGGTCGCAAAATAAGTGTATTGGCAGAACGAAAGTCCCAAAGCCGCGAACAGGAATATGTCCAATCGGTCCCGCTTGTCTTTCCAGACCCGAAAGATGGCTCTCTCTTCTTTCTTGTAGCACAGCACCAACAAAATCAGGCCGGCCATCAACATCCTGACAGCGACCAGCCAGCCGGAGGTCAACCCGCGATGCTGCAGCAGAAACTGCCCGCTGGTCCCCGAAATCCCCCACAACAAAGCCCCTACAACGGTAAACAGCACACCGGATTTATATTGAGACATTCCAACCCTCCATTCCTTTACTTTTTTCAAATACCACCATTATATGCGATGCTTCGATAAATAGGAAGCTAATAATTTTGCTTTGTCCGAAGGGCGATTTTGTGGGATACTGATAAGCGTGAACGAAAACGGAGGTTGAAAAATTTGATACGCATTAAAGAAGCCATTTTACACATTTTGGACATCAACACGAATGAACCGATTTTTTCCTATGCGGGACTGGATACGTCAGAGCGCATGATGATCGAATACATCGAAGCAATGGTCGCAAAGGTCGAAGATTCCGACAGCATGAAGGACGGAATTTTGGAAGAGGACAATCCGATGGCTGCCCTGTTCAAGAATTGCCAAAGCGATTTTGTCGAAGGCACGAAAGCCTTGTCGGAAAAATTCTTCAATGTGACCAAATTGAATCCCGAAATCCCGCCCGCGGATCTGCTGATCGCTCATTTTGAATTGGATGAGGTACCGTGCCTTGGCGTGTTCAAGCTGAATTACTCAGACAGCTATACGCACTTTGTCTCCTACGAAGGGGACGTCCTGACCAACCAAATCATCTTGAACCGCGCCATCCTGCCTTCGCAAAGGCAAGCCATCCAGGAAGGCCTCGTGGTGAATCTGGATCAGATGGTATACCATGTCATCGAGAAAAAGCACATGATTGCTGAACTCGGCGAAAAGGTGAACTACTTCACGGAAATATTCCTCGAAGACACGCCGAAACCGAGCCTGAAGGAGAACATCTCGATCATCAAGAAAGCTGTCCAAAAGACAAGTAAAGCCTTCAACGATGAAGAATTCCAGGTATTGGCCGAAACGAAGGAAGCCATCGTCACGAGCATGCAGGAAGATAACCTCATCGATAATGAAAAGATTGCTGAAGCCTTATTCGGCGATAACTTCGCCAAAAAGCAAAAATATTTCGAACAAGTCGAGGAATTGGGCTATGTCGACCGGGCCCCGGCGGAAGCGGCAGTCGCCGGTCCAAAATATTCCAAACAAAAATTCCGACTCGATAACGGCATCGAAATCAGCATTCCGCTGGAGCTTTACAAAGATCCGGACGTTGTGGAATTCATCAATAACCCTGATGGCACCACATCCGTCATCATCAAAAACATCGAGAAGATCAAAAACCTGTTTTGATCAAAAGAACCGCTGGCGCTCAATGCCCGCGGTTCTTTGTTTATTTCGCTTTTCTGGAGATGTTCAGGATGGACAAGCCGTAAAGCACCAGCGCTGTACCGATCAGAATCAGGATGCTGATGAAGGGCGTCACTGCGGATTCCCCGAAGCGGATGGTATGGCCCATCATCAGTTTGAAGGCATCCAACGCTTCAACCGGAGCGCCTTCAAATGAGATATCCAAAGGTTCCTCCATCATCACTTGCCGCATCAAGGAAGCCGAATAGGTCATCGGGAACAGTTTAATGATTGTCTGTACACTATCCGAGAACTGTCCGATAGGCACATAAACCCCGGCAAGGAAGCCGATGATGGTGCCAAGGATTGTGCTGGCAGTCGCGAAAGCGTTCTGGCTTTGGAAGAAGGAAGTCAGGAAATAGACCATCGCACTGCTCGTCAACACGGTGAGCAGAATCAGGCCGAGCATCTTCAGAATGGCAAGCGGAGCCAGCAACTCCCCTCCGTTGAGGAAGATGTACGCTTCCGCCAACACGAACGTAACAAGACTCATGATGAAGCCAACCACCACCGAACTCAGGATATAGGCTCCCGCCAACCTGCTCGAACGGATCGGCGAGACCGTAAAGTCCTTCAATATTTTATTGGCCCGGTCATCGATCATGACGGCGAATGCCCCCATGGTCGTCGTGACCCCGGAAACCGAAATGACACCGGACATGATCCAACTGTCCATGACGTACTGCGCGCCTACCGAATCCCCCAAAGCGCTCGTCAAATTTTTACCCAAGAAAAAGACGTAGAGTCCGATGATGATCAGCACCGCCAACAGGGAAAAGAAGACATTCGCCTTGTCCCTGAAAAATATTTTGATGTTGCGCCCAATGATCGGTATCATTCCTGCACCTGCTTTCCTGTTATCGCAATAAAGGCATCATCCATGGAACCCGCCACCACTTCAAAATAAGTCAGGTAAGGTTTGCACTGCTCCAGAATGGGCAGCGCATCCAATGTTTTGGCTAATTTCACACGAAAAAGATCTTGTTGCAGCTCATACTGCGCTTGATGAGCATCCAAAATGCGGCTCACTTCGGTAACGGCTTCTGTCCGCATCTTCAATACATCCGAACTGTACCTTTCCCGCAGCGCATCCGGGGTCCCTTCCGCAATGATTTCTCCTTCATCGATGATGACGACATAATCTGCGCTGGCTGCCTCCTCCATGTAATGCGTCGTCAGAAAAATCGTCATCCCGTGCTCGGCCTGCAGTTTCCGAATCGTGTCCCAAACATTTTTGCGGGTTTGGGGATCCAATCCGGTCGTCGGCTCATCCAAAAAGAGAATCTTTGGCGTATTGATCAAAGCCCGTGCGATATCCGCTCGCCGCTTCTGGCCCCCGGACAACTTTCCGTACGGCCTGTCCAAAAATTCCGTTACCCCGGCAGCCTCGGTCGCTCGGAGGAATGCCGATTCCCAATCAGCTTTGGACAATCCGTAAAAGCTTCCTCTCACCTCAAGATTTTCCTTAACGGTCAGCAGTTTGTCCAACAAGTTCGTTTGGAAGACGACGCCTATATCAGAGCGGATCGCAAAGTCATCCTTTCCCAAAGTATACCCGTTGATCCTGACTTCCCCGCTGTCCGCCTGCAGCAGCGTGCAGATGATATCGATCGTCGTTGACTTGCCTGCTCCGTTCGGACCCAAAAACGCAAAAAGCTGGCCGGTATTCACATGGAAATCGATGTTCTTGACCGCCTGCACATCTCCGAAACGCTTTGATAAGCCTTTGACTTCAATGATTTTTCCCAACTGAAAACACCCTCTCTGATAGCGAAGCGCTGCATATCCAGAATATTAAAACTTCTTCATATCCAGTGTATCAGAATGGGGAATGGAGACAAAATAATTGTGCGCCGGCGAGTGGCATTCTGTTCTTTGATGTTCTTTGAATGTGTACTTCGGCGAGTGGAGGCTTCGCCGGAGTTCGGCCAACATTCTGATTCCGTCCTCCGATTAGGGAAGCTTGGCCGGAGGTGCGGCTTAAAGTGACCGGTGTCCTCCGGTGGGCGGATCCTCGCCGGAGCTAGCGACCGCTCCAGCTGATTTCCTCCGGCCAACCGCAGCTGCCCACATATTGATGGCGGACAAAAAAAAAGTAGCCATCTCATTTCGAGACAGCCACTGCTTATATTCATCACGCTCTATCAAACGCATTCTGAATTCCAGAAATCTGTGCCTAAGCTGCTATTACGTCACGGCCAAAAAGCGGCCGTTCTCGTAATATCCTCTTAGTGCTCGATTTCTACCCGGGATTTGTCATGGCTCTCGCGATTTTTAATCGCTTAGAGACATGATACACTTGGTCGCTCGCGACCACAGTGCATCCAAAATTCTATCTGCTCTTCACCAACAGATTGATGGCTTGTTGGACGCTTTCTTCCTTGGACATGCCATCCTTCTCCTGGTCATTCACACAGGAAACCAGATTTTCCGCGACGATGATGCCCATTGCGCGGTCGATGCTGGATCGGACCGCGGACAATTGCGTCACGACGTCGGAACAGTTCTTTCCGTCTTCCATCATGGCAAGTATGCCGCGCATCTGTCCTTCCGCACGCTTAATGCGGTTGATTATATTTTTGTTGTATTGGTTCACACAACTTCACCCCTCCAGGCCGAAATGCCTCCCATTACGTTCGTTACTTTGTAGCCCTTTGAAGCAAGATATTGGCAAGCTGCCATTGAGCGCGCACCGCTCAGGCACATAACATAGTAATTTTCATCCTTATCCAATTGATCTACAGTGTCTTCTAAACCGCTCAAAGGCATAGAGATGGCACCTTCGACGTGCGCATGTGCATATTCATCTGCTTCACGTACGTCCACTAGTTTGACAGGCGTTTTTTTCCATAATTGTTCGAATTCCGGCATTGTAATTGATTGATACATATTATTTTACCACCTTTTCTGGTCTGACGGTTGCATACAGACTGAATGCACCATCTAAATTTTTGACATTAAATCCATTTTGCTTCAATACACGTTCTGCTATATAGCTGCGTAAGCCGCTTTGGCAGCTGACGATGATCGGTGTTTCTTTCGATAATTCTCCGATACGTGCGCGCAAATCGTCGACTGGGATGTTGATGGCGCCATTCAATGCACCTAGTCTAGCGATTTCGCCCTCACCGCGGACGTCCAACAGTTGATAGCCAGCTTCCTGCATCTTTTCCAATTCATACCATTGGATGGATTCAGAAACGCCTTCGATGATGTTCATGGCTGCGTATCCGGCCATGTTGACCGGATCTTTGGCTGAACCGAACGGAGGAGCGTAAGTGAATTCCAATTCCGGCAAATCATGGACCGTCAAATTCCCTTTGATTGCTGTAGCGATGATATCGATACGTTTATCTATGCCATCTGCCCCGATAGCTTGCGCTCCGTAAATTTCACCGGTTTTCGGATGGAAAATCAATTTCAGGACGATTGCAGATGCATTCGGGTAGTAGCCGGCATGGCTTTTTCCTTGGATATGTACAACTGCATACTCTTTTCCTGACAACTGCAATTGGCGTTCATTCAAACCAGTGGAACCACCGGCTAAGCCGAATACACGCACAATTGCGGTTCCGATGCTGCCTTTATTTTTTCTGTTCAATCCGCTGATGACGTCAGCAACTTGGCGGCCTTGGCGGTTCGCAGGCGAAGCCAAAGCAATCATGGTATCTTCACCGGTGATCTGTTGCTTCACGATGATTGCGTCACCGACTGCATAGATATCTTTTTTGCTTGTTTCATAGTTTTCATCGACGAGGATACCCCCGCGCATGCCTGTTTCGATGCCCGCAGAGATTGCCAGGCTGTTCTCAGGTTGGACACCAACTGACATGATGGTCAAGTCGCTTTCCAATGTCACGCCGTTTTCCAGCACGATAGTTTTGCCTTCATTCTGGAAAGCTGTGGCCGCAACTCCTGTATACAGTGTCACGCCATTTGCTTCCAATTCATCCGCTAAGTAAGCGGCCATCTCTTCATCGAAAGGAGGCAAGACATGCGGTGCTTTTTCGACGATCGTCACAGCCAAACCACGGTGTGCTAAGCTCTCAGCCATCTCAAGACCGATGAAGCCCGCTCCGATGACGACTGCTTTTTTCGGTTTATGCTCAAGGATGAAACCTGTGACAGCATCCACATCCGGTACATTGCGCATCGTAAAGATGTTTTTGGCTTCGGACAGACCTTCAGCCGGTGGTACGAATGGTTTCGCACCTGGAGATAAAATGACTTTATCGTAAGCGAGTTGGTATTCGCCCTCTTTTGAACGGACTGTCACTTCTTTTTTATCCGGATCGATTGCGATCGCTTCGCTGAAAGGACGGACATCCAAGTCAAAACGTGCACGCAGTTGCTCTGGGGTTTGGACCAAGAGATCGCCGCGTTCTTGGATATCGCCTGAAACATAGTAAGGCAAGCCGCAGTTCGCAAAGGAAACGAAAGGTCCTTTTTCCAATACGATAATTTCTGCATCTTCATTCAATCTTCTCAAACGTGTTGCAGCGGACATACCGCCTGCCACTCCACCGATAATAACAATTTTCATCATAGTTTTCCTCCTCTTGTAGGGCCTGACCATGCGGACATGCCGCCTTTGACATTGACTACATCGTAGCCTTTGGATTTTAAGATAGTCGCTGCACGTTTGCTGCGAGCACCTGATAGGCAAATCACATAAACTTTACCCTTAGGGGTATATGTTTCCACTTTTCTCAACGGAACATTTTTTGCTCCCGGAATATGTCCTCCGATGAATTCGTTCGGTTCACGGACATCGATTATTTGTGGTTTCTCGGTTAATTTGGCTTCCAATTCCTTTGTGGAAACGGAAGGCATACTGTTGAATAAATTAAATATCATACGTGGCTCCTTTTTATTTAAGTATTCTCAATCGCTTATGGACTTATAATACCCTATGGGGTATATTTTGTAAACCATTTTTATTTAAAAATTTTAAAAAAGTTCAAAAAGACTGATACAGAGCCATTCTGCTGATACTTAACAAAAGAAATGAAAAAGCAGCCCGAAAGACGCTGACTGAGAAACTCCGCTGAATCGGCTTTCGTCTGATCTGATGCCCCCTACGTATCTGATTTTTCGGTGAACCCTCCCTCACGGAGTCACTGCACGCTCCTTTCCGCACCTAACAAGCAGCGAGCAAAAAAGACCGCAAAAGTTGCCTTGGAACGCAACTTTGCAGTCTTTCTACTTATTGATTGCTTCTATTCTCTGCACGTAGGCGTTCGATAAAGCTTTTTATGTGTCCAAAGGCTTCTTTCAGTTCTTCGATGGAATAGGCGTAAGAAATGCGGATAAAGCCCTCTCCGCTCTCTCCGAAGGCCGATCCGGGCACAACAGCCACTTTCTCTTCTTGGACCAAACGGGTAGCGAACTCTTCCGAAGTCAAACCGAATTCGGTTATGTTCGGGAAGATATAAAAGGCTCCATAAGGAACAAAACATGGCAATCCCAAGTCTTTCAGGACTTTCATTAAATAACGACGGCGTTGATTGTAGCTTTCGCGCATCTCGGCAACGTTGTCGTCGCAGCTTCTCAACGCAACGATGCCGGCGTATTGGCTAGTCGTAGGTGCGGCCATGATGGCGAATTGATGGATTTTGATCATCTGCTCCATAATGACCGGCGGAGCAGTTGCGTAGCCCAAACGCCAACCGGTCATCGCGAACCCTTTCGAGAACCCGTTGATGTATACGGTCCGTTCCTTCATTCCCGGTAAAGAGGCGATGCTGACGTGATCTCCATTGTATGAAAGTTCACTATAGATTTCATCAGTGATGACGAACAGGTCGTTTGCGATGATGACTTCAGCGATTGCTTCCAGGTCCTCTTTGGTCATAACGGCGCCGGTTGGGTTGTTGGGATAAGAAAGGATCAGTACTTTTGTTTTCGGAGTGATCGCCGCTTCCAGTTCTTCTTTCGTCAAACGGAATTGGTTCTTCTCCTGCAACGGGATGGCGACCGGAACCCCATCAGCCAGCACGATGCACGGGAGATAAGAAACATAGCACGGTTCCGCATAGACGACTTCGTCACCCGGATCCAGCATGGCACGCAACGCCAAATCGATGGCCTCACTTCCGCCCACCGTAACAACAGTTTCATCCTCGGGAGAATAGTGCAGATTGTAGCGACGTTCCAGATATCGGCAAATTTCCTGGCGCAGTTCGGCCAACCCGGCATTTGCCGTGTAGAAAGTACGCCCTTTTTGGAGGGTATACATGCCTTCATCACGCACAATCCAAGGGGTGTCAAAGTCGGGCTCGCCTACCCCCAACGAAATCACTCCGGGTATCTCATTCGCAATATCAAAAAATCTCCGGATGCCGGAAGGTTTGATTTCCCGCACCTTAGCATTTATCGGATTTCTCATGGAGTAAGCACCATCCGTTTGTCGTCACCCTCATCCACGAACAACGTGCCGTGATCTTTATAACGTTTCAATACGAAATGAGTAGTGGTTGATTGTACTTCATCGATGACAGAAAGGCGTTTTGCGACAAACAGCGCAATCTCCTTCATCGGGGCTTTCTTCAGTTGCACCATAAAATCGAACCCGCCGGACATCAGGAAAACGGTCTCCACTTCCGGGAATTGGTAGACTTTTTCCGCGATACGATCGAATCCAGATCCTCTTTGCGGATTTACGCGCAATTCGATGATAGCAGAAACTTCGTCATCACCGGTCTTGTCCCAATTGATCAAAGTATGGTAGCCACAGATGATTTTGTCCGCTTCCAACTCCTTCACGGCAATTGCCACTTCTTCTGTGTCAACACCCAACATGACCGCCACTTCTTCATCAGTCAATTTGTTGTTCTTTTCAATAATCTTCAGAATCTTTTCCTTCAATTCGTTATTCATCGTTTTGCCTCCTCTGGCTTTACGCATTCGGGCCATTTTCAGGCTCTATTATTCATTTTTTGATAAATGAATTTGCTTTCATTTTATCACCACTGCCATGCACTTGCAAATATGATTTCGGGAATGGCGGTTGGTAAGAGGCCCCTCCTCACTGGAAAAAACGCAAAAAAACTTCACAGGCTCGCGGCGTGCGAACTTGTGAAGTTTTTTTCTTATCGATTAATAACGCGTATCCAAGAATCCGCAGAATGCATCAACTGGAGAAACACCAGTGAATTCGGAGCGTCCGACCATTTTGTTGACCAGGGCTTGCAAAGTGAAGTCTTTCGAATCGTATGTGTTGATGTATGTTTGTACTTGCGGCACGTCAGCCAAGTGGTTCGGTGCCTGTACAGAAATAAAGATTGTAGGGATTTCATGGACATAGAACGGAATGTCCGGTGTTCCTTTTGAAGCTGGCCATTGGATGCGTTGATCTGTATTCGGTTGTACCGAAGCTACGTTGATGACCAAATCGTAGGCCGCAATCAAATCTTTGATCGGACGTTTTTGAGCGTACACGTTCGCGACGGCAGCGGCTCTTTCCTCTTCCGGTAATTTGTTGATCCGTTCTTCCGTGGATTCCCAGATGGAAACTTCAAAGCCTTCTGCTTCCAGGATGCCTTTCAATGTGTCGACAGGGCGAACCGCTTCGCCGCCGATCATTGCGCCGAATCCGCCTTTATGGCCCTCAACGTTGACCAACAGGACACGTTTCGTTTTATCTGGTGAAATCGGGAAGATGTTTTGGTTGTTTTTGACCAGAGTGATCGCTTTGTCGGCAACCTCAACTGCGATTGCTTTGTTTTCCGGCAAGCCGATTTTAGCCATCGCGTCTTCTTTAGCCGGCAAGATTTCTGTTTTCGCTTTTTTGTGCAGACCTAAAGCAGCTTTTGTGCCCAAGATGCGCGTCAAAGCTTCTTCCAGACGCTCGTCCGTGATGACGCCGTTGTTGTAGCCGTCCAACATCCATTGGAAATCTTCGTCCGGATCGTTGAAGAACAAGAACAAGTCGGAACCTGCTGCGATAGCTGTCGGCAGCATATCTTGGCGTTTCATAGCAGAAGTCATCGCAACCATATGGCTGGCATCGGTAACAACCAAGCCGTTGAAGCCCATTTTGTCGCGCAATAAGTCTGTCAGGATGTATTTGTTCAAAGTAGCCGGCAAGATTTGTTCTTGAACAGTTGCTTCAGGGTTGAAGTGTTTAACGTATTCAGGCAAGGAGATGTGACCTGCCATGATGGAAGGCAAGCCGGCATCGAACAAGGTGCCGTACACTTTTCCGAAAGTAGCATCCCATTCTTCGGTGGAGTATGGGTTTACGCTGAAAGATAGATGCTGATCGCGTTCGTCGATTCCGTCTCCAGGGAAGTGTTTTGCAGCTGGTGCGATGCCGCTCTCCTGGATTCCTTTCATGTATGCCAATGACATGGCGATGGTTTTGTCCACATCGCCGCTCCAAGTGCGGGTTGCGATGATCGGGTTGCGCCAGTTGCGGTTGATGTCCACGATCGGAGCGAAACTCCAGTTGCAGCCGATAGCAGCAGCTTCGACACCGGAAACGCGGCCCATTTCATAGGCGTACTTCGTATCGTTTGTAGCTGCGATTTTCACTTCAACACCGACATACGTGCCGTCTTTACAAGCACCGTTTCCGCCTGCTTCCGTGTTGGCAGCGATCAATAATGGTATTTTGCTGTTTTCCTGCAGAATTTTGTTTTGCTCATATACTTCTTCTGCCATGCCAGGATTGTAGCGGACTCCCCCGATATGGTAGTTGTTCAATACGCCCGTCAAATATTCCTCCGTGCGTTCTGAACCCATATTAATAAACAGTTGCCCGATTTTCTCTTCGACAGACATGCCTGCAATCGTATCTTTGACCCACTTGATTCCCTCGGCATCCAAGTTATAAGGTTTAGTAGTTAAATCGACTCTCATGATTTGTCCCCTCTCAAAATAGTTCTGGAAAAGACCGATGCCCCAACGCGTTGGCGTCAGCACCGTCTCTCCTACAAGAACAAGTATAGGCATTTTATCCAAAAAAATGAAGGCACTTACACCTTGTTTTGGAAAGGTTCGGATTCTGTTCAAAATTGAACCATTGGACAAAAACAGATATTCTCAAACCTATCATAGCTCAGAAACGGCTCTGTGAAGCCATTTCACATGATTGGAAACCACCTCCGAAAATCCCAACGAGAAAAAAAAGAGCCTGATGCGATTGTCACTTTTTTGTCACAGTATCCGTCCAAATGCAAAACGGAGCGCTCCCAAGGAAGGCTCCGTTTTCTCTTCAGTATTGTAAAAATCACTCCACAAACTCACCGACGATCGGCAGCCCCTCAAGCACTTGCTTGCCGTGAGGCGACTGGTTGATTTCTTCCGACAGTTCATTGCCGGCAGTCAATCCCATCTTGTGTTCTCCGTCTTTCCAAGCTTCCACATTTGTGACGTCATAGACGATTCCGTCGACGGCAACATAACCAGGCTGGCCGTCCTTGCCGTTGTATTGGCTGAGTTCTTCGAGCGTGAAGGTCCGCATTTCCGTGGTGGAACTCTCCGTTGCGCTATCTTCAGCTGAACTGCTGATCGATACGGCTTCGGAGCTCGTTGTTGCGCTGTCTTCGACAATGGCAGGCGCACATGCGACCAACAACAGGCCGGCTATCCCTGCTTGCAGCATCAGGCGCAGTTTTCTTCTGGACATGGTTATCTCCTCCTTCATCATAAACCAAAAGTTTCATAATGGATGCGGTCTTTGGGAACACCTTTTTTCAGCAAAACCGCTTCGACGGCATTCATGAATGGCGGCGGACCGCACAACAAGTACTCGGCAGCCTCAAATCGGATCTCATTGTCCTGGAGAATCTTCTCGATTTTCCCTTCATCGAGAAAGCCGCTCTCATTGGCAAAGAATGGCACCAAACGGAAATCAGGAAGCGTGTCCTTCAACGCTTGGAGTTTCTCGGTAAATCCATATTCATCCTGATTTTTCAGGCTCCAGATCAGCGCCGTTCTGTTCGGGAATTGCAGGCGCGCACTGTTTTCCAATATTCCCAGCATCGGCGTGATGCCGATGCCTCCCGCAAACATGACCAAACTGACAGTTTTATCATGCATCCCTTCCTGAACATGCCACATACCGCCATATGGGCCTTCAATCGAGGCTTTGATCCCTGGCTGTAGCGTTTGGATCCGGTGCGTATAATCCCCCGAGTCCTTGATGGCCAGTGCGACTTCATCCCGATCCTGCGGGGCGCTGATCAGCGAAAAAGGATGCTCTTCTGATGAATATTGCGCGTCATAGAGGCGCAGGAAGACAAACTGCCCGGCTTGATAAGCGAATGCTTCCCCCTTGTCAGGCTTCAGATGAACTTCCAGGACATTGCCCTTTTCCGGTTTTGTGGCGGTGACGGTGTATAGATTTTTTTTGAGTCTGGCGGGTTTGAGGAATTTGTGGTTGATGTACAAGCCAAACGCCAAAGCGAAATAGCCTCCAAAAACCGCGGCGGCAAGGTAGTCGCCCTGGACAATAACGGTCATGGTCAAGACATGGACAGCCAAAAAAGCGGCGGCGAGGATGTTGAAGTTATGGATGACTTTCATCTTCTCGTAGTTGGCGATGGGATATTTTTTGATGGTTGTTTTGGCCGTTTTGACGATTTTTTTTCGTCCGAACCAGTTCGTCATGATGAGGGCAGAAAGGACGGCGATGGTCAAAAAGAAGATGATGGCCAAGTCCCCGAAGATGGTCGAATAACGATATGCCCAGCCCCAGAGAGCCGTTACCCATAATTTATGGGTAACCCCAATCGATAAGGCGACAATAGCCATGATGGCATGGAATCGGTTCAGCTTGTCCAGGCTGAAGTAGTGTTCGATGAATCTAGGGCGGGATGCGATGATAACGCCCGTCAAAAGCCAAGAATAGGACACAATCCCCAGAAAAGGCGGTCCTGCGGAAAGGAAGCTCCTGTTCCTGAGGGAGACTGCAGCGATAAATACAGGGAGAAGGATATAAGCGGCAACAATCAGCATGCGCATAAGTTTTCTGTTCATTGCAGAGGCCTCTTTTCTTTTGCTGGTTTCGGCGGACAGATGCAAGCAGCATTTCCTTCGGATAGGAAACCCTCTCTGTGTCCATTTTATAACGTTATGCAAACGGATACAAACCAGAACCCTCGACCGGAAAAATGTAAGAGCAACAGGAAGACAGTATCCAAGACAAAAGCTGTGATACAATGGAAAAAATAACCCAAACAAGGAATGATGATATGGACCATACAAAAACAGAACTGACATGCAACCAGACGCGGAACGTCCGCACCGCATTCGTGACCTACAACGATTTGAACGATAAAGACACCCTGTTCGGCGGCGAGATTATGTCGCACTTCGACTCAGCCTGCGGCAGGGCCGTTTTCAACTTCGTCAAACGGCCTTCCTTCACTGCGACTGTCGATTTGGTCGCCTTCATCCAGCCCGTCCGGAAAAATGAGGCCATCTACGTGGAGGCTTATGTTTCCGGATGCGGGAACACATCAGTGGAGGCCTTCGCCAAACTGATTGCCACGGATGTGCGCTCTGGCGAAAGCCGCATCTGCGCCTATGCCTTCCTGACTTTCGTCATCACCGACAGCTCGGATCCGGACTTTGTGATGCCGCTGATTCGGCCCGATTCGGAGGAAGAACAGCTCATCTGTTCAGGATACGAGGAACGCAGGATCAACAATCTGGTCAAACGCAACCAGAACAGCCGCCTGCTTTCCGGCCTTTCCACGAAACAGATTTGGGACCGCTGAACTGTTCCACTGCTGGGCGCCATCTACAGTATAAGCCTGACACTCCATAAACACCTTATTTTTCTGTATTATTTTACATAAATTGAAAACATTTTCACAACAACGGACATCAAACGCTGCCTTACTGAATGAAATTCTGACGCAAGCATTCCGGCATACATATTGCCGCCGATCCAAAGCACGAATAAAATGAAACCCTCCTGTCTTCCCCATGAATATAATGGCGAATACGGGAGGTTTTCAGCATATTCCCCATTTTTTACCATCCCCCTTGAATTAAGCTGAGGGAACCGTTAAAATGATAAAGTGGTTAAAATACATTTTATTTCTAACCCGGATGCAATGATTTCAAACGAAATGAAAACTGTGCCATTTTAAAACTATCACTGTGTATGTTCAACAAAAAAATGAAGGAGGAACACTCATGCAGCAAACGGTAACAATGCCGAAAATTAACCCGAAAAGCGATGAAGTCATTTTTGGAATATGGACGAAAAATATTGGAGATTCAATCGTAGCTGGCGAAGTATTATTCGAGGTTGAAACGGATAAGGTCGTCAGCGAAGTCGAGAGTAACTTTAACGGCGTGCTCGTAGGAACCTTTGTCAAAGAAAATGATGCCGTCCAAACCGGTGAAGCTATCGCTATTATCGACATACTCTAAACCTCAGGGGGAATGATTTTGGAAACAAAACCACAATGGTTCAAAGTGCGCTATAACCCAGAAGCCGTTGAAAAAGTAACGCATTTAATGGATGAACTCGAATTGAATACTGTGTGCAATGAAGCCAGCTGTCCAAACATGGGCGAATGCTACAGCAGTGGTACGGCAACTTTTATGATTTTGGGGCGCGTTTGCACGAGAAGTTGTCGTTTTTGCGATGTTACCCATGGCAGGCCAGACCCTGTCAATGAAAATGAGCCTCAACAACTGGCTCAAGCAGTCAAAAAAATGGAATTGGAATATGTCGTGATCACAAGTGTCGACCGCGATGATTTGCCGGATTACGGGGCTGGTCACTTCGCAGAAGTCATAGAAGAAGTTCGCAAACAGAATCCACACACAATGATCGAAGTGCTGACACCCGACTTCCAAGGAGACCAGTTGGCGATCGATAGAGTCATTGCGGCAAAACCAGATGTGTTTAACCATAATATGGAAAGCGTGCGTCGCATTTCACCAAAAATCCGTCACCGCGCCACTTATGAATGTTCTCTGGACGTATTGGCATATGTCAAGAAACAAGATCCAAGCATTTTCACGAAAACGGGCATTATGCTTGGCTTAGGCGAAACAACCAGCGAATTCAATGAATTGATGGATGATTTACGCGCAATCGATGTGGACTTTTTGACAATCGGCCAATACTCACAGCCTTCCCTGAACCATTATCCGTTGCATGAATATGTACCCGTGGAAATTTTTGCTGAATACCAAAGGACAGGCATGGCGAAAAAATTCAAATATGTAGCCAGTTCACCGCTTGTGCGAAGCTCTTACCGTGCCCGTGCTGCTGTCGAATCCGCTCATTCCCAATAAGGAGGAAAAATATTGTATACGATTTCATGTAATGAACGAGATGCCGCTTTCTACTTTGCCTTGGAAGAATATTGCCTAGCAAACTTCCCGGAAGAGGCAGACACCCTATTTTTACTGTGGCAGACGCGCCCTACCGTGATGCTGGGAAAATACCAGAATGCGTTCAAGGAAATTGATTCAGCCTATATCGATGCAGAAAAAATCGATGTTGTCCGGCGGCCTTCCGGTGGTGGTGCCATTTACACCGATGAAGGGTGCTACCAATACAGCTTCATAGTGGATGGCCAACATCAAGTCATAGATTTCGAACCTTATATGGACAGAATTATCCATACCTTGCAAACGCTCGGTATTCCAGCAGAGCGGAACAGCCGGAACGATATCGCCATCCACGGTCAAAAAATATCGGGAAATGCCCAATATATGAAAGCGGGCTTTACTGTCCATCATGGGACCCTCCTATTCGATACGAATATCGATCATATGGCAGCTGCCTTGAAGGTCGATCCCGAAAAACTGCGCAGCAAGGGCGTTGATTCGGTGCGTGAACGCACCGCCCTCATCACCGACCATGTAGCGCCTAAGACTGAACGCAACTGGTTTGCTGACGAATTCCGCCGGAACATCTTGGGACAGGAAGCACATATCCTTGAGCTGACAACGGATCAGTATGAAGCTGTGCAACGGTTGGCCGAACAAAAGTATCGCCGCTGGGAATGGAACTATGGCCAATCACGCGAAACTAACTTCAGCGTTACCGGCCGTTTGCCTGGAGGACGCATCGAGATTGCTCTCCAGCTCGATCATTACGTCATTCAAGACTGTCAAATTTCTGGCGACTTCTTCAGTTCGATTGATATCGATACGCTCGAATCTGCCCTGCGCGGTAGCCGTTTCGACAGAATCGATGTGGCAAACCGTTTAACGCCAGTATTGTCTGAAGGTCAGTTGTACTGCATCACAGCAAACGACATCGTGGCGCTTTTGTTTCCGGAAGCATGAGCTACTTCCACTTCGAAAAAGCGCAAGAAGCTCCTTCATTTCGATTAATGAAGCAGGCGAACTGTTTGTAGAACATTATGCAAAAAAGCTCCAAGCACACCAGTAAAGGTATGCTTGGAGCTTTTATTTCATTAAAGATGTTTATTGTACGTCGATGGAAACTTCGATTGTTTGTACTGGAACATCGTAGAATCTGTCTTCTCTGCGTCCAAGGAAGTCTTTTGCTTGTTGCGGGAACAAAGCATACATCAAGACATCTTCTGTGGATTTAGCGTAAAGGCTGATCTCTTTTTCAAATGTAGGCATTTGCGGCAGGATCAGGTCGGCAGGTCGCACAGTTGTGATGCCTTCGTTGCCGATGATTTTTTTCGTGATTTCTTCAGAAATCGCTACAGGCGGTTTGCCGTATTGACCTCTTACATATTCCTTGATTTCGTTAGGCACAAGTTTGTAGCGCTCGCCCGAGATGACGTTCATCAAGGCTTGCGTACCGACCATTTGCGATAACGGTGTAACCAACGGAGGATAGCCTAAGTCCGCACGCACTTTCGGCACTTCTGCCAATACATCGTCGTATTTGTCCTGCAGGCCTTGTTCAGTCAGTTGGCTCAACAAGTTGGAAAGCATGCCGCCCGGCACTTGGTACAGCAATGTTTTCGGCTCGACGTCCTTCACTTTAGGGTTCAGGATGCCTTCGTTGCGGAAACGATCCCGGATCGGTGCAAAATGATCGGCGATTTCTGCAAGTTTGTTCATATCCAGTCCAGTGTTGTAGCCCAGACCTTCCAACGCGATTGCGACGGATTCCGTAGCCGGTTGGCTTGTCCCGCCAGCAAATGGAGAGATGGCTGTGTCGATGATATCCGCACCGGCTTCAACAGCCTTCAGGTAGGTCATTTCAGCAATGCCGCTTGTCGCATGCGTGTGGACTTCCAACGGCAGATCAACGGCAGCTTTGATTTTGCTTACCAATTCAAAAGCGACGGATGGCGTCAAAACGCCGGCCATGTCCTTGATGCAGATGGAATCTGCGCCCATTTTAGCCATTTCCTTCGTCAGACCGACGAAATAGTCGACTGTATGGAATTCGCTGGTTGTATAAGAGATGGCAGTCTGGCAATGTCCGCCGGCTTTTTTGGTGATATCGATGGCTGTCTTCAGGTTGCGCAGATCGTTCAACGCATCGAAGACACGCACAACATCGATACCGTTTTGGATTGATTTTTCGACAAATGCGCTGACGACATCATCGGAATAGTGTTTGTATCCCAACAGGTTCTGTCCTCGCAAAAGCATCTGCAGTTTTGCATTTTTGACTTCTTTACGGATCGTGCGCAGACGTTCCCAAGGATCCTCGTTCAAATAACGGATACAAGAATCAAAGGTGGCGCCTCCCCACATCTCGATGGAGTGGTAGCCGGCTTCATCCATGGTTTTGATGATCGGCAACATATCTGATAGTGGCATACGTGTTGCGATCAAACTTTGTTGACCATCACGCAAGACCGTTTCCATAAAACGGATTTCTTTAGTCATGTAATTGGTCACTTCCTTCTTGTATTATTTTAGAAATGGCAGCGTGCATTTCTTCTATAGTATGACGACGGCTGCGGCCGCAATCTTTTGCATCACGATTGCAGATAAAACAGCGTCTTGTATTCAAGCCTAATTCGGTCCGGCTGATGCTCTTCAGATCATTGCCCTCCATCCAAAGAACATCCAGGTCAAACAATCGGCCGAAAGGATGTGTTTCTTCAATCATCACCATTTTTTCCTTCAGTTGGGCAGGCGTCAATGGCGAAAGGATGTAGTATTCCGTACCTGTCTTCAGATTCCGGTAAAGGGAAGCTTGCGGCAGATCATTGCCCAACACTTCTTCGATGCGTTCCAGGACCGCAGTAAAGACAGCTTCCAACTGTTGATTGTTTTTTATCGGACCTGGGATATTCATGAGCGCCATCATAAGGCTGTCTTCTTTCTGGCTGCTTAATAACTCCCGTTGGAGGGCGACACGTTTTTCACGTACCGCCAACATTTCTTCCAGAGTAACGCGTTCCCCTTCAGTAAAAAGAGTTGTATCAGACATTTTTTACCACATCGATTATGGTGCCATCACGGTATTCGATCAGAGCAACAACTTTGTCGCCGTATTCGATCGGGTCAGGAGACCCAACAATGGAATACGCGATGTCCTTCAGTTGGTCGATCGTGAATTGAGGCACATCCAATGTCTTGAAGTGTTTGATCAGATCTTCTCTGGCAGGGTTGATGGCGATACCTAATTCGGTAACGACAACATCGACGCTTGACCCAGGTGTCACAACCGTGTTTACCGTATCAACGATTGTCGGGATACGTCCACGGATCAGCGGAGAGATGACCAAACTCATCTTGCAGGCAGCACTTGTATCAGAGTGGCCGCCGGAAGCGCCACGGATGATGCCGTCGGAACCAGTAATGACATTCACGTTGAAGTCCGTATCGATTTCCAAAGCGGACAAGATAGCTGTATCCAATTGGTTGATGACAGACCCTTTGCTTAATGGGGATGCATACATGATCGCATCGACTTCATAGTGGTTCGCATTTTTGCCTAATGAGATTGCGGATGGGTGATCGAAATCCTGTACGTCAATGATTTTTTCGACAAGGC
This sequence comes from uncultured Trichococcus sp., assembly GCF_963675415.1. Taxonomy (NCBI): domain Bacteria; kingdom Bacillati; phylum Bacillota; class Bacilli; order Lactobacillales; family Carnobacteriaceae; genus Trichococcus; species uncultured Trichococcus sp. The sequence continues at coordinate 544,665 of NZ_OY776220.1, forward strand.
CTTCTTCAAGCAGTTCAACCATCGCGTTTGTGATGCCGCCCAAAGCAAAACTCGCTGTGATGCCATCGTTGATCATGGATTCTTTCAAGAAACGGGATACAGCCAATGAAGCGCCGCCGGTACCGGTTTGGAAAGAGAAACCTTGTTTGTAGTATGGAGAATTCGTGATCACTTTTGAAGCATATTCCGCGATCAAAAGTTCTTTAGGGTTTTTCGTGAAGCGGGTTGCGCCTTTAGCGATACCTTCAGGATCACCGATTGCGTCAACCACGACAACGTAATCCACATCTGTTTGAGGGATGCTGATCGGTGTGTTCGGGTATGGCATCAATGAGTCCGTGATGACGACGACTTGATCCGCATACTTCGCATCCACCATTGCGTATCCCAATGATCCGCAAGCTGTTCTGCCGTGGGAGCCGTTCACATTGCCGTATTCGTCAGAACTTGGCGCACCCAGGAAGGCGACGTCAATGTGGATATCTCCGCGTACGATCGCTCTTGCGCGGCCGCCATGGGAACGGATGACAACCGGGTTGTCCAGGATGCCTTCAGAGATGGCAGCACCGACTTTGTCACGCAAACCACTTGATGTGATGCTTGTGACAACGCCTTTTTTGATGTGGCCGATCAACGGTTCGTGGATGTTGGCGATCGAACTTGGTGCAATCGTTAGGTTTTTGAAGCCCATTTTGGCGATTTCATCCATTACCATATTGATGACAAAGTCGCCCTCACGGAAATGGTGGTGGAAAGAAATCGTCATGCCGTCTTTCAGTCCTGTTTTTTCGATTGCTTCGCGGAGGCTCCCAAGCAATTTTTTGTCGCGCGGTTTTACCGGATGGATTTTGCGGGTGGTTTCTTGGTAATCTTTGATGTTCGCTAATTCCCCGTCGAAAACACCGTATTGCTCAGCATACATTTCAGGTATATCTTTACCAACTTTATTGACAGTCATGATTAAATATCCTCCTCGCTAATAAGTTTTGCGGCTTTGGCCAAAGCAATGACACGTTCAGCACGTTCAACGATCGGTTTGTCGACCATCTTACCCTTCAAGGAGATAACGCCTGAACCTTTTTCTTCAGCTTCTCTGATAGCCCAAATAACTTCTTTAGCATGTTGAATTTCTTTTTCTGTTGGTGCGTAGATATGGTTGACGATCGGAATTTGACGTGGGTTGATGACGGATTTCCCGTCAAAACCAAGCTGTTTGACAAGCTCCACTTCGCGAGCGAATCCGCCCACGTTTTCAACATCAGAGTAAACCGTATCGATGGCTGCGATGCCGGCCGCACGCGCAGAATGAAGAATGTAGCTTCTTGCGAAGAACAATTCTTGTCCGTCAGGGTAGCGTTTTGTTTTCATATTGGTTACGTAATCTTCCGCGCCTAATGCGATACCGATCAAACGGGTGGATGCTTTCGCGATTTCGCGGGCATTCAGTACGCCTTCAGCGGATTCGATGGCAGCCATCATTTTTGTTCTGCCGATTTCGATGCCGTATTTTGTTTCGACTTCAGTGATTGCTTCATCTACGTCCACGATATCTTGAGCTGTTTCCGTTTTTGGAAGACGGATAACATCCACGCCTGCCAAAACCATCGCTTCGATGTCGAGTTTTCCGACTGTGTCCAAGCTGTTGATACGCACGACTGTTTCTGATTTGCTGTAATCAAATGTTCTCAATGCGAAATGCACCAATGTACGGGCTGAATCTTTTTCTTTCAGCGAAACAGCATCCTCCAGGTCAAACATGATCGAATCAGCACCATATAGGGGTGCATCCCGTAGCATTGCAGCATTTGCGCCAGGGACAAACATCATAGTTCTTCTTAAACGTTCCATGTGTCCATCTCCTTCCAGTTGTAGTCGTCTTGTTCAGCGGCACGGTGAATGGCCGTTACTGTGCGCGCTTCGATTGTGCAATCCAAAGCACCTTTGTCGACAGCGGATACTTTCGCGCTTGTGATGCCAAGATTTTTAAGTGTTGCGATGATGACTTCCTCGATACGATCGCCATATTGTTTTTCCACGCTTGAATTCAGTGTCACTGCGACTTCGTTGTTATCGCTAGGTTCAACGACGATCATGATGTCACTTGATTCAGTCGTTCCAGCTACTGCATATTTTTTAATTTCCACTTTTTTCACCTCTAAATTTGTCTTTTCCATAATTTTCTGCCAAATAAATATAAGTTGTTGGTGGTACAAGTTTTTTAATTGTTTGAAAATCATCTTCTTTCAATGCTTTTCGTACACGTGTAGCACTGATGACCTGCCCTTCCAGCTCGATCCGGGGAACGACTGTAAGGTCAAGCGTATCAGAAAAAATCTTACGCATACTCTCGTTATATACCTCTGTAACGGGGGATAATGGCTCTTCCCCTACAAAGCGCGTTTTGATCTGGAGAGCAGGCGCGATCCTCTCCTTGAACAAGGTTGCATCCAGCACAGCCTGTACGCGGGCTATGCCTTCTACTGCCTGATCCTTCAGGAAATAGGAAGGGAAAGTAGCGGATGACACTTGATAGTCCCTTGTCGGGAGAATGACCACATTCGGAAGGTGCTGTGTGCCCGCCTCTACAAGCTTCAACCGCTCTGCCGTCGAAAACTCAGAGCGATCATCAGAGAGGACAAAAAGATAGAGTACATCAACTTGCGCAGCAGCCGTTTCGACTAAGTACAAATGACCTTTGGTGAATGGATTAGCATTCATTACGATGGCTCCCGCATGATCGGCATCCCTCTTACGGCTTTCAAGCAAGGCCAAGTAATCCGCAAAATCGGGAGAACCTTGTTCCATAAAGAGAATCGTATCTGTGCGGATGATTTCTTTGAACCCAAGAGATGCAAAGGAAACCGCCACGCAGGGTTTCGTATACAAAAAGAAGTGGATAATGCCCTCATCGTGAAGCTTGGAGGATAAAGCCATCACGATTTTTGTCAATAAATTTTCGCTTTGATACTCAGGATCGACAGCGACTAGTTTGATGATGTTTTGATAAGTCGATCCGGTAGCGACTAATTTGTTTCGGTCATAGAGGCCTACTGTATAGTCGATTTGCTCGTCCGGGACCAATCCGCCTAAGACCAATAAATCTTCCCAAGCTTTTTCGTCCGCTGGAACACGCTTTATCCAGATTCTTTTTAGTTCATACATAGGTAAGCCTTCTTTGTTTTATTTTTAGGCTGGAAAACGTTTGATCAATACAATCGATACAACATACAGTAGGAATAGCACCAGGAAGATGCCGCCCATACCGAAAATCATCAATTCAAATGCAATTTTTAAAGCTTCTGGATCAAATACCATAATAATTCTCCTTTCAATGAACCTTCTTAGCTAAAGAAGGCAAGTACTAAACCACCAGCGATAACAGATGCAATTTGTCCGGATACGTTCGCACCGACAGCATACATCAAAATAAAGTTTTGAGGATCTTCATCAGTAGCCATTTTTTGGATAACACGGCTTGACATCGGGAATGCAGAAATACCGGCACCACCGATCATCGGATTGATTTTTGTGGTTCTGAACAGGTTCAGGAATTTGGCGAACAATACGCCACCGACTGTATCCATGATGAAGGCAACCAAACCGAAAGCGATGATCATCAATGTTTGCAGATTCAAGAACAGATCAGCCTGCATTTTGACGGAAATCGTAAGACCCAACAGGATACTGATGATGTTTACCAATTCATTTTGGGCAGTCAATGAAAGTCTGTCCAACACGCCACATTCGCGCAGCAAGTTACCGAACATCAAGAAACCTACCAACGGAAGAGAAATTGGTGCGATAAAACCGGCAACGATCGTGATGATGATCGGGAAAAGAATTTTTGTCATTTTGGATACGCCTTCCGCTTTGTAAGTCATGCGGATGCGACGTTCTGCTTTGGTTGTGACAGCTTTGATGGCGATCGGTTGGATGATCGGAACCAAGGCCATGTAAGAATAAGCGGCAACTGTGATTGGTCCCAGAAGATTAGGCGACAATTGGTTGGATACGAAGATGGCAGTCGGACCGTCAGCGGCACCGATGATACCGATTGAAGCAGCTTCTCTGATGTCGAATCCGAAGAAGATAGCGACTACGATCGTGAAGAAGATACCGAATTGAGCGGCTGCACCGAATAATAACATGAATGGGTTTTGCAATAGTGGTCCGAAATCGATCATGGCTCCGATACCGATGAAGATCAGCAACGGGAACAGCTCTGTGCTGATGCCCGCTTTGAAGAGAACATCCAGAACGCCCTCTGATTCAGATCCGTTGACCATTTGCGTCAGAACGCCTGTCCCTGGGAAATTGACCAAGATGGTACCCAGTCCCATAGGCACCAGTAATGTAGGTTCGTACTCTTTTTTGATTCCTAAATAAATCAGGATTGCCCCGATGAGCATCATTACGATCTGTCCCATCGTAATGGATGTAATTCCTGCTAGTAATGTTTCCATTTATTCACTTCCTCCTAAATAAAATAATTATGCGATGGTAATCAATGCATCGCCGGCATTTACGACTTGACCTTGGTTCACATGGATTCCAGCTACTTTGCCAGCATGGTTTGCGACAACTTCATTTTCCATCTTCATCGCTTCCAGGATCATCAATGGTTGGTTTTCTTTTACTTCGTCGCCGATGTTCACTAATAATCTTAGGATTGTTCCTGGCATCGGTGCTGTCATTGCGTCTCCTGAAGCTGCTGAAACAGGCGCTGCAACTGGTGCCGGTGCTGCTTGTTCTGCTGGTGCCGCTGCGGGTGCCGCCACTGGAGCTGCTGCAACTGGTGCTTGAACCGATTGTGGCACGCCGCCGATTTCTTCCATTTCCACTAAGTATTCCTTACCATCGATTGCGATCTTGAATTTTCTTAACATTTATAATTCCTCCTTATTATTTAACCTGACTAATTTTTCTTACTACAAATTTACTTTCAGGCATGGTGCCTGCCGCTAGGCTTGCGGAAATCAGCGAAACTAGATGAGCCTCGGGATTACGCTTCATAATATTCTTTACCACAAACTGCGATTTAGGATGATCTCCTGCAGCGATTGCTGTCGCGATGACACTGACTAATTCATATTCATTCGGATCAGTGGGTATAAAAGCTGGAATTTCAATCAGATCATTCACGGGTGCACTTGCAGAAACCGTTGCTGACGGTACTGGCTTAGCCGCTATTGTGTCCTTTTTCCCAAAGAAACCTTTGAAAAAAATCATTTTCTCACGTCCTTTCTATGGATTTAATCCCATTATAGAAATTTCTCTCATTAAAAACAGACCATTAGGCCTGTTTTATTGTTTTTTTTATGTTCTCAAAATCTCAAAAACGCCATAAACCTTGATATATCAACGTTTATGCCCATTTAAGACTTTTTTAATATTTGGTTAAGCTGCATTTAAGAAAGCGTTTCAATACAGGTGTATTTTTTGTGTTTTTTTAAAGTAACGGCTTTCAATCGACTTGCAAAGTAACTATTATTGCTCTTAGAGAGACAGCCCAATCAATTTTGGGATTTTTAAATTAGAAAAAATGTGAACCTGTTCACTTTCTTCTTTAAATACTGAAGCGGTCGGGCACTCTCAAAAACTTTTTATAGTCGGAAGGAGAAAGAAAATGTTACTTACAGTTTTATCTTATGCAATGATCGCGATCTTCATGTTCGTGATCATGAAGAAAAAATTATCACCGTTCACCGCACTTGTTATCATCCCTCTTGTTTTTACGCTCATCGCTATGGCAACGGGTGTTACCTCTGGGAACATCGGTGAATTTGTTCTGGAAGGTGTAACCACAACTTCTAAAACAGGTATCATGTTATTGTTCGCTATTATGTACTTCTCTATCATGTTGGATACTGGTCTATTCGACCCTATCACTAAAAAAATGATCCACTTCGCTAAGGGCGATCCAATGAAGGTTTTGATGGCAACTGCCGTTGTTGCTGCCACTGTTTCCCTCAATGGTGACGGTACTACAACAACTTTGATTTGCTGTTCAGCTTTCATTCCTATCTATAAGAAATTAAACATGAACTTGATGAACCTTGCTGTCTTGGTTATCCTGCAAAACACAATCATGAACTTGCTTCCATGGGGCGGTCCTACTGCTCGTGCGATGGCTGTTCTGGAAGTTGATGCAAGCATCCTTTCTTATCTTGCTCCTGGTATGGTATTGGCTTTGCTTTATGTCACTTTCTGGGTTGCACCACACATGGGCCGCAAAGAACGCGCTCGTCTAGGCGTTAAAGTCCTGACTGATGCAGAAATCGATGAAATGACTACTGTTACAGACCCTGAAACACAAGAAATCCGTCGTCCGCAAAACTTCGTATTCAATGGAATCCTTACAATCGGCTTAATCGCTTGGTTGGTTGCCGGATCGTTCATCGAAGCTATCTCAATGCCACCATTGATGTTGTTCTTGGTCGGTACATGTATCGCTTTGATGGTGAACTACCCTGCCCTTAAAGATCAATCTTCACGTATCGGCGCAAACGGCGGCGACGCTGTTCAAGTAGTTATCCTGGTATTCGCAGCTGGCGTGTTCATGGGCTTGTTCCAAGGTTCCGGAATGGCTACTGCTTTGGCGGAAAGCTTCGCAACAATCATTCCTAAACAATTGGCAGGTTTCTGGGGAATCATCATCGCCATTATCTCTGCGCCAGGTACTTTCTTCATCTCCAATGATGGCTTCTACTTCGGTGTCTTGCCGGTATTGGCGGAAGCTGGTCGCTCTTACGGATTCACAAACATGCAGATGGCTTTGGCTTCCCTTATGGGTCAAGCTTTCCACTTGCTGAGCCCACTGGTTGCCTTCATCTACCTGTTGCTTCGTCTGACAGGTTTGGATATGGGCGCTTGGCAAAGAGAATCCGCAAAATATGCACTAGGAATTTTCGTAATCTTCTTGGTGACAATCGTATTGTTCGGCCAAATGCCGCTTTACATCCCACAATAAAGACACGTATAATCCTTGTAAGGACTGGAAAGCCGGGCGAAATTGCTCGGCTTTTTGGTATAAGGAGTCCATTCTCAGAGATAACTAACCGTCAGTTAACCAAAAAACAATGAAACGAAGGGGAATAAGATGAGCACAATCATCAAAGCAGTCAGCAAAAATTTGGACCTCAGTCAGAATATGCCACTGAAAGATCTCATATACGAGGCATTCCGTAAAACCATCATTTTAGGCGAAATCCCGGCTGGAGAACGCATCAATGAAAAAGAATTCTCCGAAAACATGAACATCAGCCGCACGCCTATCCGCTATGCTCTGAAAAAGTTGACGGAAGAAAATTTAGTGAAACATGTCCCTGGAGTCGGTGTTGTTGTAAAAGGAATCAGCATCAAAGATGCGTATGAAATTTACGATATCCGCAAAGCATTGGATACCCTCGCAACAACAACAGCCATGAAGCTGATGACGGCCGAGGATTTCAAAGTGATGCGTTTGCATTTGGAACATTGCGAGGTGCTGAATCAAGAGGATAAAGTCGAGGAATTGCAGCAGAAATTTTTTGAATTCAATGATTTTATTTACGAAAAGAGCCAGATGTTGCGTTTGAAGTCAATCGTTATGAAGCTTTCAGAATATTTGATGTACTTCAGAGACATCTCAATCAGTTCGAAAGAAAGACGTGATTTTGCATTGGCGGAACATTGGTTGATTTACCGCGGGATGAAGACACAAGATGCGTTACAGATCCAACTCATCACGTATGAACATTTGGATCGCTCACTAAATTTTATCGTTAAAGAAATGGAGAAACGTAAAATTGACTACGAACTCAATGAATGATTTAGTTGTCCATATCGCAGCCCAAGCCGAAAAGGCGCTACTCTACGAAGTCGCTTTGACACCAAAGCCAGGTCTTGTGGACCGGAACAACAGCGGTGCACACTCCGACATGGATTTCTTCACGTTTATAGACAGCATCGTCAGTCTGAGTCCCTACTTGTTGGAATACGTAAAATTAGGGGCTGAACATGAAGGCTCCGCTAAAGAGCTGTTCCATAAAGTCCGCTCAATGGGCGTCCATGCCGAGAAAGCGATGCTGGCTGCCACCAATAACATCAATACGCACAAAGGCGCCAACTTCTCATTCGCCGTTCTGTTGGGGGCGACCGGCGCTTGTGTCAGACAAGGCAAAGCGCTCCCTTTCACTCAAAAAGATACCCAGGAAATTCTCGCCTACGCTAAAGAAATGAGTTATGGATTGGTGACGAATGATTTTTCCGCTCTGGAGACAAAATCTTCACTGAGTTACGGAGAAAAGTTATTCCTGACTTATGGCATTACCGGTATCCGCGGTGAGGCGGAAGCCGGCTATCCTGCTTTGGGTGAACTGGTATTGCCTTATCTAAGAGCCAACCGGGATCGACCGACAGAGCTTTTGTTGTTGGAGACGCTGCTCCTTTTGATGAGTCAAGTCGAAGATGGCAACATCATCCACCGCGGAGGCATCGATGCCTGGCACACAGTCAAAACGGAAGCAAAAAAACTCCTGCAAGCTTCCACTGAAGGAACCCTGAAAGAGTTGATGTACAGCTATGACCTGATGCTGATAGAAAGACACTTGAGCCCCGGCGGAGCTGCCGATCTTTTATCCTTAGGCATCTTTTTTGCAAAACTGGAGAATCTGTTCTGATTTTACTCGCCGTCCGGGCTGAACGTATAGCCGATTCCCCAGACAGTCTTCAAATAACGCGGCTTTTTCGAGTCGTCCTCGATTTTGTTGCGCAGATAACTGATGTAAACCATAATCAGGTTGTTGTCCATCTCCCCGTCATTCCAGACATTCGCATAGATCTGTTCTTTCGAAAAAACTTGATTCGGATTTTCCAGGAAAAACAGCATCAATTGGATTTCTTTGGATGATAGGGCGATATCCTGCCCCCTCTTTTGCAGCTGATACAGATTTTTGTCGAAAGTAAAATCACCCACTTTGAGGACGCGACTGTTCGGATTTGTTTTTTGTGACTGGATGGTCTTCATCCGTTCCAATGTACTCAGAATTTGAGCCCGCAAGAGATTAGGCGAAAAAGGCTTCGTAATATAATAATCTGCCCCTGTTTCGAGACCATTGATGATATCGGTCTCGCTTTTTTTGCCGCTTATAAATATAATGGGAGTTGACGGGTAATCGGCACGGATCAGCTGAGCCAGATGATAGCCGTCATTCTCATATTCCAGACTGATATCCAGCAGAAAAAGATCAAAAGTCACACGGGTCATGATATCCAGTGTTTTTTCGATGGAATCACTTTGGTAAATAAGAACGCCAGTTGATTGCAGCGACTTCCAAATAAGGCGCCGGATTGCGATATCGTCATCAACGACGAGTATTTTTTGGTTGTTCATATTTTTCCTCCTCGATGTTCTCTAGTTTCGCAAGCAGAACATTGTTTTGTCAAGTAATTATTTTGATACTATGCAGTTTTTAAGAAGGGGCTTTTACGATGGAAAACAAACCTACGACACGTATCATCAACATCATCATGACAGGGTTATTCATCATCATCGCGATTACCCTAGTCACGATCGCGGGCAGCTTCTATACCGTGGAACAGAATGCCAAGAAAAGCGGACAGGAACAACTGATGCGCACCTTGAACTATGTGACGAACAATCTGAAGCTTGTCATCGAAAACCGGTCCTTATCGCTTCAACAATTCTCCCATGAGCTGACTTCCGATAATCACCCGGAAGCGCCACTCGCCGAAGCCGATAAAGAGGCGATCATCGCCACGTTCTTGGGGTCCCACGAAGATCAAACAAATCTGTTGATCCAGCTTGACGGCTCAGGTACTTTTGCGAAAGCTTGGCAGTTCAAAAATGGGACGCTTCAGGAACTTCCCGAAGAAGTTGCTGGGTCTTATCTCAAAGCAGACCCGAGTCTCGAATCCTTGCTCAACAGCGGGTCGCTCGTCCAAAACAGCAGCGAATATTTTCTGGAGAACCAATCTTTTGTCAACCTTTACTCCTCCATCGTTGCAGCCGATGGCCAAACCAACGGTTATATCATCGCACCGCTGAACCTTGAAAATATGTTCAAGGCGGAAATATTCAGCGATATTAGCGACTACAGCGGCTATCCATTGGTGAAGAACACCGAGATGGAAGTCGTCATCCATCCGGTCGAGAGCCAAGTCGGCCTTGACATCATCTCCGGCCGCCAGGAGCAGTTCCCTGATTTGGACCTTTCCGATCTGAGGCGCTTGGAGGAAGCCCAGCTCACCCAAGAAGAAGGAACGCTCAGCTATTATTCCTATTGGTGGGACGAAGAAAATCCGACCAAGGTCCTGAAACTGGGTGCCTTCGAGTGGATCGACATCGGCGCAGCCCACTGGGTCATCTCCCTGAACTCGGATTTCTACGAGCACAACCGTGTACCTATTCAAAACAATTATATCCTATTGAGTCTGTTATTGCTGATTTCTGCTATAATTCTAATCTTCATCCTTTTGATCAGAGGATACAACAAAAAGAACCAAGCTTATGAAGAAAGCCAACGCCTCATCGAAAAACAAAAATTCGAGAATGAGCGCCATCGACTGGAGAAACGGATCCTGAAAGAAAGCAAGCTGGAAGCGATCGGACTCTTAACCACGACGATCGTTCACGACATGAATAATTTCCTGACACCCATTCTGGGAAATGCCCAACTGCTGATGGAGGACTATGCCGAGAACGAGGAATTGGTCAGCGAACTGAAGGAAATCTACCTTGCGGCTGAAAAAGGCAAGGATCTCTCCACGAACGTATTGCGTTTTTCCAAGGTCAGTGAAGGACAACAAGATACCGCGCATGACCTTTCGCAAGTGCTGAAGGACACCATTTCCGAAATCACGATCCTGACGCCGAAAAGCATCAAGGTCGAGAGTGATATCGCTCCCGGCATCTTGGTTGAAGGCTTCGACAAGCAGGACTTGCAAGTGGTCCTGTATAACCTTCTGACAAACGCCTTTCAAGCGATCGATACGCGTCCCGGCAATGTCACGATCAGGCTGAAAAAAGCTGATGCCGAATGCAACGCCGATTTGCAAAAGCGCTCGATTGTAACCAAAGGCAAGGAATTCGCGGTCTTATCCATCACAGACGATGGCCCCGGTATCGCGGAAGGATTGGAAAGCAATGACCTGTTCGACCCCTTCTTCACCACGAAAGGCAGCAACGGATCCGGATTGGGATTGTTTGTCGTTTCTTCCATCGCCGACAAATATGACTGGCAGATCAGACTGGACAGAGCCCAAAAAGGCCTGACCGTCCTCGTTAACATTCCCCTCCAGAAAAACTGATACAACAACAAATGAAAACCAACAGCATTATTCCTGATTTACGGGGAAAATGCTGTTGGTTTTTTCGTTTCAGATCAGTGATCAAGCGACCTGCTGATATTTACAGAGATTGGACAATCTGATCAAACGCATGGATAGCCTCAGCGGGGAGCGGAGAAGCGGGATGTTCTTGGTTGAACGTATGCAGGAACTCAATCCGCATCGTCATCCGTTCCTTGATCAGCTTTTTGTAGTTCTCGTCCTGCAGCGGCGGCTCATATCCAGGCACGTCCAAGTACGCCAAGCCGGTCCCTTCACCGAAAGGTTTGAATGCGGCAGTCTCTTCGACGATGCTCTCGATCACACCAAGAGTGATGTCTTTAGTGATGTCCTTATTCAGGAAAGCGCCGGTGTTGATGATATAACAGTCCACCGCCTCTTTGCTCAGCAGGGCTTTAAAATCCTCGTAATCTTCGATCAAAGGGTAGACGCGGAACGGATTGGCATAAGGTTCTATAACCAACCGGTCCCTGTCTTCGCCCTTTCTTGCCGTTTCCGCAGTCGACCGTTTCGTTGCCAACGTTGCTCCGAAAGTGGCCGCAAGGATCGGATCCTCGATTTTGACGAGCGGCGGCAAGGAATCATCCTTCATGATCCAGTAGACGCCCTCGATTGCCGAATGGAACTTGTCCACTCTGTCCGGCGTCACATAACGTGACTTGACGGTGCGGCCATTGCCGTTGCGGATATCCTCCGTCACCAATACCCGTTTTCCGTCCACATCCTTCGTCACGCCTACGTTCTGGGCCGTCAGGAAATACTCCTGCTCCGGATGGTCAGCCGGATAATCCTGAGTCTTGTCGAAGTAGGCCGGTTCCAAAGCAATCGACGAGCCGTCAAGCAAATCGATGATGAAGGCATCATCATGCAAGACCTTCACTTTGTACTTTCCGTTGTGCTTCGAATGCGTCAAAGTCGACTTGCCTGAACCGGACAGTCCGAAGAACGCAAAGACGCGTTTCTTGTCCTCCAACACAAATTTCTTCAGACCGCCGTGGCAGGAAGCGTAGCCGTTGCGATGCGCGGTCCCCCATGCCAAGGATAGCGTGCCTTTTTTGAATTCCCCAAAATACTGCATGCCCAAAATGCAAGCGACATTATGATCTGGTTCAAAATACGCCAAGCCCAGCGGATAATCGGGATGGCGCCAGTCAGGATCCGTATAGATGTAGATATCCCCTTCAGCATATTTTTTTGAATGCGCGTACAATTCGTTGTACATGTCATTGGCCCACTGGAAGTTCAACAACCACGAATAGAGGTTATTTTCATTGCCTTCCGGAAATGCGATGTGCGCTTTGATGATGAAAGCTTCATCCAAGCCGACATAGCCGGTTGTCTGGTGGTATTTCTTCGTGCGGTTTTGGTAGATGACTTCACGGACCAGCGCCATCAATTGCTCGTCTTCCGCTTTGTCCTCGCCTACGATCCTTCTTGCTTTTGCGGTCCGTCCGACTATTTTTCCGCCGTTTTCGACCAACACTTTGGCATCTTCAGGCAGGCCCAATTTTTCCGTCTCTTTGATGGGAAGGTCGGTTACGATGACCCCCGGGGATGCTTTAGCCAACTCATAGGCTTCGGCAAGTGTCGTCACTTCATGCATATTGCTGCCGTAGAAAGCAGTTTCGACTGTCGTGCGTAATTTGGTTAACAATGGATTGGATTTCTTCAAAGCAGATCTTTGGTACATTTCAATAGTTGCCATATGCGACCTCCGTACTTTTTATGCTCTCATTATAGTATGCTTTTCTGTATTTGTGCCGATATTGAGGTGTACTTATGATGTGCTTGATATTTTGAACACTAAAAAAACACTCGCTTGATATAGTAGACTTTTTTGCATCCGACAAGTGTTTTTTCTCTGTACTATATTTGGGAGTACACAAAAGAAACACCACATCCCGAAAGCTTAATGCTACTATAGAACCAACTAAACAAGTAATAACGGAGGAATGAATAGTGCTTACCGTAGCCGAAGCAGTCAAAATACTCAGCAAAAAAAACATCACCCATTCAGAAGAGATGGTCCGCAGATGGATCCGCAAAGGAAAAATCAAGGATGCAGTGAAATTCAGCAATAAAGAGGGTTGGTTGATCCCTGAAGATTCATTGGAAGAAGTCATCGCAGCCAAAACCTATATGAACAGCGGCATCAAATCGACTAAGGAATACCGCAAAGGATACCAGGATGCCTTGGCCTACATCAAGGAACGGGATTACGAGCTCATCAAACAATCCCCACCCGTTTATGAGAAAGAATTCACGATTTATCGGGAAGATGCCTTGGACTTGGCGGAGAACATGCTGCCGGAAGAACAGTTGGTCAATCCTTTCAAAAAATTTGTGGACGATACACTGTTCAAGTGCAGCAACGCAGAACCGCTGTCCTCCATCGTCGTGAAGGTATTGAACAATTGGGTGCTCGTGGAAGATACAAACGACATCTACAATATCGCAAAACTGCCGAATCTGAACGTGACGCTCGAAGATCACCTGACGCGCGCCCTCTTGCGGGATCAGTTCAACACATTCAAAAGAACTGGCTTGGCAATCTGAGTTTAGTTCCAGGAGAAGTTGTCCGTTTCCCCGCCAAAAGCGCTTTGGCGGGGAATTCCGCCACGAACTTGAACCCCAGATCAAACAATCATAGTACCAAACCACAAAAACCATGGAGCTCTCTCGAAAACGAGACAGCTCCATGGTTTTTTCTTAATATGTTCTGTATCGCGACTCCGCAGAACCGACTGCTTATTTAGATTTCCGAAAGTCTGTCCTTCACGCTCTCGTATTCTTCCAGCGTGATGAGGCCTTCCGCCAATATTTCTTTTAAGCAGTGGATTTCCGCATCCAGGTAATCTGGCAAAACGGGTTGCGGACTTTCTAAGGAAGTTTCATTTTCGTCCGGACGCAAGCCTTGGATCTTATCCAAGACGACATGGAAATGAGGCTCTTTCTTTGCAGCAGAGTTGGTGGACATTTCCACGAACCAGCCATCAAACTTCATCCTCAATTCCTCTTTTCGCATCTGCGTGTACTGGATGCTGAACACATCCTCTTTATGCCTGTCTTCAGTCCTCGCTTTGGATTTGATCAAGTATATTTTTTCGTCGGTCACCAACACATATTTTCTCGGATTCTCTTTCATCCCGAAATGAAGATATTCCTCTTCAGAACAATACTGCTCAGCTAATTGCAGAATAACATCTTGGCACGTTACGGACACAACTGTCTTCTCACCAATCTTCACCATGTTACCACCCCTTCTGCTTAATCCCCCGGAATCATCCAATCACGCATTTGTTCGGCCTATAGTCTACGCGAATCGCTATTTACGGCTGAAATACTATACTTCTATTATCGCATCTGGAGCAGCAAAAGTGCTGTTCTTCCGGTGTGCTTCTGCAAGTATTCCCGCCGCGGAACACTCCTCCCTGAATCCAAAAAACAGTAGCGCAGAGGACCGGAAAAGGACCTTCGCGCTACTGTTTTATTTATGATTTTTCGTGCCTGCATCGTTGGGATTCAAGATATGGAAAGACGATCTGCGCTTTCACAGAACATCTTCCGCCGGCTCATTTCTGCTATGACTGCGGTCAAAAATTCCAAGCGTTGCACAATGGAATCCAGTTCCACGTATTCATGATCCGTATGGAAACCGCCACCAATCAGACCGATGCTGCAGACTGTGGGAACCCCTACACTGGTCGTCAAGTTGGCATCAGATACGCCTCCCGATTTCTTGAACGAAACAAACGTGTCCATTTGCTTGCCGACATCCTCGAAGACGCTCCGCAACGCTTTCGCTCCGGGAACGTCGACCATAGGCGGTCGCTTGCCGATGACTTCGATGTCGATGCCGATCTCCATTTCGGCGGCATGAGCCTGCAGTTCCTCCAGCATATCAAAGAAGGCCGTGACGTCCGTGGGATTTGAGTACCGGTAGTCCAATTCCATCTGGGCATGCTCGGGGACGACATTCGGCACGCTGCCGCCCTGGATCGTGCCCGCATTGACCGACACACCGGCATCATAATCGATCAAAGTATTCATGCGAACAATCCAGTAAGCCAGTTCGTTGATGGCGCTGCGCCCTTCCTGAGGGGCATCGCCGGCGTGGGAGGGCCGGCCTTTGAAATGGATCTTCAATTTTTCGATGCCTTTTCTTTCCTTGATCATCGTACCGTCCGCTGCACTGGGCTCCATGACGAAGGCGTACTTGGCCCTTTTCGCTTTCTCGATGATCACTTCGCGGGAATAAAAGGAGCTGATCTCCTCATCCGGATTGTGGATCACACAGATATTCAGGCTTCGCTTCAGTTCCTCGGGCAAGTTTTCCAGCAAATAGGCCGTCAACAGGCTGCAGCCTTTCATATCATAGACACCAGGCCCGTAGAGCCGCTTTCCTTCTATCGTGAAAGGCCGTCTGCTCGCTTCTCCATCCAGAAACACAGTATCCGTGTGGCCGATGAAAAGCAGATCGATCGGTTCGTCCGGCGCATTCGTCGCCACCAGAACCGGTCCAACCTCCGGACCGACCGAAACCAGCTCGGTCAGAAAACCTTGTTGCCTATATTTCTCTTCCAAAAACGCCGCCACTTTTCGTGTGCCCGCAGGATTTCTGCTGCCACTGTCGATATTGACGATCGTCTCCAATTCACGTAAATACTGATTCCTATCAAATCTCATGGCCATTCCCCCTTGGCGAAATTATAGCATCCACCCTAGCTTAAAATATACTATTTTTTTCAAGCGCTCTCAAATTAACCCTGACATCGGTTGTCGCTATACCTGACGAAACCAGATCCAATCGCATATTTGCAGACAAATACCGAAATAATTCTTCCGTATCCCCTATCCATTTCTAAGCTATTTTGACTTTTCGAGGTATATCCTTTTACATCTATTGCTGACTGCTCTAAACTGGATAATAGTAAACGTTATCATATCAGGAGGTTATTGAATGGCAAACAAAGATGTATTCACTTTTTACAATGGGGTTTCGATTCCCTACATCGGTTTCGGCACATGGCAAATCCCCAACGAAGAAGCCTATGAAGCGGTGACGATGGCTTTGAAGAATGGTTATACGCACATAGATACGGCACATGCCTATCACAATGAAGAAAATGTTGGAAAAGCGATCCGCGATTTCGGTATTGCCCGCGAAGAAGTGTTCGTGACCAGCAAGCTGCCCGCACAAATAAAAGATTTCGACGGCGCGCTGCAGCATTTCGAGGAAACCATGAACAATCTCGGCTTGGATTATTTGGACCTTTACCTGATTCATGCGCCCTGGCCATGGGACGAAATCGGCAAGGACTGCACCGAAGGCAACATCCAAGTTTGGAAAGCCATGGAACAGCTCTATGACGAAGGCCGAATCCGCGCCATCGGGGTTTCGAACTTCTCCATCAAAGACTTGCAAGCGATCCTGGACAATTGCGACATCGTACCGATGGCGAACCAGATCCCTTTCTACATCGGCCGCGACCAGAAGGACTTGCTGACTTTCTGCAAGACACACAAAATCGTCGTCGAAGCCTATTCACCTTTAGCTACCGGCGCTATTCTGGATAGCCCGGAAATCAAGCAGATGGCTGAAAAATACGGCGTGACGCCGGCGCAATTATCCATCCGTTATTGCCTGGAGAAGGATACCCTGCCTTTGCCGAAGTCCACGCATGAAGCGCGCATCATCGAGAATGCGCAGCTTGATTTCACCATTTCGCCGGAAGATGTGGCGATTCTGGATGCCCTGAAAGATGTCCGCGCAAACTAAATAATTAACAAAAAAATCCTTGAAATGGGCATGAACGTCCATTTCAAGGATTTTTCTGTTTTTACAGATGATAATTTTGCGGCAAGGCATAAGACCGAAGAAGACTAACCCCGATCAATTTCAGATACTAGCAATATGAGTGCGCTGCTCCGGTGAGGCGTACGCCCACCGAAGTTCTTCGGTAACTTTCAGCCGCAACTCCGGAGAGGCTGCGCTCGTCGGAGGACGCAAACGGAATGTTGGCCAAACTACTTCGAAGGCATCGCTCCCCGGAGCTGGGGCCTCAGCTGGCCTCAGAACCTTCGCAAAGAAAGTTACCAGACAAGCAGAAAAAACCATGGGCCACCTCAACGAGGCTGCCCATGGTATCTTTCATTTTCTTTCTCCTCAGACCATGCCTTCTATCCCTGTTTCGATGATTTCCATCTGCAGCAGGGTTTCCTCATCCTTGGTGACTTTTTCCGCACCGTTCACGATTGCGTTGTACAGGTCATCATAGACTCTGGCGTAATCGCCTTTTTCGGAGACCACTTTCTCTTCATGGTAGACGCCCTCATCATCCATATACGTCAGAACCCCGTAATGTTCCGGCAGATCGACACCGAAATCGGAATTGTTCGGCATGTGGAACAGCTTCAGGTGCTCTTCTTGACGGTCCCGGGTCTGTTTCACGAACATACCCTTTTTGCCGTAAGCGACAAAGCTCGGACGTTCCTTCAGCCTGAAGAAGCTGGATTTGATGGAAACCTTCAGATTCTGATAGTGGAAATCCAAATCGAAGTAATCGTTCATGCGGCCTGGTCCCAATAATTGCCGCACATCGTAGTGGATCCTGTCCGGCTTGCCGAAATAGGAAAGGACCTGATCGATGGTGTGGCTGCCGATTCCGTACAGGTAGCTGGTATCCTTGGTGAAACTGTCGATCGACAAGGGAATTTCCGGGCGATAGTAATCGATGGCTATCTCGACTTCCAACAGATCGCCTAATTTGCCGCTTTCGATGATTTTCTGCGTCGTCAGGAAGTCCGAATCGTAGCGTCTGTTCTGGTAACACTGGACCAGCAAGCCCTTTTCTTTCGCGTAGGCAAAAATGGCGGCCGCTTCTTCGGAAGTTGCCATGAACGGTTTTTCGACCAGCACATTTTTGCCATGGTCCAACGCCTGTTTGGCGAACTCGTAGTGGGAATTCGTATGCGTGCAGACGACCACCAATTGGATGTCATCGTCCTCCAGCACATCCGCGATATTTCCAGTGTAGTGGATGCCTTCGATTGTTTCCCAATCACTCTTCTCCGGATTCCGGCTATAGATCGTTTTGACCTTGATGTTGCTTCTTGATAAAGAAAACGGCAAATGATAACGGTTTGTGCTTTTCCCGTTTCCGATGTATCCGATTGTCAGCATACTTCTTCCCCCTAAATGATTGTATCTTCTCTCTATATTGTAGCGGTATATATCCGAAAGTAAACCAATCCGGTCTGAATCGGAACAAAAGTGCGACCTTTTTTGGATCAGGCGTTGCCTTTTGGACCAAATGTTCAGCACAGATTGTTCCGTTTGTGTACTTCCTGTTGAAATATTAGTGGATTTTAGTAAAATTGAAAATAAATATTGTGAGAGTCGCTGCGGACCTGTATAATTAAATGTAAGTTAACGTTTACATGATTTTGTCAGCTTGGGTTCTTACCGTAGTGACAAAAAGCAATTTCCATATTTCATTTTCATTAATCAGTTACAACACAATAAGATTGGGGGACACTAATGATACAGAAAAGACAGCCTACTATGAGTGGCGCAGAGGAACTCTACGAGCGATTAAAATTTAGGTTATTGACCGGTTTCGCCTTGTTGATGGGCGGTGTGGCCTTCCTGTTCAATAGCCCACGGGAAATCTATGAAGGCAACCTCACCATCATGGCCTCTCCGGCTAATCTGTTGACGGATTATATGGCATTGACGAACGTCGGAGCGGCATTATTCAACGTTTCGTTGATGACGTTGCAGGCCCTATGGATCGTCAGGATGGCGGATGCCAAGATAAATGGACCCGTCATAGCCGGCATATTGACGATTGCGGGCTTTGCCTTTTTCGGCAAGAACTTATTCAATTCCATGCCGATCAGCATCGGTGCCTTCACGTATGCAAAAGTCACAAAAGTACCGATGCACAAATCGTTGCTGGCCGCCCTTTTCGGGACCGCCTTGGCACCGTTGGTCAGCGAGCTCTCTTTCAGCCTCGGCATCGGTCAACCCTATGGCGTGCTCCTGGGGCTGGGCGCCGGTTTTGTTTCCGGCTTCCTGATTCCCCCACTGGCGCATCATTTCGTTACCTTCACAAGAGGATTCAGCCTCTATAACATCGGCTTCACCTGCGGTATCATCGGAACAGTCTTCATCTCCCTGATGCGCAACTTCGGCTTCGAGATCGAAACGGTGAACATCCTTGCCAGCGGCTACAACGGGCCCTTTTCATTGCTGCTCTATTCACTTTTCAGTGGCATGTTCCTGATCGGTTTGTGGCTCAACGGATGGAGCTTCAAAGGATTGAAGCGGATCATGCGCCATTCGGGCCAACTGTCCACTGATTACCTGGAGCTTGGCGGTTTGGGTGCGACGCTCATCAACATGTCTTTGCTTGGTTTCTTGTCTACGACTTACATTCTGCTTATGGGTGGAGAAATCAACGGTCCGGTTTTGGGGGGAATCCTCACAGTCGTAGGTTTCGGTGCCTTCGGGAAAAACATCAAGAATGTCCTGCCGATCCTGATCGGGGTCACTTTGATGGGCCGGCTCAATTATCAGGATAATCAATCAACCATCGTCCTGATTTCGGCACTGTTCGGTACTACTTTGGCGCCGTTGGCCGGTCGTTACGGAAATATAGCGGGCATCATTGCCGGAGCTATGCATCTGACGTTGGTCATGAATATCGGTTATCTCCACGGTGGTGTCAACCTCTACAACAACGGCTTTTCAGGCGGCCTTGTCGCTTCGATACTGGTTCCCATTCTGGAAGCCTTCCATCTTCATCGGGATAACCAACGGGCGTTGCGTGGGGCGGTCGATCCGGCTGATGAAGTCGAGATCGATCAAGCCAATTAACAAAAACCTGCAGTCAGGTTTTTTAGGCTTACGAAAGAGATGCCTCATGGCGGGACCAAAGTCCGTTCATGAGGCATCTTTTTTTCATATGAAGAGACGGATTGCCGCAATCGCGGTCATGATCATGATGATGCGTTTGTACCACGTCTCATTGATTTTTCTGACGAATCTGATGCCCAACAAGCTGCCGAATGCGATGAATGGAATCATCAGCAGCATGTACCGGAGCGTTCCCCAAGTGACGGTCCCCCACATGATGATATGAAAAGGCAATTTCACGAGGTTCATCACCAGGAAGAACCAAGCAGTCGTTCCGATCATTTTATTCTTGGTTAGGTCCTGCGACAGCACATAGACGTTGAATATTGGCCCTGCGGCATTCCCAACCATCGAAGAAAAACCGCTGACAGCTCCGACCATCCAGTGGAAAATCGGATTCTTCGGGAGCGGCAAAACTCTTTTGGCCACCTCTCGGTAGACCAATAACCCCAAGCAAATCAATACGACAATGCCCATCAAGGCTTTGAATTGCTCGTCATCGAGATAATTGCCCGTGATGGCCCCGACGGCGATACCGATTACGGCTGCGGGCAGCAGTTTCAGGACGTCACTGAATTTACCCTGTTTTCCGTATTGGAATATGGCAATCAGATCCCCCAACATCAACATCGGCAACATGATTCCGGCTGATGTCTTCCCGCCGAATAGGACCGCCACAAGCGCCACCGCCGGAATTGTCGCACCTTGTATGCCTGTTTTTGAAAAACCGATGATGATGGCCGCAACAATCAGCATCATCCATTCAATTGCGTTCAAACCCAACATTCTCCAACCACCTCCCACGATTCCTTTCATTTTACCGATTTTTCAAATAAATGACAATGACTCAGAGACCATAATCCAGAAAACGCTTAATCTCTTTCCCCAATTGAAAAAAAGTGCTTGTTAATTGGGTTTGGCGGTCATCCAAACTCGCAATTATCACCAAAAAGTGTTAAAATGTAACCAAAGACGAATGCCCGCAGTGCCTGTCCCCCCTACCATCGCTCTTTAACGAGCCCACTTTTGTCTTCACCACCTTTGTAACCGCCTTCAAAACCATGCTTCTGACGACTATACAAGGCATTTCCACCTCTTGGAGACTTTCCGGAACACGTTCGACTCTGCAACAAGATGGCCTTTCTTTGTATATTTTTCAGGTCCATCACCTTTTTGCGCCCAAAACTCAAAAAAATTTGTAAAGGGTGTGACACACCATGATCGTCAACCGCAACACAATCAGGGAACAAAACGAAACCATCGTTTTGACAGCAATCATCAATCATCCCAATACTTCACGAGCGGCCATCTCTCATGATTCCGGACTCAACAAGGCAACCGTATCAGAAATTGTCAAAAAACTGCTCAAGGAAAAACTTGTCGTCGAACTCGGTACAGGTCAAAGTTCCATCGTTGGCGGGAGAAAACCGGTGTTGTTGAAGGTGAACGCGAATGGCGGATACGCGATGAGTTTGACCATTACACAAACAAAGATTTCTTCTCTCGTCTGCAATCTTCAAGGCAAGATCGTCGCCCAGTATGATTTGGTCAGAAAAGTGGAGGCCAGCAATATCATCGACAGCATCGAGGAAGTCGTGCTCTACCACAGGAAGGGGCTCGCTAAGACGCCTTTTCGCTTCGTGGGTATTGTTGTGTCCATCGACGGCTTTGTGCATGAAGATGAGATAGTAGCATCAACTAACAAAATGTTGGAGCATCTGACTGCCAAACATCTGGAGAGCGATGCTATCGACTGCCCGATCTATCTGGAAAACCAGAACAATCTGGCGGTGATTGCCGAAGCGGTATTCGCCCACTCTCCGGGGAACATCATCAGCATCGATTTGGATGAAGGCATCGGTTCCGGAATTTTGTTTCAGAACCGACTATTCCGCAGCAAACACAGCCTGGCGGGCAATCTGGGTCACACCATCCTCTACCCGTTCGGGAAAGACTGCGACTGCGGCAAACAGGGCTGCCTGAACCAATATTGTTCGACGGCTGCTTTGGTCGCGGAAACCAAGGATATCAAGAAGGACCCCTCGCTTCAGCTGGCCGATCTGATTGCGTTGTACAAATCCGGCGATGAAGAAGCCAAAAGCGTAGTGGACCATCTCGTGCTGCATATGAGCATCGCGATCAGCAATGTCGTCAGCCTGCTCGATCCGGAAAAAATCTATCTGAATGGGGAGCTTTTCCGTTCGTTGCCGGAATGTGTGACAGCAATCCAAACGGAATTGAACAAAAAAACAGGCCAATACGTCCCGGTGAGTTTGTCCACACTCGGGGAAAACGGGGCTCTTTTGGGCGGGATCGCATTGGCACTCCAGCATTTCTTCCAAGTGCCGCAACTGCAGTTGCATTTTGAAGACTGAAATCCCGGCTAATATGCAGAGTAAGCTTAAAAAGAATCAGCCTCTTTCTGACGTCACATCCTCACGGGTGTGACGTTTTTTTTGACACCCTATTGCTTTTCGTTGATTATTGATATAGAATTTTATATGCAGATACATGTATTCGGTTTCACGAAACGACATTCCATATTGTGGGATGCCTTTTTGTTATACGGAAATTCTGCCAACAAGCATATTTGACCTATTTTGATGTAGAGAGGAACTATCATATGACCTTACGCCACTATTTATCCTTTTTTTCTGCGGCCTTTTTGATCATGGCCATGTACATTGCCGGGAATGCGGTCGGTTTCTTCGTCGAGCCCATCACCACGGAATTAGGATTCACCCGCAGTGCTTTTTCGCTTTACATCAGCCTGTCGACTTTGACCGGCGTTTTCGTACTTCCCCTGATCGGGCAATTTCTCCCTAAATTTGGAGCAAAGCGCTTGCTGATCGGTGGAGGCCTCTGGGTTTCGCTTGGATTTGTTTGGTTGGCATTCGCCACCCGTTTATGGCAATTTTATTTGGGAGGCATTTTCCTCGGGTTGTTCATGATGCCGATCACCATGTTTCTGGCAATTTTACTGATCAACAATTGGTTCACTGCCAAAAAAGGATTGATGATGGGCTTATTGAACGCCTCCGGAGGACTTGCGGGAGCCATCGTTTCGATGATCATGCCGGCATTTCTGGATAATTTCGGTTGGCGCATGGGCTACTTTTTGATTGCTGGACTTTTCGCGCTCTTGACTGTTCCGAACGGCCTCTTTTTGCTGGTTGAAAACCCCGGCACTATCGGCATGAACGCTTATGGAGCTGAACTGTCCGCCCAAAACGAAAGCGATGAACCTACACATGATTTGTCCGTCCCTTATGAAGATGCAAAAAAGATGAAACCGTTTTACATCCTGTTCATAGGCATTTTCCTTTCCGCTTTTGGAGGCGGGATGATGCAACACTTGCCTGCACACTTCAGCGGAATGAATTTCACATCCGGACAGGTCGGCACGCTGTTCTCGCTCGTCATGACAGGCATGATCATTGCCAACATTTCGGTCGGGGCCATCAATGACAAAATCGATTCCACCATCACCCTTACGGTTGTTGTCGTCTGCATGGTGATCGCCTTGTTCTTCCTTGCGACCACCCGCTCTTTCTTGGCGTTATCGGTCGTCATGTTCATCCTTGCGTTCGGACTCGGCGGGCCGGCGGTGTTGACGCCTTTGGTCGTGAGCGAAGTCTTCGGTGTCGGCGATTACCCGCGTATCTGGTCCATCCTCGGTATGGCGCCTTCCATCGGCATGTCCATCTCCGGCCCGCTATGGGGAGCCGTTTATGACGTGACCGGCTCATATACAATTGGCATGTTTACGATGATGGGACTGGCCATCGTTTACGGCTTCTGTTACCTTTTCGCACTGAAAAGAGGCCCATTAAAACGGCCGCTGAACGTAACTGGAATCTAAAATCAGGTATGTTGAAAAAACGCACAGCCGGCTATCTGTGCGTTTTTTATCGGATAAATGCAGCCGGCTTGCGGGCTGGCGCCTTCTCCGGTGAAGAGTGACCTGGCCGGAGAAGTGACTGCCGTTCTGCCGGTGTTCTCCGGTGGGGGCGTTCTGGCCGGAGTTCCGGCCTTTTTTCTCCCGGTATCCTCCGGCGAAGCCTGCCTTAACCGGAGTTCCGGCCCCAACACAAAAACGCGGACATGAAATTGTCCGCGTTTTTGTGTTTTTCTATTTTTTCAGCCATTTTTTCAATGGCTTGCTCTTCTTCAGATTGTCCAATACTTCTTTGACGTCCTGATCCTTGGTTCCCATTTTCAGGCGCTCCTGCATTTTTTCGCGCATCAGCGTCTCGATGTTGCTGAGATCCGGATACTTGCCGTCCTTTTCACCTTTTGCCACGACTGTCAACACCTCGATGTAGCTCATCGCCAACGCAGTCGTCAACACAGCAGCCGTCGCGCCGCTGATGACCCCTCCGACGATCGTTCCCGCACCCGGGATCAGCTTCAGCAGGTTGGAGACGATGTACCGCCCTAAATAAGTGGCTCCGCCTGTTCCGCCGACAGCGCCAATCACGCTGGTGATGGCGGCTTTGTCCATCGAAATACCGAAGATGGCGGTGATGTGGGCAAGCATGCCGATCTGCATCGGCACCAGGACAGTCGCATCGGAAAAAGGAATCGGTGTGAAACCGACGCCGAATGTCGTCGCAATGTATTTGGTCGCCCAACTTCGGGATGCTTTCGCTTTACGCGCGATATCCACCTGTTGGGCATTGTTAAAAGCCTCTTTCGTCTCCTCCGGCAGCAGTGCGAACGTCCGCTCGATCAATTCCTTCAATCCGCTCTGCGGAAGCACCAGTTCATCCGTGATGGCATAAGGTTCCGCCATCACGTTCAGCACACCGGAGATCGGCAAGTTCAGGTTTTCGATGTATTTCTTCAGCTCGTTCGCAGTCTGTCCGATCGATTGCGTCAGGACGACCAGGACCGGCAGCAAGCCAGAAAGTTCTTCCATGAAGGCGATCTCGGATTCCTCGATGCGGGAGGAATGCGCATTGATGCAATAGTAGACCAAATGGATCGCTTTATCGGACCCTTCCTTTTGGCTCTGCTTGATGGCCTCGATGATCTCCTGTTTTACCTCGGTTTGGATCGGATGTCCCAATTCCAGTCCGCGCGTATCGTACAACGCGATCGGCATGCCTTCCTTCGCGATCCGACGCAAGTGTTTCGTGACGGGTTTCCCGATGCCAGTCTCAGCCATCCGTTCCCGGAAGACATTGTTGATCAGCGTACTCTTACCGACGCCCGTCTTCCCCGCCAGCAGAATATTGACGGGATGCATGTTTTCAACTTCTTCTTTTGTCTTGTTCAGTATTTCCTGAACCACATTCAAATCAAGGTTTCCTCTTCCCATGATGTTTCCCCCTGTCGCTCGACCGCAAGCATACTTTATTGTGGAACAATTACGTTCCTCTGGTAATTTCCACCACGCTTTGGGAAATGAAATAATACCCATACTCGCCCATCCGTTCCGGCGAATCTTTCATACCGTTCGTCACCCAGGAGTAGATCATCCCTTGATAGGCGAAGGAAACGGCGGTGATCCAGTGTTCATAAGGTATGACGGTTTTTTTCGACCGCAGCTGTTCCTCCAAGCGTCCCCTCAAGTAGGTATTGAATTTGAGCGGAAAGGAATAGCTGCTTCTCCCGTTGAAAAGAACACTGAAGAAGCGTTCATTTTCTCTGATGTAGCTGAAGATATCCGTGAATGCCTCTACCGTCTTTTGCCTGAATTCCGTATCCGATGCCCCGGACAGAGCCGTTTTCGTGATGGCCTTCCCTCTGTCCTGGAGTTCCAGGATCAGCGCATCGATATTTTTCTCCAGCAGATCATGCTTGTCTACATAATGCAGGTAAAAAGTTCCCCGATTCACTTTTGCACGCTGGGTGAGTTCCCTCACCGTCACTTCATCGATCGATTTTTCTTCCAGCAGTGTTATCAACGCATGCAAAAGGTTTTTCTTTGTGGCTAAGATGCGCTTGTCTTGAGATTGTTTATTAGGATTCATTATTTGCTCCTGCTTCCAGAGTTATATTTGGAATTCTTTTCTGATATAGACTTCCAAAATGCTAACATGATTATAGTATAGCCACCCCGAGATAACAAGTTTAATGGCCGCCTTTCAGGGGATCCAGCACAACAAAAAAAGCTGCTCTGGTCCGTTGGAATGGACCGAAGCAGCTTTTTCGGATGGAAGGCGGACTAATCGCGCTCCTGTTGGTTAATCGTCGTTGCTTCCGCCGCCGAAAAGCAATAGTAGACGGAGCAGTTGCAGGAAGCTCATGAAGGCAGCCGCGACATACGTCATGGCTGCTGCGACAAGTACTTTGCGGGCTTTCGGCACTTCTTGCGCATTCAGGATACCGCCGTTCGACAGAATCTTCAGCGCACGCCCGGAAGCATTAAATTCAACAGGCAGCGTGACCACTTGGAAGAGAAAACTGAACGAGAAGAAGAGGATCCCCAAATTGAGGAATGTCTGGTTCATGCCTGCGAACACGCCGATCATGATCATCGGCATGGAAAGCGTCTGGCCGAAATTGGCGGCTGGGACCAAACCGGCACGCAAGCGCAACGGAATGTAATTTTTTTGGTCCTGGATTGCGTGACCGACTTCATGGGCAGCGACGCCGATTGCCGCAACCGAAGTCGAGTTGGCTGTCGTGTCGGAAAGGCGCAGCACTTTTGCGCGCGAGTCATAGTGGTCCGTCAGATCTCCGCGGACGCGCTCGATCCGTACATCATGGATGCCCGACTGTTCCAGAATGAAGCGCGCTGCATCCGTAGCGGTGTAACCGTTTTGGCTTTTCACTTGGTTATAGGTATTGAATGTACGTTTGACGAATCCCGACGCGATCATGGAAACCACGATACCGAGGAGGATTAATATATAGGTGCTATCGAAGAATGGATACAACATATTTCATCAACCTTTCTTTTAGTTACTCTACAGTATAGCATCAGATTGTGAAGAAAGGATGAAGGATGCTTACGTTGCTGTAATTTTATGAAATTCTTTAGATATTCGTTCTATGCAAAACCGGATTCCGGTTGGCCGGGGGAAACAACTTCTCGAGCGAGCCTCTGCTCCGGAGCAGCGCGTTGCTGCTCGTGCGTTCCCACTAAAGCAAGAGCTGACCCAACGAGACAGCCCCAGTTTCTCTATTGATTATGTTTTCGGTATTTTTTCATGACTGTGACCAAGCGCTCCATCGCTTCCATCAGCGTTTTCGTTGGGGCACCTAGGCTGATTCTTTCATAGCCGCGACCCTCGTCCCCGAATATATAGCCTTCATCCAGGAACACTTGCGCCTCTTGCTCCATGATTTCTTCCAACTGCTTGTGCGACAACCCGAAGGCACTGAAATCCATCCATTGCAGATAAGTCCCTTCCAGATCGAAGACAGTCACTTCCGGCAGTTCCTTCGCCAAGAAATCCTTTAACGTCTCATGGTTGTGCCAGATCAAAGCTTTGAACGCTTCCAACCAGTCCTCGGCTGCCGTGTAGGCGATTTCTGTCGCCTTCAAGCCGATGACATTGGTTCCTCCGCCGATGCCGGTCATTTCCATATCCATCTTGAAAGCCGTGTGGAGCTTCGGATTCGAAATGATGATATTGGAATTGCGCAGGCCTGCGATATTGAAGGACTTGCTGGCGGCGGTTGCCGTGATGCAAATGCTCGCTGCTGCTTCGGATATGGCTGCCATCGGAGTGAACACATGGCCGGGCATGATCAGATCATGGTGGATTTCATCTGCCAAAATCAAAACATCATTGGCGGCGCAGATATCGATCACTTTCGCCAGTTCCGCTTTGGTCCAGACGCGGCCGACCGGATTATGCGGATTGCTGAACAGCATCAGTTTGATGTTCGGATCTTTGGCTTTCTCGGCCAAGCCTTCAAAATCAATTTCGTAGCGATCGTCATTGCGGACCAGCGAATTGTTGATGAGCCTGCGTTTCGTGTTCTTGATCGACTTCATGAACGGGTAATAGACCGGCCCCATGTAAAGGACGCCGTCGCCCGGTTCGGTGTACGCCCGAATAGCGGAATAGAACGCCGCAATGATGCCAGGTGTGCAGATGATCCATTCCTTCTTTATTTTCCAATCATGGCGATTCCCCATCCAATTGATGATTGCTTGGTAATAGTCTTCGGTCGGCAGATCGTAGCCCATCACGGCTGTTTCGATATATGCCTGCAGTCCCTTGACGATCTCCGGTGCTGTCTTTATATCCAAATCCGCTACAGAAAAAGGATAAACATCCTTTCCCACATTCGGATTGCTTCTGTACATGGCTGCCCATTTTTCGGATCCGGTATTGCTCCGGTTGACGGGCGTTTCAAAATCATAATTCATGCATTCATCCTCCCAACATTTTACTTACTTTTGACTTACTTTTTATTCTATCACTCGTTTTGACAATTGCCACCCCTAATCAGATTTTAATCCAAAGAAAATGGAGAACCCGTTTTGGATTCTCCATTTTTACGCATACATTCAGCGCCTCACCTTTTAGTTTTTTCGCTTCAGCATTTTGAGGTAACTTTGATAATTTTTGTTTCCGCCCGAAAGGTTATAGACTTCTTGGAAGCCTAAATTGAGCAATACATTCTGACCGGCGTTACCGGTCACGCCTTTGTTGCAATAGGTCACTGTCGGGATATCCTTGGAAAGTTCCCCGGAGCGTGCACGCAGTTCCCCTAACGGGATGTGGATCGCGTCTTGGACGTGGCCTTTCTCGAAATCCTTGGCTGATCGTGTGTCGACCACCTGGATAGTTTCGCCTTTTTGCTGCCTTTCGACCAACTGGGCCGGCGTCATCAACGGATTGCCGTGCAAGGCGTTATCCAAAGCCATACCTGTATAAAGGATCGGGTCTTTTGTTGTTGCGAACGGCGGTGCATAGGCCAGATCCAGATGGAACAGGTCTTCGGCTTTCGCCTTGAAGGTGATGGCCGTCGCGAGGACATCGATCCGTTTGTCCACACCTTGCGTTCCTAAGATTTGTGCGCCCAAGACGCGTCCGGTCGCCTTATCCGCCAATGCCTTGATGATCAGTTCCTTGCCGCCAAGGTATTCGGCGTGGTCCGGCTTGATATTATAAAGGATTTCCACGGAATAACCGGCTGTCTTCGCTTCTTTTTCGGTCATGCCAGTCTGGCCGACATGCAGATCGAATACGCGGAAGATGCCGGTACCCAGCACCCCGCGGTGTTCCAGATTTCCTCCTGTAATCACATCCCCGGCGATCCGTCCCATCTTGTTGGCCGTGGAGCCCAATGGACGGTAAATCGGTTTGCCTGTGATGACGGAGAAGCTTTCGGCGACGTCTCCGACTGCATATACATCCGGGATATTCGTCTGCATTTTGCTGTTGACGGCGACCGCACCCGTCGCTCCGATCGTGACGCCGATTTCCTTCGCCAACTGGGTGTTCGGACGCACGCCGGCAGCCAGGATGACGATATCCGTCTCGATGGTGGCACCTTTAGTCGTCACCACGTTTTTTACGGTCCCATCACCTTCGATGGCCTGGACGGTATCCCCAAGGTGCAAATGCACCCCATTGGCCATCAGCACTTCCTCCACGCGGAAAGCCATATCCGCATCCATCGTCGGCATCACTTGATTCTCCAGCTGAACGATGGTGACATCCCACCCTTTTTGCACAAGCTGCTCGGTCATTTCCAGACCGATAAAACCGGCACCGATGATCAGCGCTTTTTTCGGTTGGTTCGCTTCTGAATAACTTTCTATGTCACGAAGGTCCTGGATGTTGCGGACGTGGAAGACATTATCATATTCAGTCTGATCGAAAGGTGGAGGCGTCAGCGGAGCCGCACCTGTCGCGAAAACCAGCACATCATAAACGTCCTCTTTGATTTCGCCGGTCTTCAGATCTTTCACTTGCAGTTTTTTGGCTTCATGATCCACTTTTGTCACTTTATGTTCCGTAAAGATGGAGACATCATATCTCTTTTTGAACCATTTCGCATCCCGCGGCGTCAGGCGATCCACTGAATCGACTTCCCCGCCGATTTTGTAGGGGATACCGCAGACGGAATAGGAAATGTCCTTCCCTTGGTCATAGACGACTATTTCTGCTTCTTCCGTATTTCTTCTTGCTTTGGCCGCTACGGATGTTCCAGCGGCTACCGAACCGATTACGATGATTTTCATAAAAACTCTCCTTTTCTCAGTTAAAGTGGCTTATTTTACCGTTTTTACAGGATTCACTACACTATTTTCTGTTCCAGGAAACCAATGTCTTGTCGAATTGGCAATCTTCACCAAAATCAGCATCACCGGCACTTCGGTCAAGACGCCCACAACCGTCGCCAACGCCGCTGGAGAATCCATTCCGAACAACGCGATGGCAACCGCGACCGATAATTCGAAAAAGTTCGATGCGCCGATCATGCCGGCCGGTGCAGCAATATTATGCGGAAGCTTCAACGCTTTGCTTGCAAGATAGGCAATGAAGAAAATCAGGAAAGTCTGCAGGATCAAAGGCACGGCAATCATCAAAATGTGCAACGGGTTCTCCAGGATGACCTCCCCTTGGAAAGAGAACAGCAAAACCAGCATCAACAACAGCCCCGCTGTGGTCGCGCCATCAAATTTCGAAAGAAAATCCTTTTCGAAATAAGCGACGCCTTTTTGCTTCGTTACGAAGATCCGCGTCAAAACGCCTCCGACCAATGGGATCACCACAAACAACACAACAGACAGAATCAAAGTGTCCCATGGTACGGTAACATTGCTGACGCCCAATAAAAATTTGACGATCGGAATGAAGGCAACCAGGATGATCAGATCATTGGTCGCAACCTGAACGACTGTATACGCCGGATTCCCTTTTGTCAGTTGGCTCCAGACAAATACCATCGCGGTACATGGTGCAGCTCCGAGGAGAATCGCACCGGCCAAGTACTCAGTCGCCAACTCAGGCGTAATGAAATTCTTGAAGACGACAAAGAAGAAAAAAGCGGAAATGGCGTACATGCTGAACGGTTTGATCAGCCAGTTCACTGCCCAAGTGACATAAAGTCCTTTCGGACTCTTTCCGACATCCCGGACGCTTTGGAAATCCACCTTCATCATCATCGGATAAATCATGACCCAGATCAACACGGCCGTCGGGATCGATACATTCGCATATTCGAATTTCCCGAAGAATTCAGGTATGGCCGGCAGATATTTACCGATCAAAACCCCCACCACCATACAACTTGCTACCCAGATACTCAAATATTTATTGAAGAAGGAAATGCTTGTTTGCTCTTTTCCACTCATTTTTATTATACCCCCATTTATTGTTTTGCGCTCTTTAGAGCACTATTTTTGAGTCACTTGATCAGTTTTTGTTATTTGAAAAACTAAATTCCAGTTGAGTGGTTCAAAATACGGAATTAACTTCTGCAAAGCCAGGAGTGGAATTCACTCCTGCAAACAGCCTATAATTCTAGGTGGATAATGTTTTGCTTCCTCACTTACAAAAGAAGGAAGTGTTCACCTATGGCAACACAGAAACATTTAACCCTTGAAGATCGTTACGCCATTCAACACGCACTCGAAAAACGCCACTCCTTCCGTACCATCGCCCGCTCCCTAGACAAAGACCCGACCACCATTTCCAAAGAAGTCAGACGGCATCGCCAGAGCAGATACTATGTGGGCCAGGGCCGCATCCCCAATCGCTGCATCCATCGCCAACACTGCACCATCACTAGCCTTTGCGCCAATAAGAAATGCCGGAAGGCATCCTGCAGCCTCTGCAATCAGTGCAACAGTGTCTGCGCCGACTTTGAGGAAGAACTTTGCCCGCGCCTCAATCAATCCCCGTATGTCTGCAACGGCTGCAAAACGAGGGATTCCTGTACCCTGATGAAGTCTTTCTATAAAGCACAGGAAGCCCAACAGACTTACGCACAGACTTTGTCTGATTCCCGTACAGGCATCAGCCTGACAGAAGAGGAGCTTGCGTATGTGGACGCGCTTGTGTCGCCACTGATCAAACAAAACCAATCGATTCATCACATTTGCGTACACAATGCCGACCGACTGCAGATTTGCGAAAGGACCCTCTACACGCTGGTTGACCGGTGCTACCTTAAAGCCAGAAACATTGATTTAGTGCGTAAACCACGTTTCCGGTTGCGCAAGAAGAAGGTCGAAAAGAAAATCGACAAAGCTTGCCGTACTGGCCGAACGATGGTGGATTACAAACGGTACATGGAAGAACAGGAAGACGTTGCGACTGTCCAAATGGACACCGTAGAAGGCAGAAAAGGAGGGAAAGTTCTCCTCACCCTCCACTTCACGAACTGCCACCTGATGTTGATGTACCTGCGTGACCGCAACACGTCCCAGACTGTCATCGATGTTTTTAATAAGTTGGAGGAAGACTTAGGCGAAGCGGTCTTCCGCAAGTTGTTTCCGGTTGTCCTAACGGACAATGGCAGCGAGTTTTCAAACCCCACAGCCCTGGAAGCCAACCAACGGACAAAAATTTTCTACTGTGATGCCAACGCCCCTTATCAAAAGGGGCAGATTGAGAAGAACCATACCTTAATCCGGTACGCCTTGCCTAAAGGAACCAGCTTTGATGGGCTCACGCAAGAGGATGTCCAACTGTTGGCCTGTCATATCAATTCCTACGCAAGACAAAAGCTAAACGACAAATCCCCTGCGGAGTCGTTTAGCTTCCTTTACGGAGCTGATTTCCTCCGTAACTTGGGTATAGAACTAATCCCACCTCATACAATAAACCTATCCCCCTCGCTATTCAAGAAAGAAGGTTTGTCAGATGGCAACTAAACGATTCCCGCTTTACGATGAACAGGGCCGAGAGTACCTATTGACCGCTTCTGAAACCATTGATTTCCTTTTGGAAGAAGTGCTTGCGTTACGCCAGACTGTGTTCGATCTGGAAAACAAAGTATCCCGCCTTTCAGAAGGTCCGCTGAACAAAAACAGCTTTGAAGAGGAAGGAATCCCATTCTAATCAGTAAATAGCAGCAGAACATTGTCCACAATAAAATATCTTTTAGGGGTGGAATTTACTCTTGCGAAAAAACGCAGAATCTTCACCTTCGGTTTGTCATGCCCAAAAAAAGGCCGAATTCGATGCGATGATTGTTCCAAAGCATACAAATTGACCTTTTCGGCATTCATTTTTTGTCTATTTCGCTTTTCATCGGATCCAGCGTGGAATTTAGTTTTACAAACTGGAATTTACTATTGCAAGTAACCCTTGATCAGTTTTCTTTCGCTTCCGTTCTGCACATTGCTTTTGAACGCACGGGTTCGCAGATGCAGGCCGGTGTATCGGCCATCAGTTCCACCGTGTCCACTTTGAATTTTTCGAAGGCGTCTTTATTCAGATCGTAATAATGCCACGTGCCGGATTTTTCTGTCGTCACCAGTCCCGCCTTCACCAACAGATTGATGTGATGGGACAAAGTTGGCTGGGTAAAATCGAAGTGTTCCAGTATGTCGCAGGCACACATGGCCCCGCAGGAAAGCATATCGACAATTTTGACGCGCTTCGGGTCAGCCAAAGCTTTTGCGACTTTTGCATAATTTTCATAATCCATGATTGCTGATACTCCTTTTATATAGAAGTTTTTCTATCTATCGCGGAAAAAGAAACTCGATCCGGAATGTCCCGAGATACGAGTCTTTTTTATGCGTGTTAGCAACAGCCGCCATTCCCACAACCGCATGAGCCTTCACTTGCTGTTGCAGCTTCCTCATGATGGTGGTGTCCATGTCCGCCGCAACCGCAGCCACCCTGACCATGTCCGCCACAGCAATCGGTCTTTTCTTCGGCCTCAGAAGATTCCTCCGAACCGCCACAACCACAGCCTCCGCACCCACAAGATCCTTCCGTCTCTTCAATGAAGCGGACGCCGATGTAGCTGGTGATTTCATCATTGGTCGGATAGCTTCCGCTTTTCACAATTGCCCCATCCACAACAGTGATCGGCAACACGCTATTCCCTTCCGCCTCGATTTTTTCGTTTACGGACTTGTTGAGCGCGAACTGATCTGCATCATCCGTCAGATTGAAAAGCAATGCCTCGTAATTCTCCAATCCCTCCAAGGCTTCCATTACTGCTGCAATGCGCATGGCATCTTGGCTGCTGAACAAGCTGCTGCTTGTTTCCGGTTCAAAAATAGTGATATTCGTCATTGTTCGTGTCCCCTTATTCTGTTTCTATTTAAACG
Source organism: uncultured Trichococcus sp. (assembly GCF_963675415.1). NCBI lineage: Bacteria > Bacillati > Bacillota > Bacilli > Lactobacillales > Carnobacteriaceae > Trichococcus > uncultured Trichococcus sp. Next base: position 579,143 of record NZ_OY776220.1, read on the forward strand.
TGAATCTGATCATGATTTCAATTAACTGTTGGTACACTTATAATATAGATTTTCCTCTATCTATAGTCAATGCTAAATTCAATAAGAAACGAAAAAAGTGCGGGGATAAGATGTTTCTCTTTCCCGCACTTTTGATAACTTGCTTATTTTTTTAGAAATTCTGCGATTTCTTTCGTACTGGCGACTTTACCATAGGACACGACTTTCTCGTCGATGACCAATCCCGGTGTGCGCATGATTCCGTACTTGGCGATGTCCTTCATGTCGGTCACTTTCGTGATGGTCGCTTCCATCCCCAGTTCCTTCAAAGCCTCTTCCGTGTTTTTGGCTAAATTCACGCAATTTTTGCAGCCCGTACCCAAAATTTTGATTTCCATGATGATTCCTCCTGCATATTATTTTTTTGATTTGCTTAAATAAATATCGGTCCAAGGAAATTGAACAGATAGCCGATGATGATGATGCCGACAGCCACGATTCCGAAGAAAAGGCCGAGCAATTTAGGCTTAACGACCTGCTTAAGCATGACCATCGACGGCAAGGACAATGCCGTTACGCCCATCATGAAGGATAATACGGTCCCCAATCCGACCCCTCTTGCAACAAGGGCTTCAGAAATGGGCAGTGTCCCGAAAATATCCGCGTACATCGGAACTCCGACAAACGTTGCGACCAATACCGAATACCATTTATCCTGACCCAACAGAGCCGTTATGACGGATTCGGGAATCCAGTTATGGATGGCCGCCCCGATGCCGACCCCGAGAAGCACGTAAAGCCATACTTTCTGGACGACTTCCTTCACCTGATCAAAGGCATAATCCACCCGATCTTTCCTGGTCAACTCGGCTTCCTCCAGTTCAACCGTCGGGCTGCCGAACACAAAGGACTCTACCTGATCTTCCAGATGCACTTTCCCGATGAAGGTCCCGCCTACAACCGCAAGAACCAAACCGACAACGACATACGCAATGGCAATCTTCCAGTTGAAGATGCTGGCCAAGAGGATGATCGATGCCAGATCGACCAACGGCGAAGAGATCAGAAACGAAAAGGTCACGCTCAACGGCAATCCTGATCCAGTGAAACCGATGAAAAGCGGAATCGAGGAACAGGAACAGAACGGTGTAATCGTCCCCAGCAATGCCGCCAGGATATTGGCGGTGATCCCATCAAATCGGCTCAGGATTTTCTTCGTCCGCTCTGGCGGGAAGAAACTTTGCACGTATGAAATGAAGAAAATCAAAACCGACAGCAGGATGAAGATTTTGATGACATCGTAGATGAAGAAGTGGATGCTGCCGCCTACCCTGCTGGTGAGATCCAATCCGAAGACATCCCGGACAAGCATACCGACCAGATCACTGAGCCATTGCATTTTTAATAACTGATCATTTAACCATTGAAAAACTCCCATGATGAATTGCACCTTCTAGTTTGTATTTTTTTCACATAACACATCGATGTTTATCTATATGTCAGTATACGCCCATACATAGATAAATGTCAATGTGTTATTTCCGGATGCTGAAGCCCCGAAAAAAAGCTGCGCTAAGGCCGATGCAGAACCCTAGTTATCGCAGCTTTTCCATGCAAGGATCATTTTTTCTCTGTTTGCCCCTTTTGCAGGAGCTCTGCAATATGCTTGGGCGTCAGGATCCGCCCATACGAGACGACCTTCTCATTGATGACCAGCCCCGGAGTCTGCATGATGCCGTACTTTGCGATTTCTTTCGGGTCCTCCACTTTGATGATGGTTGCTTCCATGCCGATCTTTTTAAGCGCCTCGGCTGCATTGGCTTGCAATTTTTCGCAGTTCCGGCACCCCGGTCCCAATATTTTGATTTCCATTTCCATCCCCTGCTTTCGAATGAATTATACAGTGGTGTTTTGTTTTGCCATGGTCTGAAAAAAGTCCTTCAACTCATCCAACTTTTCATGATTCACGGAGTATTTGACCCAAATGCCGTCTTTCCTGCTGTCCACCAAGCCACAATCCTTCATCATTTTCATGTGATAGGATAAAGTCGGTTGTGTGATCGAAAACTGATCCAATAACGCACAGGCGCACATTTCCCCTTCCGACAGTAAATCCATGATTTCCAATCTGGTTTCGTCCGATAAGACTTTCAGGCATTTCGCGTAAGTTTTGTATTCAATCGTCATATCCAGTTCCTCTTTTCCTGCTGTCTTTTGAGGCACTCCGGCCCGTTCTGTCGCCCTTGACCCCTTCATATAGACACCTATCTATATGAAGTATAACCCCTCACGGTATGAATTGCAATTTCCTTCTTGAACAGAAAGAATCGAAATGAAAATACACCAAAATGAAAAATTAATTAAAAAAGGTTTGACTCATTCTTATCCACTTGTTATTATGTATATAAATTTCAAAATAAAATCACATTGAAAAGATAAGTACGGATGGACGAAATGCACAGAGAACCTCGGCAGCTGAAAAGAGGACAGGGATGCTATCCGGAAAATGGTCTTCGAGTGAGTGGACGGCGAACGCTCTTTTTTAGAACCTTAGCCCTCCACGGGAATGCCCGTTACAGCATCACAGTATCCCGGAACAGCATTTGGCTGAGGCGTACTGGTTAAGGGGAAAATCGAGAGATTTTTCTGAATCAAGGTGGTAACACGATGAATCTTTCATACGTCCTTGCGCAGCATCATGCGCAAGGACGTATTTTTTTACAAAAAAACAGACGAAAGAAGGAAACGATCATGACAACCCAAACAACTTTAAACAGAACCAAGGCGCCGTTCCGCGCAGACCACGTAGGCAGCTTCTTGCGTCCCGAAAGCATCAAAAAAGCCCGCAAAGAGCTGGCAGAAGGAAAAATCACGAAGGAAGCCCTTCGCGAAATCGAAAATGCTGAAATCATACGCATCATCGACAAACAGATTGCGCTTGGCTACAAAGGCATCACGGACGGCGAGTTCAGACGCTCTTATTGGCATTTCGATTTCCTTGAGAACCTGTTGGGCTTTGAAGGTTACCTTGCGGCGCAGGGCAAACAATTCCACAACGTTGTGACCAGCGCCCACAGCGTGCGCAATATCGGCAAGATCGCCTTTAATCCGGAACACCCTTTCTTCGCCGACTATGCCTTCTTGGCTGAGGCGGTAGGCGACAGAGCTGTTGCAAAAGTATCGATCCCGAGCCCGAACCAATTGATCCGTCTCGGTTTCCGCAACGAAGACATTTATCCTACCTTGGAGGAGTACGCTGCCGACCTGCAGCAAGCATACCGCGACACGATCCTGCACTTCTATTCGCTGGGGAACCGTTACATCCAGATCGATGACACGTTCTGGGGTGACCTTTGCTCGGACAAGGCACTGGAAATCTTTGGTTCCCAAGAAACCTACGATGAATTGAAGCGCGTCGCCACCGAAAACGTTAAAAGCATCCAGATTGGTCTGCCTGAAGATTTGGTCGTCACGACGCATATCTGCCGCGGCAATTTCCGTTCATCTTATTCACAAGAGGGTGCTTATGAGCCTGTTGCGAAAGAACTGTTCGGCGAAACCGGCTTTGATGGTTTCTTCCTGGAATACGACACAGACCGCGCCGGCGGGTTCGAACCTTTACGCTACTACAAAGGCGACAGCCAAATCATCCTGGGCTTGATCACTTCAAAGACACCGGAATTGGAAGATATCGACGAAGTCAAAGCGCGCATCGCTGAAGCAACCAAGTATGTACCGTTGGAGCAATTATGCCTGAGCCCGCAATGCGGCTTCGCTTCGACTGAAGAAGGCAACAATCTGACGGAAGAGCAACAGTGGGCGAAACTGGCTTTGGTCAAGCAGATCGCTGACGAAGTCTGGGGCGCCTGATAGTTCGTATCGTCCTTTGGGTCTGAGCACCCGACAATCCCGACAGCAAAAAACGCATCGCCACTCGTTTTCCGAGTGGCGATGCGTTTTTTAGGCATTAATGTTTATGTTTATGCTCTTCTTTTTTCTGAAGCGGATGTTTGGGATTGTAGGCTTCTTCATGCGGCAGAACCAAATTCAGGATGATGCCGGCAATCGCGCTCAAAGCTGTCCCTGACAAGGTAACAATGCCCGCGATGTCCAGAACCGCTCCACCCAAGCCAAGCACCAACATCGAACTGGCGATGATCAGATTGCGGACATGGTTGAAGTCGATCTGTTCCTCGATGAGCACTTTCAGACCGTTGCTGGCGATGACACCATACAGCAGGATGGACATCCCGCCCAACACGGATGTCGGGATGGTTGAAATCAGCGCCGTGAATTTCCCGAAGAAGCTCAAGCCGATTGCGATGAAGGCGGCATTACGGATGACGGAAACGGATGCGATACGCGTCATTCCAATGACACCGGTGTTTTCACCGTATGTCGTATTCGCCGGTCCACCGATGAATGCCGACACGGCAGTCGCCACACCGTCACCGATGAGCGTGCGGGAAAGACCCGGATCCTTCAAGAATTGACGGTTACAGATTTTGCCCAAGACAGTGTGGTCACCGATATGTTCCGAAATGGTCACTAATGCGACTGGGATGATGGCCAACGTTTCCGGGCCGAAATACAAGTCATAAGAACCGAACCATGGCGTTTCGAACGGTAGATAGAATCCTGGAAGTTCGAACCATTTCGCATCCAACACAGGTTGGAAATCGACCAGCCCCATGAAAAGCGCGATGACATAACCTCCGATGATTCCGATCAGGAAAGGAATGATTTTGAAGAAGCCTTTCCCTTTCGTATTGATGAACGATGTGATCAGGAAGGTTGCGACCGCCACGATAATGTGGCGGATATCGCCGTCAGCAACGAAACCAGCGTTGGTCACTGCAGACGAAGCCAAGCCCAAACCGATGACCATGATCATCGGTCCGATGACGATCGGCGGCAGTAATTTGTCGATCCATTTTGTGCCAAGCACTTTGACAAGTCCAGCAATCAGGACATAGACAAGTCCCACCATGACGACACCAGTCTGTGCGGCTTTAATGTCTCCGTCCATTTGTTCCATCGCTACAGCCATAGCCGTGATGTAGGCGAATGAGGAACCCAGATAAACGGGAACTTTCGCTTTTGTCGCCACCTGATAGATCAGCGTGCCGATTCCGCTCGCGAACAAAGCGATCGAAACGGGCATCCCTAGAATAAGCGGAACTAATATTGTCGCTCCGAACATTGCAAAGACGTGCTGAAAACTCAGCAGAATGCCTTTCAGCACTTCCGGTTTTTCATCCACGTCCAATAATAACGGTTTTTGGTTGATTGCCATACCTTTTCCTCCTAGTTTTTGGGCAAAAAAATACCCTTTTGACGTTTATTTGCAAAAGGACCTAAGGTATCAAATGTATGTGATTTGTTACCCTTCATAATCTCTCAGGATCATATTAAAGGACTTTGCTTTCACTATCTTATCAATTGTCAGTGAAATTTTCAATAGCAGTTTTCATGTGAATTTTCTCATTTGCTACTATTCAAAATGTTAATAAGCTGTCATACTATATTCAGAGTATCGTTGTATACTCTTAGTTACTGAGAGAAACTACTCTTTTTCTTTAGACCTCCGAACCGGATCGGTGAAGCTGCAACTTCGCCTTCCACTTTCTAAAGGATACCGTCCATCCAAGGACAGCAAAAAACGCCACCCAAAAAGTGGCGTTTTTTGTTATTTTTCTTTTTCCTCAGCAGATTCCTTCAAGTAAACGGAGATCAGCTCGTCGCGGACCGCTATCCATTCTGGCCTGTGGTCTTGGAGGTGGACCCGGTTCGAAAGCAGCAAAAATCCTTTTTGCCGAGTCGGATCCAGTATCATGAACGTGCCGGTGTAGCCGGTATGCCACAACACAAAATCGTCCCCTTCGTGAAACAGATTCCATCCCAAGGAGCGCGGCTGGCCCGGAACGCTTCCCCAATCCCGAAGCAAAGCTTGGACAGTCTCTTTCCGCAAAATACGTTGGCCCTCCCACTCCCCGAAATGCAGCATCATTTGGCTGAAACGGATCAGATCCTGCATCGGCGCAAACAAACCGGCGCTTCCGCAATGCCCACCCAAAACCAACGCTTTGGGGTCGTGCACCATGCCGCGGATCACCCCTCTGGTCGGATGGTTTTGCGTCGGAACGCAACGCATCGGTTCGGTCGGATCGTAGCTGCTCTCCGTCATGGCCAGCGGCTGCTTGATGCGTTTCTCAAAGTTTTCGGCCACCGTTTTTCCGGTCAGCTTCTCGATGATGAAGCCCGCAAGGATCAAGCCGGTGTCGGTATAGACCACTTTTTTGCCGAGGTTTTCTGCCGGTTCAAGTGCGATCAAGGCGGCGGCGAGTTGTTCGGCCGACAGCGCATCACGATTTTTGATGTAGCCTTTCAGATCGGACGTGTGCGTCAGCAGCTGCCGGATCGTTACCGCACCAGAAGGGAATGCCGGCAGATAGTCCTGCACCGGATCTTCGAAGCTGATTTTCCCTTCCTCATGAAGTTGCAGCAGCAGTGTTGTTGTGACGATTACTTTCGTCAAAGACGCCACATCATAGAGCATACCCTCCCGTAAGCTTTCCCGCTCAGGAAGGATCGCCGCCGATCCGATCAGCCGGGTTTCCGTTTTATCCTTATCGATGAAGGTGTAGCTCACTCCGGGGAAAACAGCATCTTTCAGCATCTCGGCGATTTTATTTCGGGTTTCTGGATACATCAGCAAACCCCTCCTTTCCTCTACTATAGTTGTCTATCATTATAACGCATCCAAGGCCAGATGCGCGGCTCCATTCGAACGCTTTTTACAATTCTGGGGAAGATTGGCGCGAGTTTTGCGAAGCACTTTTCAATTTAGAAAAGAAACAGGTTTATCATCGGCTCATGTGTTAGAATATTGTATATTAGTGAACTTTAATGGAGGAAATCAAATCGATGGGGTATTTTAAGCAACGCCTGTATCAGCAATACGTGATATTATTCATCTTCTATTTTATGTCCCTGGCGGCATTATCCTCATTGATTACGGTCTACATGCGGGGCCTGGGAAAAAGCGGTTCGGAAATTTCATTCGTCCTTATCCTTTCAAACATAATCGCACTCATCATCCAAGGACTTATCGGTTATTCAAATGAGAAATGGGGGACACACAAAACCGTTACGGTCTACATCCTGATTTCTTCCGTCATCAGCTGCGGCCTCTTTTTCTTCACAGGCAACTGGCTCTTCGGGATCGTGTACGGATTGGCGAATGCCATCACTTTGGGGCTTGCGCCGCTGTTCGATGTGCTTGCGGCCAACAGTCCTTACAAATTCGGCCAAATTCGCCTCTGGGGAACGATCGGTTATGCAGCCGGTCAACAGATTTCCGGTATCATCTACGATTTTGTATCCCCGAAGTCCATTTTCGTGCTCTATCTTGTCTGCTATCTTTCGAGCATCCTGTTCTTGTATCTGTTGCCCAAACCGACGCTACCGATTGACCCTCCACAGGATTTATCCGAAAAAAAGGAGGAAGCTTCCGGAGGCAATACGATCAGGAATATATTCCAGAACAAACTGTTCATCACCTATCTGATTTTGGCGTTCATCATTTTCGGTACGAACACAGTCAACACCAGTTATCTGCCGCTGCTTCTGACCGATACGGGCGCTCCGGTCGCACTCGTCAGCACGACCCTGACAGTGGCTCTTTTTGCGGAAGTCATCGCGATGGCTTTTTCGCACCGCTTCATGGACCATTTCACGAACAAGCAGCTCCTGTTGGCCATTCTCTTCCTGTCCGGAACAGAGTACCTGATCAATTTCCTGTCGGATGACTTTTTGGTGCTTTCGATAGCGACCGTCCTTACCAAGTTTTTCGCTTCCGGAACCTTCATCATGCTGAACCTGAAGATGGTCTCAACCCTGTTGAACCGCAAATTGATTGCTACAGGGACGGCGGTCGTCGCCATGCTCTCCAGGAACATCGGCACCATCTTCTTCCAATTGATGGCCGGCCCTGTGATCGATCAGATCGGGCTCAATTACCTTTATCTGATCCTTTTCGTCTTTACGGTCATCGCTTCGGTGATCGGTCTATTGTTCAAAGTTCCGGCGCAGCCGAAAGAACGCCTCTTTTCTTGATGATGGTCTGAATGCAGCATCATCGTCTTATCAAACAAATAAAGAATGGCCCCGCGAGCAGCATTCTCGCGGGGCCATTCTTTTTGTCAGTTCTGTATTATTTCTTTTTGCGGATCATATCGAAACGCTCAACCACGAAAGGAACTTTCATCTTTACGATCATCATGGCGTTGGGCGCACGGTCGATCGCTTCATCGTGTTCGTTCCAGATGGCTTCCACAGTCAGTTTGTTGTGGCGCAGGCCGGGACCGTAGAATTCGATTTCGTCTCCGACACCGAAATTGTTCCGTTGCTGAATAGTTGCCATCTGCGTTTCCGGATCGTATGCCATCACTTGGCCGACGAAACCGTAGCGCGGAATTTTGCGGCGCTGGCCGAAGAGCTGTTCATCCTCTGTCGGGTCCTTGTAGAAGAAGCCGGTCGCCAATTCGCGTTGGGCGACTTTCCATAATTCATCCACCCATTCCTGCTTCAATTCGTAATGGTCCGGATCGGCGCAGTAAGCATCCACGGCTTTGCGGTAGACGTTGACTACAGTCGACACGTAGTGGATCGATTTCATGCGCCCTTCGATTTTCAGGCTGTCGACGCCGCTCTCGATCAGATCGGGCAGGTGCTCCAGCATCGAAAGATCGACGGCACTCATAGAGAATTTCTCTTCGATGCCTTCTTCACCGGCACCTACAGGGTTCTGTTGCCCCAACAACGGCATATCGAACAGGCCGTATTTCCAACGGCAAGACTGCGCGCAGCCTCCGCGGTTGGCGTCACGGTTCGACATGTGGTTGGAAAGGACACAACGTCCCGAGTAGGAAATGCACATCGCCCCGTGGACGAAGGCTTCGATTTCGACATCGGTTTTCTCGTTCATTTCCTGGATTTCTGCCATCGATACTTCACGGGCCAAAACGATGCGTTCCAAGCCTTCGCTCGCCCAGAAATTGAGTGTCTGGTAGTTGGTCGCCGAAGCCTGGGTCGACAAATGGATCGGTAAGCCTGGCGCATCGGCCACGGCGATTTCCATCAGTGCGGGATCCGAAATCAGCACCGCATCGATGCCGATATCGCGGATTGTGCGGAAGAATTCGCCTGCGCCTTCCTCGTTGCCTTCATGGGTGACCATATTCGCGGCAACATAGACTTTCGAACCGTGGCTATGCGCAAAAGCGACTGCTTCCGCCATCTCCTCATAGTCGAAGTTGCCTGCGCGGCTGCGCAAGCCGTACGCTTCTCCGCCGATATAGACGGCGTCAGCTCCGTAGTGGATGGCTGTCTTCAATTTTTCCAATGTTCCGCCCGGGGCCAAGACCTCGGGCTTCTTTGTTATTGTTCGCATGTGTATGTACACTCTCTTTCTTTCGGTATCAAAGTATCAGACGACTTCGTTCGGATCTTTGGAATAGAATCCGGAATCCAGCTCGCGGTTGGCGGGATGCAAAGCGTGCAGTTCGGCGTCCAAACGTTCCGCCAATGCTTCCGTCCAGTTCCCTTCCGCGAGGGCTTCGCGCGCCTCCACAAACAGCTTCGCGATTGCGACAAAATTTTCTCCCGGGGTGAACAACCCGTCCAGCATCCATTGCGAAACGCCGATAGCCGTCAGTTCGCCCAGATGAGGCATCAGGTCAAGGTCATTGTTGGCGAAGATGTGTGTTCCGTTGCGGTCCTGATAGATGGAATAATGGGAATCCACTTTTTTCGGTTCCGAAATGAACAACCCGCGCTCTTTGTTCACGGCTTCCTCTTTCTCGATGAAATTGAAATAATTTTCAAGCAAATTGCGTTTCGATTGGTGGATGCAAGTTGCACCGTACACCAACACTTCGACCGGCACCAACGCACCCGGGATCAGTTTCTTCATTTCCTCGAAAGGCACTTCGCGGGCCAGCACGGAACCGACCGCTCCCCTTTTCGCCCAGAAATTGATCTGTCCGCTTGAAGTCACCATGACTTGCGCATCATAACGGTAAGGGATGAACAATTCCTGTTCCCGCATGACCTGCACTACGCCGGGGTCGCCCAACGTGATGCTGTCGACTTCCGCTTCACGCAGGAAAGCCAGATATTCGGCAACTTGATTGATCCGATCATTATGGAAAATCGCATTCACAGCGGCACTGACTTGCGCGCCTTTCCCGTGCGCATAGGCAATGACCTCGCGCTGTTCCTCTCTGGTGAAGGAATACGGCAAACGGAGCCCATACTCATTCTCTCCTATATAAAGTATATCTACACCGCAATCGACCAATTCCTTGGCTTGCGCTACTGACTCGGCTGTTGCAATCAGCTCGATCATCATACATTCCTCCCTTATTCGAGTTCCTTGATAAGATTATCACATTACTTATAAAAAGTGAATGACTGTTTTCCCTAAGTTTTCAGAAAATTGTTGTGCAAAACAACTACTGCTTGTTAAGGCAATCGTTTGGATTCCGGCTTGCATAGAGCTATATCAGGCTCCCCGTATTCTTTCCCGCACCAAGAATGGTATAATGTCAATTGTGAAAACGGATTGACATCCACCAACGCTCAGGAGGAACACTATATGAAAAAACTTATCAACAGCCAACAGATGAAAAAAATCGACGCCTTTACGATCGATGAGATTGGCATCCCAGCCATGGTGCTGATGGAAAATGCGGCGAATCAGGTCGTCTCGGCGATGGAAGAACGCATCTCAAGGGAGGACATCATCCTGGTGATCTGCGGTTCAGGCAACAACGGCGGCGATGGGCTGGCGGCAGCCCGCATTTTATTGAACCATGGCTTCCAGGTGGATGTATTCCTGATCGGAGAACGCGGCAAATTGTCCGCTGAGTCCAAAAAACAGCTCGACATCATCGAAAACTTGGACATGGTCATCTGGGATGACGTCAGCGAAATCAACTTCAAAGGCTACACCGTCCTGGTCGATGCGATTTTCGGCATCGGACTGGACAGGCCAGCCGAAGGGAAATATGCGGAGACGATCCAACTCATGAACGAGTTCCACGGCTATGTCTTCGCTGTCGACATCCCGTCCGGCATCTCCGCCGACAATGGACAAGTGTTGGGTACTGCTGTCCGGGCGGATGTGACCATCACTTTCGGGATCGAAAAAATCGGCCAGCTGCTCTACCCTGGTTCTTTGCATACCGGAAAACTGATTGTCAGCGATATCGGTTTCCCGCCGAACGCGATGGATGTCATTTCTTCGAACGTGCTGTTCTATGACGAGAGCGATCTGTTTTCGTTGCCAAGGCGGGCAGCCTATTCGAACAAAGGCACTTACGGCCGGGTCGTGATCATCGCCGGATCCGCAAACATGAGCGGGGCTGCCTTCCTGTCCGCAAAAGCCGCCTACCGCACCGGTGCAGGTCTGGTCCAGATCGTCACACCGGAGGAGAATCGTGCCATCCTTCAGATGCAGCTGCCTGAAGCCATCCTGACGACTTATCAAACGGACGGGTTGGATCAGGAGAGCGAACGCCTGAAAATCATCGCCGCAGTTTCCTGCGCCGATGCGATTGTCCTCGGGCCCGGAATCGGGAAGTCCGATGCTGCCCGCACGGTAGTCGATTTGGTTATCGAAAACAGCCAGATTCCTTTGATCATCGATGCGGATGCCCTGAACATCCTTTCCGATCGTTTCAACGATGCCTCTTTGCCGGGGAACGGTTCCCGTACCCGCATCAGCGCAGTGGCTCAGACCGTTCCGGAGGGAAGCATCCTTACCCCTCACCTGAAGGAACTGGCGCGTCTTTTGGATCAGGATCTGGCGGAAATAAAAGCGGATCTCTTGGGGACTGCGGATTTTTGCACGGCTGATACGGATCTGACTTTTGTCATGAAGGATGCCCGGACTGTCGTGGCCCATCAGGATGAGCGTTTCATCAACGCGACCGGCAACAATGGCATGGCGACAGGCGGTTCGGGCGATGCCCTGACCGGCATCATCGCCGGCTTGTTGGCCCAAGGCTTGGCCCCTTCCGAAGCGGCCAAACTGGGTGTCTACATCCACGGTTTGGCGGGAGATATCGCGGCCCAGGAAAAATCCGAATACAGCTTGATGGCTTCCGATCTCATCGAAGCTTTACCAGCAGTATTACGCTGATTCTTTACCGTAAAATAAACGAAACGCACAAGGAACCCGGCAACAGACTGCCGGGTTCCTTATGCGTTGTTGATTGGAAGAATGCGCGGATGAGCTTAGAAGTGAGGCCGCCTGTGTATAGCTACTGCAAGTTGATCAGCTCCGGCGGGCGACCTGTTGGCCGGAGGAGACTTATTTCCAGACGGCCGAACTCCGGCGAAGCCGCGTGGACCGGAGGTGACATTTTTGCGGGGTTCTCTCCTCCGGCGAAAGTGCCCTTCCCCGGAGGAAAAACCGATTCCTCGATTTCTGGCCTCCCCTTCTATTCCGGTTTACCTTTGGGACTGCCTTGCTCTCCGGAAATGCGGAACACTTTTTCGCTGCGTTCGTATGGCACATCGGGAACGCCTTTACGGGCATTGGCGACCCGCGCGACGACAAACAGATAGTCCGAAAGGCGGTTGATGAACTTCAGGACGAATGGATTCACTTCTTCCGGCTCCACCTCCATGAAAGTCACGATCCGGCGTTCCACGTCACGGGTCGTGGTCCGCAAAATGTGGAACCAGCTCGCCAGTTCCGTTCCGCCCGGTATGATGAAATATTGCGTTTCCTCCGGTTCTTCGCTGTAGCCATCGATTTTCTGCTCCAACCAGTCGATGTGATCCTGCGCGAGCTTGTACTCCCGGTGCCCTTTCGGAATTGACAAATCTGAGGAGCAATCGAACAGGAGCTGTTGGATGAGCGCCATGTCCTCCTGGATATCCCCTCCGCAATCGTTTTTCGTGCTGACTAGCCCGAACCATGAGTTCAGACCATCCAGCGCGCCGAAAGCTTCGATTCTTTCGGCATTTTTCGGAAGAGCCTTTCCGCCACCGATGCGTGTATTGCCTTTGTCACCGGTGCGTGTGTAGATGCTGTATTTCATATGTTTCCTCCTCTTAATGCTGATCTTGTTCTGCCATTCTATCACAATTCCAGCAATTCCTCTCAAATGAACACCCGAACAATCGAACGATAGAATTTTCTGTAAATAGGACCTTTGCAGTATGGCATTCAAGCGGAACTCTGGTAAACTAAAAGCAGAAAACCGATATGCCGAAGCATGGATCTGCTCCAATCACGGCATAAGAAAGGACAGCCTATGCAAAAAAAAGAAACGAAGCCAACAGTACCCGAAGATATGCGGCTCATCTCTTTCTTGGGCGGCAGGACGATCATCTTTATCCTGTCAACCCTTATCCTATTCGGCGTACTCATCTTCACGATGGATACCATTTCTTTCATCTTCAAACCGCTGCAGGTCATTTTTTCGACCATCGTTGCACCTGTGATCTTAGCAATTGTCTTCTATTATATCTTCAATCCGATGGTGACTTTCCTTGAAGGGAGGAGAATCAACCGGGGAATGGCGACAGCACTCGTCTTTGTACTCTTCATTTTGATGCTGGTCTATGGGATTGTCCTCTTGGTTCCAATCTTATCGAATCAACTGACGAATCTGGTCAATGAATTTCCTTCCTATATCGAACAGATGAATGTCTATTTCGACAGATTGCTCGCGAACAGTACTTTCAAGGACTATTACGAACAAGCGCGAAATTGGTTGGACAGCACAGTGGGCAGCATTCCTGAACTGATACTGGAATGGATCGGCAACTCGAGCGAAAAAATCATGGATATCTTTTCAACCATTTCCAGCGTAGTGGTCGTGACCGTCACTTTCCCGGTCATCCTTTTCTTCATGCTGAAGGATCAAGGGAAGTTCAAACCTTTTGTCATGAAGAACGTCCCGCCTGTTTTCCGTGAAGATATCGAAAAGATATCCAGGCAGATGTCGCTTCAGGTCGGATCCTACGTCCAAGGTCAGCTGCTTGTTGCACTGAGTCTCGGTGCCTTGCTGATAGTCGGCTATCTGATCATCGGTTTGGATTATGCGTTCGTCCTTGCGTTGATCGCTACCTTGACAGCGGTCATCCCTTTCATCGGTGCCACCATCGGGGTCATCCCGGCTTTGTTCGTCGCGGCCTTCACCTCACCGGCTATGCTTTTGAAAATGGCTGTTGTCTGGGCCTTGGCGCAGTTCATCCAAGGCAATATCATCGAGCCGAGCATCATGGGGCGTAATTTGAAGATGCACCCGTTGACGATCATCATCGTTTTGCTGATTATGGGTAATCTGCTTGGCTTGATCGGAATGATCCTGGGTGTGCCGTTGTTCGCGATGATGAAGATCCTGATCGAGCACGTCCTCGAGAAATTCAAATTGCGCTACAATCGGTACTTCGGGGATGTAGCCGGTACATTTGAATTGGCCGAGGCTGAGCCTGAACCGATCAACGGCTCAACGCCGGTCAAGGATTTTGCGACTGTTGATGTGGCCCGTGATGTCCCGGATAACGAAACCGATACAGAAAAAGACTACTAAAAAAAGGTTCGTGCCCCTTACGGGAATCACGAACCTTTTTTACTACAGAAAATAGTTCCCTATCAGATACAGGAGGTAAAACAATATCAAGATGCGCCCTTCTTTTTTGCTGATGACATCGCGTTTGTTGTTATAGGAAAAATACCCCAAAACCGCCAACAGAATAGCCAAAGCCGGGAAATGAATCTGATAGAAATCCGGACTGACAATCATTCCTCCCGGAGATAATCCTAATGCCACCCCAAGAACGAGCAAAGTATTCAAAAGGTTGGAACCCATGATGTTCCCTATCGCCAGGGCACCATAGCCTTTTTTCACGGAAACGATGGTTGTGCTGATTTCAGGCAAGCCGGTCCCGAAGGCTACTACCGTGGAAGCGATGACCGAATCAGGGATTCCGATCCGGGCAGCACCGATTTCCACCGTACTTACCAATAAAGAGGCACTCGCAATCACAAAGCCTGCACTGACGAGCAACTTAATCAATTTGATCAGAATCGGCATGCCTTTTTCCTTGTCTTCTTCTATGATAGCCTCTTCATCGGACAGCTTCCCTTCCCGCACCGTCCAATAGAAGTAAACGGGAGTCAATGCCAGGAAGACTATGCCAAGCCACTGCGGTATCTTTCCTTGTCCATCCGCATGAAAAATCGGCAATGCGGAGAGGATCAGCAAAAGCGAAAGCCCCGACAAGACGGTGTGTTTATGCGCCGTCTTCCGGTCGACGGGTATGCTTCCGTAAAGCGCGCCGAACCCCAGAATGAAGCTGGTGTTCACGAATGTCGATCCAACGACATTCCCCAAAGCGAGAATTCCGTGGCCCCTCAAGGAGGAGTAAATCGATACCGCCAATTCCGGCAGCGAAGTTCCCAAAGAAACAATCGTGGCGCCGATCACCAACTCGGACATCCCCCACTCCAAAGACAGCGAAATGGCTTCATCGACCAAAATATCCGTCGCCTTGGACAATACCCAAATGCAGAGGACAAGCACTGCCGCCAGCACATATCCGTTCATCTGTTCCAATAGCAGTTGCATAGTCCTCCACTCCCTTTCGATAAAATCCGCCTTCTCACCAGTTGTATCAGAACGATAGTTGCTGATAATCCGTTGGTATTTCAAAAGCATCATCCGGAATGTTGTCGGACAACTCCAGAATCTCCATGACCGATTCAAAACCTTCATCGATCGTCTTGATCTTCTTCAGATCGGAGCCATCAAAATAATAGAAAATCTGCGTTCCGCTCTCTGTACGATATTCCTCGTACACCAACCCGTCTTCCTTACCGCTGCCGATATATTCAATGCCATCCACTTCAACCGGCTCGCTTGTTTCCGGTATTTCCGGCACCGCAGCCTCGTCTTCCGTCACAGACACGGGCAGAACCATCACCGTTTTGCTGATATGATCGATCATATAGGTGTTGCCTTCCATCATCAAGATGGTTGTGTCCATTTCGGCTGATGTGGAGTGGATCGATGTCTTTTCACCTGAAATGGCCATCGCCGTTTCGGATTCCATCACTTCACCATCCAGCGTCGTTGTAGAGCGGAAAGACATATAGTAAGTGCCGCTTTCCATGATATCGATGTAGCCTTTTGAGAGTTTGCCAAGACGGTCGCCGATTTCAGTGGATTGAACCGAGGCTGCTTCCGTTTCGCTGCTTGCTGTATTGGCTGCCGAACTGCTCTGCGCTGTCGCTTGAGAGGAACTTTCTTCTTCAGCTGTTTCCTGCGTTTGGTTGCAACTTGCCAGAAAAAGGCTGATCAGCAAGACTGTCCAATATTTCTTTCTATCTTTTAGCATCCTAAACAACTCCTTAGAATAGTGTCGATCCTGTCGCTGCATTTCCGATTGGCGCGGCGGCGCTGCTGTTATCCTTATTATAGCTCAAATCCAGCGCGTTTTAAAAAATTTGGTATAAGCGATCGAGCAGCATTCAGCAGGCCTTGCCCCAACGAGGTTTCTTCACTTCAGCCTCACGTCAGATGCGTGTTATACTGTTGAAAACAAGATCATCTTACTGGGGGAATAATTATGTGTCTGATTTCGTTGCAACTCAGTCAACACGCTTCATACAAATTGATGCTTGTGGCCAATCGGGATGAACAATACGACCGGCCATCCTTGCCTGCACACTTCTGGCCGGAACATCCCGATCTTTTGGCGGGGAAAGACTTGAGTGAGCATGGCACTTGGCTTGGGATCACCAAACAAGGAAAAATCGCTGCCGTGACCAACAGTTATCTGACGACCGATCAGGAATCGGACAAAAAACTGTCCCGCGGCAACCTCGTGATGGATTACCTGACCGGCAGCATAGGCCCCGACGAATATCTGGAGCAGGTCAGGCAACAGCGGACCGACTACAACGGCTTTAACCTGATCGTCGGCTCGAGCGACAGCCTCCATCATTACAACAATATTTTGGACGAAATCCGTGTCATCGAAGCAGGCAACCATGCCGTCAGCAATGCCACGCTCGATACGCCATGGCCGAAAGTCACCCTAACAAAAGCAGCAATGGCCGAACTGGCCTCTTCATCCCCACTGGACGAAGAGGCCATCTTCCGCATCATGGCGGATCGGACGCCCCCACCGGATGACCAACTGCCGGATTTGCCGCTGCCGTTGCCGATCAAACGCGCCGTCTCCGCCAATTTCATCCAGACCGAACGCTACGGCACCCGCTCCACCACCTTGATCCTCATCGATCATTCCGATCAGGTGACTTTTGTGGAAAGATCCTATCTGCCTGACGGGACCAGCAGCGACGTCCGCTTCAGCTTCCAGTTGGTGGCCGAAGAAAAATGATGCAATAAAGATGCGGCCGGGATTCCGATTCCCGGCCGCATCTTTTATTATAGGTAGTATTTTCTGATGATCGTCAAGTCATCATTCAACTCATAGACCAACGGCTGTCCGGTAGGTATTTCCAAGGCCATGATTTCATCGTCAGGTATCTCTTCGAGGTACTTGATCAAAGCCCGCAGGGAGTTCCCGTGGGCCGCCACCAGTACCGTTTTTCGGTCCAGCACCGCCGGAGCAATCTGATCTTCCCAGAACGGTATGACACGTTCCAAAGTGGTCTCCAAATTTTCCCCCATCGGAATGACCCGTTTCTGCAGGTTGGCATACCGGCGATCCTTGACCGGCGACTGCGGATTATCCGGGTCCATCAACGGGGGCAACGTGTTGTAGGAGCGACGCCATTTCAGAACTTGGTCTTCTCCATATTTTTCGGCTGTTTCCTGTTTGTTCAGCCCCTGCAGATCGCCATAATGCCGTTCATTGAGCCGCCAGCTTTTCACTTCCGGTACCCACAATTGATCCATTTCCTCCAAAACAATATGGCAGGTCCTGATCGCTCGCTTCAGCACGGACGTAAACGCCAAATCAAATTCAACCCCGGCTTCCTTGAGTTTCCGGCCGGCTTCTTTCGCTTCCAAAACGCCCTGTTCGCTCAAGTCGACATCCGTCCAGCCCGTAAACAAGTTCAGTAAGTTCCACTCGCTTACGCCATGCCGGATCAAAATGATTTTCCTCATCACCGTCACCACTTTCCGCCTGTTATTTTTCCTTCATTATACTGCTACAGGCGGTGCAGTTCACGTTTAAGGACTTCAGTTGCCGCTGCGGATGGCCCCCACCATTTCCGCCACGAAGGCTCCGACCGGCTTGGGCGAATCTTTCCCGTATTTTTCCATGATGTTGATGATTGCGGAACCGATGATGACGCCATCCCCGACTTCACTCATGGCTTTGGCTTGTTGCGCGTTGGAAATCCCGAAGCCGATGGCGCAAGGGATGTCGCTGATTTTGCGGATTTCGGCCAAAATGCTGCCGATGTCGGTCGTGATATCGCTGCGGACGCCGGTGACTCCTAAAGAAGAAACGACGTACAGGAAGCCTTCTGCTTCCTTGGCGATCATAGCGATCCGTTCCGCAGAGGAAGGGGCCACCATGGAAATGTAGGTGATGCCATGTTCCCGGCAAACTTCCTGGATGAAGCCCTTCTCCTCGAACGGAACATCCGGGATGATGACGCCGTCGACGCCGGTCTCTTTGCAGCGCGCCATGAATTTATCGATGCCGTAGACGAACACCGGGTTGATGTAGGTCATGAAGACGAAAGGCGTAGCGATTTCGGCCCGCAATTCAACGACCATCCGGAAAATATCGTCCGTATTGATGCCGTTCGCCAAAGCCCGCTCATCCGCTTTTTGGATGGCAGGACCTTCCGCAACCGGATCGGAGAACGGGATGCCGATTTCGACGATGTCCGCTCCGTTCGCAACGATTTCCCTGATCAGTTCCTTTGTGGTCTCCAAGTCTGGATCCCCCGCCGTCACGAAAGGTATGAATGCCTTGTGCTTGAAGGCAGCTGTGATTTTATTCATGGATGTCCACTCCCTTGTATCTTGCGATTGCTGCGACGTCCTTGTCGCCACGGCCCGACAAACAGATGACGATGATTTTTTCCGGATCCAACGTCGGCGCCAAATCCATGGCGTGCGCAATCGCATGCGAACTTTCGATGGCCGGGATGATCCCTTCCATCCGCGACAGGTATTCGAAGGCAGCGACAGCTTCGTCATCCGTCACCGAAACATACTCGGCGCGGCCGCGGTCATAAAGATCAGCATGCTCGGGCCCGATGCCCGGATAGTCCAAACCTGCCGAAATCGAATAAACAGGAGCAATCTGGCCGTATTCATCCTGGCAGAAATAGGATTTCATGCCGTGGAAAATGCCCGGGGTACCGGTCGCGATCGTCGCAGCCGTATCTTGCGTGTGGATGCCTCTGCCAGCAGCTTCACAGCCGATCAGCCGCACGCTTTCGTCGCCGATGAAGTCATAGAAAGTCCCGATTGCATTCGAACCGCCGCCGACGCAGGCCATCACGACATCCGGCAGCTTGTCTTCCGCTTGGGCCAATTGGGCTTTGGTTTCTTCCCCGATGATCTTCTGGAAATCGCGGACCATAGTCGGGAATGGATGCGGCCCCATGACCGATCCGATGCAGTAATGCGATTCTTCAAACGTCGAAGCCCAATCCTTCATCGCTTCGTTGACCGCATCCTTGAGGGTCGCGGTGCCGCTCGTCACGGGAATCACTTTCGTGCCCAATAATTCCATCCGGAACACGTTCAATGCTTGACGCTGGGTGTCCTCTTCGCCCATGTAGACGACGCACTCCATGTCCAGAAGTGCAGCCGCTGTGGCGGTCGCCACGCCATGCTGGCCGGCGCCGGTCTCTGCGATGATCCGTTTCTTGCCCATCTTCTTGGCCAACAATACTTGACCGAGCGCGTTGTTGATCTTATGCGAGCCCGTGTGGTTCAGGTCTTCGCGTTTCAGGTAGATTTTCGCCCCGCCGAGGTTCTTCGTCATTTTTTCCGCGAAATAAAGGCGGGATGGCCTGCCTGCATAGTTGTCCAACAGATTGTTCAATTCTTTTTTGAATTCCGGATCCTCACTGAATCGGAAAAAAGCTTCCGACAGTTCCAAGCAAGCGTTCATCAAGGTTTCGGGAATGAACTGTCCCCCATGTGCTCCAAAATAACTTTTCATTTTATTGACCTCCAATGATTTCCATTACTGACCTTATTTTTTTAAAATCCTTCACACCGTCAGTTTCGACGCCGCTCGAGATGTCCACTGCGTATGGCTGCACCTGTTTGATGGCCGCTTCGAGGTTTCCCGCATGCAGGCCTCCCGCCAGGAAGAATGGGTGTTTTGCTTCCTTCAGCAAATCCCAGTTGAATGTCTTTCCGGTCCCGCCGGCCACGCCGCTTTGGTATGTGTCATAGAGGAGGATATCGGCAGCGTATTCCTTCTTGACATCGGCAGCGTCCTTGACCGCGACCGCTTTGATGATCGGAAGCGTGATCCGCTTGCCCAACTCTTCTATATAAGTGTTATCCTCATCGCCGTGGAGCTGCACGATTTGGATCGCTCGGCTTTCCACAATGGTGACGATGTTTTCGATCGGTTCGTTGACGAAAACGCCGACTGCCGGGATGGCTTCGTCCAGAGCTGCCCTGATCTTCAGCGCCTGCTCCAACGAAATCTGGCGCTTGCTGGGGGCGAAAATGAAGCCCGCAAAATCTGGGCGCAGCTCGTTCAGCATTTCGGCATCCTCGACGCGCTTCAGGCCGCAGATCTTCACTTTGACCATCAGCCGATTCCCCGCAGGCGATCCAGCATGCCTTTTTTATCCGGTGAGACCATCATCGTTTCGCCGATCAGTATGGCATCGACGTTGCCCTCTTCCAATTCGATGACTTGCTGCCTTTCCGAAATGCCGCTTTCGGCCACGAAAAGGATATCATCCGGCACCAGTGCGCGCAGCCTGATGGATTGTTGGATGTCCACTTTGAAAGTCTTCAAGTCTCTGTTGTTTACGCCGATCATTTTCGGGTTCGTCCGTAACGCTTTCAGGAGTTCTTCTTCGGTGTGGGCCTCCACCAATGCCGAAAGCCCCAGATCGCGGGCCAATCGTTGGAAGGCATCCAATTCTTCTTCCGTCAGGATGGTCGCTATCAACAGCACGGCATCCGCGCCGATGACCTTCGCCTCATAGATCTGGTAGGCATCGATGATGAAATCTTTCCGTATGACCGGAAGCGATACGGCCTGTTTTATTTCCGTCAGGAAGCGGTTTTCGCCTTGGAAAAAATCGGGCTCCGTCAATACCGAAATCGCGGATGCGCCTGCTTCTTCGTAGGCCTTGGCGATCTCGAGGTAAGGGAAGTCCTCCGCGATCACGCCTTTCGAAGGGGACGCCTTCTTGCATTCGCAGATGAAGCGGATCCCTTCGCCGGTCAGCGCCTTTTCGAACGGGAAATCCTGATTGATCGGCAATACCAAGGCGGCTTGTTTCATTTCTTCCAGCGGGATGGCCTGTTTGGCTTTTTCCACGCGTATTTTTGTCGCTGCTATGATGTCATCCAATATCATTTTGTCGCCTCCTGTGATACCTTGATGAATTGCTCCAGTTTTTTCAAAGCCGCTCCGCTGTCGATCAATTCGGCGGCGCGTTTGATGCCGTCAGCGATCGTATAATCGTCGTTGGCCAGATAAATGGCCATGCCGGCGTTCAATAGTACGGTATCGCGCTTCGGTCCTTTTTCGCCACTTAGGATAGCCAAGGCGATTGCGGCATTCTCAGCTGGTTCTCCGCCCACCAGATCTTCGCTCGTGCAGTACTCGAAACCATAGTCTTTCGGATCGAATGTGAAGTGGGTGACCTTGCCGTCGCGGAGCTCCGCGACTTCCGATGTTGTGGTCAAAGTGATTTCATCCAGACCGTCATTTCCGCCGAATACCAATGCTCGTTCCATATGTAATTGGTTCAGCACTTCAGCCATCGTGTCCACCAATGCGACATCATACACGCCGAGCAATTGCATGTTCGCATTGGCAGGGTTCGCCAGTGGCCCAAGAACGTTGAAAATCGTCCGGACACCCATTTCTTTCCTGACGGGTGCAGCATGTTTCATCGATGGATGGTATTTCTGGGCATACATGAAGCACATCCCGATTTCTTCCAACATCGCTTCGCTGTGTTGCGCGCTGGCTTCGATGTTCACACCTAATGCTTCCAGCACATCCGCGCTGCCGCATTTGCTTGAGGAGCTGCGGTTGCCATGCTTCGCCACCGGGATCCCTGCAGCTGCGATGACAAAGGATGAGACGGTTGAGATGTTGAAAGTGAAGGATTGATCGCCGCCGGTTCCGACGATGTCCAATGCCGTTGTTTTCGTCTGCACCTTATTTGAAAAATCCCGCATCACTTCAGCGGAAGCGCTGATTTCTCCGGCCGTCTCGCCTTTCATCCGCATAGCAGTCAGGTAAGATGCGATCTGGACCGGACTGGCTTGACCGCTCATGATCTGGTGCATGATGGTCTTCGTCAATTGCGGGGAAAGTTCTTCTTTTTTCACTAGTTTATCGATAGCGGCTTTCATGCTGTCTTGCGGGAGAATTTCTTCGGTCTGTTTCGTCTCTTTTATCTCTAGCATTTCATTCACCTCATCATTTTTTGTGCTGTTGCATTTAGCCTTGCATCATTGCTGGAAGCTTTTTGAGCTTCGCCAGTATCGGTTAAAGGTCGTTGTGGCTGTATCCATTTTTATCTTCATCTTTCCTTCCGCTCGCTTCCTGATTCTTGTGAAAAATACGTCCGAGAGTATAAAAAAAGCCCTTGTCCCCCTTTAAAGGGACAAGAGCTTGTATTCTCCTGCGATACCACCCAAATTGACGATAATAATCGCCCACTCGTTCACATACCAACATATGTGCCTGTCTGTTAACGGACCAGGTTCCCCGTTTGCCCCTACTCTTTTCAAGGCAACCCTCTCAAGTCCATTCGGCATCCCCTTCGCTATCGCACTCTCACTGGCGGCGACTCTCTGGAAACAAGGTATGATGCGTACTCCTCTTGATTATCGGTTTTATTAGATGGAAATGATTTTTCTAACGTTTTCTTAATGTTGGGATTATTTTAACGCATCGCTATCCTTCCGTCAACTGTTTTATTTAAAAAAATCGGCAAGCCTGAATATTTCCAGCCCTGGCGCGATTTTGGTAGAATGGAGACAAATCAACTTCGAAAGGATGCGTTCCGACTGACACAATCCGACAAACTTTACTCGATGGCTCCTGTCATCGATCCGCATGCCAAGGTCCTGATTCTGGGATCGATGCCCGGCGCGAAGTCGCTGGAAGCACAGCACTACTACGGGAATCCCAGGAACCATTTCTGGGAAATCATTTTCTCCCTGCTCGGGGAAGAGGATCCGGTCACCTATGAGGACCGCCTTTCACTGCTGAAAAAGCATCATGTCGCCCTCTGGGATGTCATCCACTCCTGTTACCGTGAAGGCAGCCTCGATTCGGCCATCAAAGAGGAACACCCGAATGATCTGGACAGCCTCCTGCACAATCATTCCCAGATCAGGGCCATCGCCTTCAACGGTGGAAAAGCTTACCGCAGCTACAAAAAGCATTTCGGACTGGATGAGGACTCCGGCTTGGTTTACCTGCCGCTCCCCTCGACCAGCCCGATGCGCGGCAAACATGTCAAAACACTGCCCGAGAAACTGGAAGCCTGGTCAGTGTTGGCGGAATATCTTTGATTCAGACGGAAGTTGTCCGATATTACCGATGAATCGGACAACCGGCGTTTGGCTTGGGCACTCATTGTCCGATATTACTGACGAATTGGACAAACGACATTAGGCTTAGCCGCTCGTTGTCCGATATCACTGATGAATCGGACAACCGGCATTAGGCTTGGGCACTCATTGTCCGATATCGATGATGAATCGGACATCCGGCGTTTGGCTTGGGCACTCATTGTCCGATATCGATGATGAATCGGACATCCGCTGTTCGGCGTCGATACTCGTTGTCCGATATCGCCGATGAATCGGACATCCGCTGTCCGGTGTGGGCGCTCGTTGTCCGATATTACCGTTGAATCGGACAACCGCTGTTCGGCGTCGGTGCTGGTTGTCCGATGTCGCCGACGAATCGGACAACCGGCATTAGGCTTAGGCACTCGTTGTCCGATTTATGTACCATAAAATAATCCTCTCCGTCAGAACCCAAATTCTGACAGAGAGGATTTTGCTTGGTTTAGATTTGTCCGAAAGCTTGATCCAAATCGGCGATGATGTCATCGGCATTTTCGATTCCGATGGACAGGCGGATCATGTCCCCGGAAACGCCGGCAGCAATAAGGTCTTCGTCGCTCAATTGCGCGTGGGTCGTGCTGGCCGGATGGATGACCAATGATTTCGCATCGGCAACGTTCGCAAGCAGCGAGAACAATTCCAGCTTATCGATCCACTCGATGCCGGCTTGCTTGCCGCCCTGGATGCCGAAAGTGAAGATCGATCCGGTGCCTTTAGGGAAGTATTTATCGGCAAGCGCCTTGTATTTGCTTTCCGGCAGTTCCGGATAGTTCACCCAGGAAACTTTCGGGTGGTTCGCCAGATAAGCGACGACCTTGCGGGTGTTTTCGACATGGCGTTCGACGCGCAATGACAACGTTTCGATCCCTTGCAGCAACAGGAAGGAATCGATCGGCCCGATGCAGGCGCCGGTATCACGCAATAATTGCACGCGGATTTTGGTCGTGAACGCGCCCGGTCCCAGATCGGTATAGACCAACCCGTTGTAATGCGCATCAGGCGTCGTGAAGCCAGGATATCTTCCGCTGGCGGCGAAATCGAACTTGCCGGATTCGACGATGACTCCGCCCATTGTTGTGCCGTGCCCTCCCAAGAATTTCGTAGCGGAGTGGACCACAACATCGGCGCCGAATTCGAACGGACGGATCAGGTAAGGCGTGCCGAACGTGTTGTCCACAATCAAGATGATGCCGTGGTTATGCGCGATTTCAGCGACTTTTTCGATATCGATCAGGTTGGTGCTCGGGTTTCCAATCGATTCGATGAAGATGGCTTTCGTCTTTTCCGTAATGGCAGCTTCGAAGTTAGCCGGATCTTCAGGATCAATGAAAGTTGTTTTGATGCCCAAATTAGGCAAGGTCGCGCTGAAAAGATTATAGGTTCCGCCATAAAGCGTGCTGGCAGCGACGATTTCATCGCCCGCATTCGCAACATTCAGGATGGCGTACGTGATCGCCGCAGAACCTGAAGCGACCGTAACGGCGGATGTGCCGCCCTCAAGCGCCGCAACCCGCGCGTCCACGACTGCGGTTGTCGGGTTCGTCAAACGAGTGTAGACATTTCCGGCATCCGTCAAAGCGAAGCGGCCGGCAGCCTGTTCCGCGCTGTCGAAGACGAAAGCAGTAGTTTGATAGATCGGCACCGCACGGGCTCCGGTAACGGGATCCGGTACTTGGCCTGCATGTACCTGCAACGTTTCAAAACTGTAATTTTTCTCTGTCATTTGTCATCTTTCCCTTCTGATTTTCGATCTATTCTTGCATGGCAGTTGCTCTTCTGGGTCATTTCCGATTAGCCGAGGTTGCTTCTGTTCATTACTCTGATTTTGCAAAAAGAAAAAAAGCCCTCGTCCCTATATTCCAACTGATTGAAATACAGGGACGAAAGCTCTTCGTGTTACCACCCATGTTCGTAGGGACCTCGCGATCCATACCTTAAAAAGTACGCAAGCTCCCGCTTGTTATACTTCTGTGCGCTATCGTGCACAAACCGAAGCAACACTATCCGCATTGCTTTGCTCCGAGACCATCTTCGCTTTTTTTCATCATACCCCTTTTCACCTGCCGGGGCTCTCTGGAATGACGATCGAAAGGTACTCTTCTCTTCATCGCTCTTCTATTAAAATTTAATTAAATATAACATCTGATTCTCACCTTGTCAAACATTTTATCGGAATGAGCATATCCGATTTGATTCGCGAGGACATGCTCTATAATTAGTACAAGAGGTGATTTGAAATGAAATTGACATTTACTGAAAATGCCATGCAACGACTGGAAAAATTGGGGATGACCGAGGAACTCTCTTTGTACATGAGCTCCATCTACGGCTGCGGCGGACCAGACAGCAGCATGTTCACGATCCGAGCCCATGATACGGAAAACCCAAACTACGACACCGTTTTGGACACCAACTTCGGCGCAATCAAAGTCACCAAGGACAGCCTGCAGCAACTGGATGAGGATAACATCATCGACTTCAAAGACAGCAGTTTTTCCTTCGTCCTGAAAAGCAACCGCGGACTGCTGAACCCGCACATGAACTACGAAAACATGAAGTTGAAAGATTGAGAAAAACTGCAACAGATAAAGTGTCCATTCCTTCTGGCAGCAGTGCCCGGCGAATCCTGATTTCGCCGGGCACTTTTTTTGATAAATCTAATCAAAAAAACTGCCCCCACATTACGGGGAGCAGTCTGTAAAACTATTCAACTGTTTTTGTGCCGATTGTAGGCAGCCGGCACGTGTGGATAACGATCGTAAACCTCTTCAAGATAATCTTCTTGAATCGCCATTTCCTTAAGTAAAGTTGGAAAATCAATTGCATCCACCATCTTATTAAGCAGTACCAATCCCTCTTCTGCCATGCGGTCTCGCGTTTCAATATCAGGTATGGCAGAGGTTGCCATATGGTCTGAATGTTCCTTGAAATAATAACCTGTTGCTCCAGATTGAAAGGCTTGGGCACTCAGGTTACCGAAAACCGATGGTGTCTGGGTAACTGGCTCTGCATAATCAGAAGTCAGCAATATATCATCCAAACGATTACGTAACTTGTAAGCCCCAAGAATCATCTTATCCAAATGAAGCATCATCTCTTTCGGATCTGAAAAGACACCGGATTTCTGGGCTGTTATCATACCGTCAATATAGAGAATAGCGATCCCTGTTTCATCAAAGAAATCCCGGACAACCGGATTCATTGAGATATGGGCTGGTCCGTGCAGGCTAATATAGATTTGCTTTTTGAAGCCCGATCGCAGTAAGGAATGTGCCAGACCTTGCAACATATCAGCGCTTTCCCTAACCGTTAATTGGATGGTTCCCTTACCTGAGGCGGTTGCCCCTGAATAAATATACGGCACATGCGGAAGGACAAGTGAGTTTGTCCTTTCAGCCATCAATAAGGCAATCCCCTCAGCCAATATTGTTTCGCAATCCAATGGTAGGCCACCATGGAGTTCGGTTGGACCAAAAGGTACGATGATGACATCGTTCTCCTTTAAGTAAGCCTCCACTTCATCGTTGATTAAAACATTTAATAAGTGACTTCTTAATTTCATGAATGCACCTCTCTATTAACCTTCCGATTCATCCTGTCTCTTCGCAAATTCATCAAGTCTTGCTTGACGAGCTGCTGTCATATCCATTCGTGTTTCATCGGTAATATTCCAAATAAATTTGAATGAAGCCCATGATAATAGGGCACATACTGCAGGGCCGATAAGATTCAATAGTACTAGCCCTTCAACAGTTTCAGCTGATTGTGCTTGTCCAGTTTGAGCGGCCTGTTGGCTGTAGCCAATCCAGCCAATCATCAAGACAACAAGTGATTGCGCCAACATTTGGCCGACCCGTCTTGTGAGTGAGAAGTTACCATAGATTGAACCTTCTGAACGTTTTCCTGTGATGTATTCGTTGTAGTCAATGGATTCTGAAACAAGACCCCATTGAAGTTGAACGGACATCATCATGAAGGCAATCCCTAAGCTGGCAAAAATCATGTAGAAGAAAGGTGGTAAGTCACCCACTAATTTCCAAACGTATAAACCAACAAAGATAACGATACTTAACAATAAATAAGTGCGGATTACCTTAACCGTAGACCCAATTAATGTTACCAATTTTGGAGCGATAAGCAATAGCACTACTGGTAAACCCATACCGATCGCAGAAGCGTATGCCATTAAGCCCAAATCACCAAATACATCGCCGTAGATGTAAGGAAGGGTTGCATTGAATAGGTTTTGACCAAATACAATTACAATTGAGTGTAAGCAAAGTGACAAGAAAGCTTTATTTTTAGCTAATGTAATAAAAATATCTGTGACTTTTGTCGGTTCTGCTTGTTCCTCTGCGGCAAGTTTTGCTGCAACATTCCGTTCCTCAGTTCCCCAATAGTGGAAGAAGACAAGTAAACCACCTAATACAGCTGCGAAGATACCTGCAACCATATAACCTGTTGTATTTTCACCTAAACGCGCAAGAATCACCGGTATAGCCATTGAACCGATCAGACCACCAAGAGTTGATCCCATTCCACGAGCTGAAGATAAAGTAGTTCTCTCTTTGTCATCTAAGGCCATAACCCCAAGAACTGATCCCATGGCAATATTCATCATGGTGTAACCTAATTCGTAAATAATTTTTAATAGAAAAATAGCTACCAAACGCATGGTTCCTTCAAACATTGAGGGTACAGAGAAGAATGCAATGAGACCGATTACAATTAAGGGTATAGAGCGTAACATCCAAGGACGGAACTTATCTTTTTTGCCGCTGGCCTTAGAGAAAGACTTATCCATAAAAGTACCCATCATTGGATCATTGACCATATCCCAAATATTCCAAACGAGCAACAGTACAGACAGCGTCGCAAATGATACTCCCAATATGTTTGTGATATATCGGTTCATAAACGTTCCGATCAATACAAGGGTAACAACCCCACCGGCATCTCCGGCTCCATAACCCAATCTATGCTTCAGGCTTAGCTTACTTTTCATATCGTTTGCTGGATTTTGCTGCTTGACAACTTTTTCTTCTGCCATTAGATTTTCCTCTTTTCTCTATAATAATTGGTGAACTATTCTATACAAATTGAATTTATATTTTTCAAATCAGCTGATTCGGTATTCCTTAAAAAAAGTAGATATTCTTTGCAACGCAGGCAATTTATCTGGTGAATTTTGTGCTTAAAGATACTGTAGCCGCCAGAATTTTTAATAGTTGTTTATGTCCGAAGTTTTAGTTTTTTTAACATCCCCCTCCATATAAGGCTTTTAAATGTTTTTTTATGTGCGAATTTTATTTTTTTGACATAAGAACCCCCTCCATATTATGAAATGCCGGACTGATTCATCGGTTTTTATCGCATTGTGAAACTCAGTTGCCTTAAAAAATAATCGCAATAGCATTAATAAAACCAAGTTATAAGAACTAAGGAAATAATACCATCAGCAGTAACCGTTTACAACTTTTTTATTGTTAATACTTTGTGAACGCTGTCATACTCATTGGGATAAGTATGCGGCGATGCCATTCATTCATGCTTTCGATTCTTCCTGAAGATGATCTGATTGTTATTACAGGCTCTTCGATGGGGATTTTTTAAATCCGCTGTTGACAAATCCGCTTTCACAACTGTCCTTTGCGAAATGGGCAAAAAAATAAAGAAGACGACCCCGATTGCGTATCGGGATCATCTTCTATGGGCTGCATAATGCAGTTTTATTGTCTTTATTATTCTTCGCCTTCGTCGAATTGGCTGTTGTAGAGGTCGGCGTAGAAGTCGCCTTTCGCCAACAATTCTTCGTGGGTTCCTTGTTCGACGATGTCCCCGTTGTTCATGCAGAGGATCAGGTCGGCATTTTTGATGGTCGACAGGCGATGCGCGATGATGAAGCTCGTTCTGCCATGCATCAAAGTATCCATCGCTTTTTGGATCAGCACTTCCGTCCGCGTATCGACCGAACTTGTTGCCTCATCCAGGATCATGATTTGCGGATCGGCAAGGATTGCCCGTGCAATCGTCAGTAACTGCTTCTCTCCCTGCGAAACATTATTGGCTTCCTCGTTCAGGACCATGTCATAGCCATCCGGCAACGTCCGGACAAAGTGATCCACTTGCGCAGCTTTTGCGGCGGCGATGACTTCTTCATCCGTCGCATCCAGTTTTCCGTAGCGGATGTTCTCCATGATGGTGCCGTTGTAAAGCCACGTATCCTGGAGCACCATCCCGAATTCCGTCCGCAGATCGCTGCGCGTGAAATCGGTCAGGTTATGGTTGTCAATGTAGATGGCTCCATCCGTCAAGTCGTAGAACCGCATCAGCAATTTCACCATCGTCGTCTTGCCGGCTCCGGTAGGGCCGACGAGCGCGACTGTTTGCCCTTCTTTGACATCCGCAGAGAAGTCCTTGATGACCAGATGTTCCGGTTCATAACCGAACTTGACGTGGTCGAAGCGGACATTTCCTTTGACATCAGCCGTCGCCATTTCGATTTTCGCTTCGGTCACCGTCTCTTCTTCCTCTTCCAGGAACTCGAAGATCCGTTCAGAGGCAGCCACCATCCGTTGCAATTGGCTCCCCACTTGGGCGACTTGCGTCAAAGGTTGGGTGAAGTTGCGCACGTATTGCAGAAAGGCTTGGATATCCCCGATCGTCATCTTACCGGCAGCAGCCATCGCGCCACCCATGATGCAGACCACGACATAACCCAGATTTCCGATCAGGCTCAACAACGGCATCATCAAACCGGAAAGAAATTCGGCCTTGAACCCGGCTTCGATCAATTGATCGTTCTCTTTGTCGAAAGCGGCAACTGATTTCGCTTCCCCGTTGAAGGCTTTCATGACCACATGTCCGCCGTACATCTCTTCGACATGGCCGTTGACCGCACCCAAGTATTTTTGCTGGTTGGCAAAGTGCTTCTGCGACTTCGACATGATCAGCATCAGGAGCATCATGGACACGATCAGCACAGCAAGGATGACGAGCGTCAGCGACCAGCTGATCGTCAGCATCATGATGAAGACACCCACCAGTGTCGTGATCGACGTGATGATTTGGGTGAGGCTCTGGTTCAGGCTGGTGTTCAGGGTGTCCACGTCATTCGTGATCCTGGAAAGCACATCCCCTTGGCTGTTCTTGTGGAAATAGGCCAGCGGCAATTTGTTGATTTTCTCCATGATGTCTTTGCGCAGTTTATAGGAAACTTTTGCGGAGACGCCCGACATCAGAAAGCCTTGCAGATAAGAGAACGAAGCGCTCAGCACATACAGGCCCAAGAGCCCCAACAGTACGGTTCCGATGTAATCGAAATCGATTTCGCCGGATCCGCCTGTAAATTTCAGCATGATGCCGTCAACCAATTTGTCGATGGCCAAAGCCATGATTTTTGGTCCGACGATCCCGAAAAGGGAGGATGCGACCGCCAAAATGAAGACTACTGCCATCAGCCATTTGAACGGTGACAGATAAGCGGCCAACTTTTTGAATCCGCCTTTGAAATCCTTCGCTTTCACGACCGGCGCGCTCATTCCGCCCATCGGACCGTGGCCTCCGCCCGGGCCGCCTTGCGGTCTTCTTTGTTTCATTTCGCTCATGCTAATTCCTCCTCTGAAAGCTGAGATTTAGCAATTTCTTGGTAAGTCTCACAGTTTTTCATCAACGCATCGTGAGTCCCTATTCCGACGATTTTGCCTTTATCGAGGACGATGATCTGTTCCGCATCCATGATGGTGCTGATCCGTTGCGCCACAATCAGAACGGTTGCGTTGTCCGTGTAGGCATGCAACGCGGAACGCAATGCCGCATCCGTTTTGAAATCCAAGGCCGAGAAGCTGTCGTCAAAAATATAGATCGGCGCTTTTTTGACCAAGGCGCGGGCAATCGCCAAGCGCTGTTTCTGTCCGCCGCTGACGTTACCGCCACCTTGTGCGATGGCTGTTTCGATGCCGTCTTCCATCTCAGAAACAAAGTTTTTCGCTTGGGCGACTTCAAGGGCCTTCATGATGTCCTCCACCGAAGCATCATCTTTTCCGTACAAAACATTTGAGGTGATGTCTCCGGAGAAGAGCATCCCCTTTTGCGGAACATAACCGATGTTGCGGCGCAGGTCGGCTTGCGTCATTTCCCGGATATCGATGCCGTCGATCTCGATGGCGCCGTCCGTCACATCATAAAAACGCGGAATCAGATTGATCAATGTCGATTTGCCGGAACCGGTCGAGCCGATGATCGCCGTCGTTTCTCCTGGTCTGGCCGTAAAGGAAATGTCGGTCAAGACGTTTTCGCTCGCCTTCGGATAATGATAGGAGACATCGTTGAAGGTGATGAGGCCTTCATTCTTTACGCTCGGTTGCGCGTCAATCGGATCCGTGATGCTCAGATCCGTATCCAGCACTTCCCCGATCCGGGTTGCCGATACAGAAGCGCGCGGCAGGAAGATGAACATCATCGATATCATCAAGAAGGCCATGATGATCTGCATCACATATTGGATGTAGGCCATCATATCCCCGATCTGCAGGGCAGAATCAGCGACCTGCTGGCTACCGAACCAGATAATCAGCAATGAAACACCGTTCATGACGAGCATCATCGCCGGCATCAGAAGGGACATCAACCGCTGCACAAAGCGGTTTGTGTAGGTGTAGTCTTCATTGGCATCGTTGAAGCGGTTTTCTTCAAACGGTTCATTGCCGAAAGCTCGGATGACCATCATGCCGGAAAGGTTCTCGCGGCTGACCAGATTAAGTCTGTCCGTCAAACTCTGCAGCACTTTGAACTTCGGCATCGCGATCGACAGGATCGACATCATGATGCCTACAAGGGCGATAACCGCAACGGCGATTGTCCACGCCAGCGAAACGCTCTTGTCGATTGCCATGATCAAGCCACCAGTAGCCAAAATCGGTGCATAGCAGAGCATGCGGATACCGATTGTGATCAGTTGCTGGATCTGCTGCACGTCATTGGTCGTGCGTGTGATCAGGGATGCGGTCGAAAAGTTATCGAACTCTGCGTTGGAAAAACTTTCTACTTTTGCGAAGACATCCCTTCTCATCTTGCCGGACACTTTAGAGGCGATCCGTGAAGAGAAATATGCGACCGCTACGGAAGCAACGGACACCGCAAGAGCGATGGCGAGCATCTGTGCGCCCTTCGTCATAATGTATTGGTTTTGGAGCGCATCCATATCCGCCCCCAAGTCTGCATAGAACAGTTTCGTAAACAGGATTCCGATTTGGCTGTAGAGCATCGGTTCGGCAGCTTCGGCAACGTCCATGGATGCCGTGAAAGCTTCCTTCGGCAACTGCTGCAATTGCGGCAACAGTGCGTACAGTTGTTTCATATCAGCATCCTCGAAGCCGCTCTCGGTATCGACTGCCGTGGCAGCCCCTTGCTGAGCGGACATTTCCTTCATGAATGTCACGAAGCTGTAGCTTGCCTTGCTGAAGATGCTCTCCAACGAGGACAAATATTCCGGATTGGTTTCATCCAGCACGTAGAAATCCGTTTCTTGGCTTTCCGGAAATTCTGCGCTGTAGGCCTCGGCTTCCGCCGACCCGCCCTCAATCAGCTGATAGCTGTTCTGGAACGTTTCCTTGTCTTCTTCAGCCATGAACAGCGTCATTAGCGCAAAGCCTTCAGACGGCAGCGCTTCAGGCGCTTCCTGTTCGACACCTCCGTTCTGGATGCCGGTATTGACGATGTCACTCATCAGATTAGGCAGACTCAATTCCCCGATCGCCTGACCGAACAAAATCAGCAGGCTGACCAGAATCGTACCGGCAAAAGGTTTTAAGTATTTCATTATCACTTTCATTTACTATCCCTTTTCTTTCCTAATTTAGTTGTTTTCTTTTTTATGCACATGCCCGTGTTGGTGGCCGCAGCCGCCTTCCAGGTTGTGCAGCATCCTTTTGAAGCATTCTTCCAATACATCCAATTCCTCTTCGGTGAAGCCTTCAAAAACTTTTTTGTTGGCTTCATGCAAAGCCCGCTTCATCTCTTCAGATGCGGCGATGCTTTTTTCGGTAAGATGGATGCTCTTGGAACGGGCATCCTTCGAACTGACCGTGCGTGTGACGAATCCCTTCGCTTCCAGCCGTTTGATGATTCCGGTCACGGTCGGATTCGTAAGGTTGAACTTCTCTTCGATGTCTTTTTGGATCACTTCCTCGTCGCCACGGCTCTTCAGATAAAAAAGGACATGGATCTGGGACGTGGTCAGATCGATTTTACCCACCAGTAGGTTCATCTGTTCCTTGAATTGGTTATGGAGCATCGGGATATAGGCTCCCATCATCTCGCGTGATATCAAAATGGTTCCTCCTTCCGGATATTTATACATAGCACGCTATCTATTATCGCATTATCCATCCGTATGTCAATAGACCCGACACGATACAAGCTAATTTTGAGGAAATTTAATATAATAAAAGGAGCAGCCAATGAACAGGAAAGAAGGAACACACTTGGAAAATCTAAACAATGTACGGAACCGGCTGATTGCCCTTTGCCAAGAGCACGCACACGTCATCGAAGATTACCCTTTCGGTGACTCAGAATGGACCGTCATGCGCCACGAAGGCAACCGGAAAACCTTCGCCTACATCTATGAACGGAATGGTGAAATTTGGCTGAACGTGAAGAACACTCCCGAGCGGAACGACTATCTGCGCGAGACGATTCCGGAAATCATGCCAGCCTACCATATGAACAAGACCCACTGGATCACCCTGCGGCTCATCTCCGAAGAGCTTTATCCGATTGCGGACCGCATCATCACAGAAAGCTACCGGATGACGCAAACAAAGCCAAGGAAAAAAACAATGGTACAGGATCTGCATCGAACATGAGTCAGCTTCTTCTTTCTTGTTTGCTGGTATGATTGTCTGATCTTGGGTTCGCGTTTATGATTGTAAGCGAGATTCCCCGCCAAAATGGTTTTGACGGGGAATCTCGTGTTGTCCGCGGACGTTTTTCCCCGCCAAGGTTGTTTTGGCGGGTTTTCTGACTGTGGTTTGAGTTGTTTTTCCCCGCCTAACCGCTTTTGGCGGGTTATTACTGAGCATTCATTCATTTCCCAAATAGAAGGGGCTGTATAAAATCAGAAAGTACTATTCTGGTTTTATACAGCCCCTTGGTTTGCCTTCTTCCTAGCGGAAATACGGTTTGAGTTGTTCCAATTCCGCTTCGTTGAGCGGCCGATAGCTCCCCAGCGGAATCGATTCATCCAATTCGATCGGTCCCATCGTCAGGCGTTTCAGATAAGTCACTTTCTTGCCGACCGAAAGGAACATCTTCTTCACTTGATGGAATTTCCCCTCGCTGATGTCCAGCAGCACGCGGCTTTCCTCGTCCCCATGGCTGAGGATGGTCAAATGGGCAGGCTTGCAGGTCGTCCCTCCGTGGAAGACGATCCCTTCAGCGAAGGCTTCCTGGTCGGCGGCTGTCACGCGCTCGTTCACGACGACTTCGTAGCGCTTCGTCACTTTTTTGTGTGGCAGCAACAGCTGATAGCCCAGCTGCCCGTTGTCCGTGATCAGCAGCAGCCCCTCCGTATCCTTGTCTAGCCGTCCCACAGGATAGAGGCCCGGTCTGCGGTCGGACGGATCGATAAGATCGATGACGGTCCGGTTGCCTTCATCGGATACCGCCGTCACGACGCCGGCAGGTTTGTGCAGCATATAGTAGACATTGGTCCGGTGCACCAACGTTTTCCCCGAGACCATCACCGTCTGAAGCTGCGGATCGACATTGCGGTTTTCCGCCAGCACGATTTCCCCGTCGATGCTGACTTGTTTGCTTCTGATCAATTTTTTCACTTGTCCTCGCGAACCGCAGCCACATTCGCTGAGCAGTTTGTCCAATCGCATCAAGCCTCTTCCTTTCTGTTCCGTTATTTTGCAGTCCTTCCATTTTAAGCGGAAAAGAGCTATGGTGCAAGCCTCACCTTTCTATAAAAAAACATGCCCCTCATTTGCATCAGTGCGAGGGTCATGTTTAGTCTTCAACTTCAATCAGTTGATACGCCGCGATTTCGAATTTTTTAGTCACCGGATCCAGGTTCTTTCGGTTGACGCAAAGATAAATATCCTTGTCGCTCTCCAACAGAACCTTCAACGCACTGCAGAAGCCGTTTCCTTGCAGTTCGACCAGCCCGATTTCATCCAGCAGTATGGTCCGGATCAACGGATCGGAAAGGATGTCCCGGACGGCCTGCTCGGCAGCCGCAAGGGGCCCCCGCAGGAAAGTAAAACGGTCAAATATGAAGCTGTCCTGCGGATGTGGCGCTTCATCAGGCCTGCTCAATCTGATGAAAGGAACGGTTTTTTCGGTCGCCAGCCTTTTCAGATCATAGCCTACGAACGCCCCCTGCTCAGAAAAAACTTTGATGCTGGCGAAACCGTCGGCCGTACCGCCGGGCAGCTCATGGTAGCGCCGGACCAGTTCCGTTGTCTTCCCGGCGTCCATTTCACCGGTGATGATAGTCACTTGTCCCATGTTGTCACCCCTACAGCACAAGTGTCAGGATAATGGCCGCCGCCAGTACCGCATAGGCAACCACGGGGCGTACAGCGCCCCTGTGCTCTGTGTTTTCAAATTTCAGATAAGCAACCATCAGAATCGCATTCACGAGACTTTCCAAGAACAGGAAGCGCAGGCTTACCTGCAATCCGTCTGTCACAAGCGCAGCCGGGAGATCAAAGAGCGAAGTCAGGAACAGATGAAATAGGAAGACAAATCGCCAAAGAACGCCCATCGAAAAAACCGACGCAAAGCCGATGGCAATCTTCTTCCTTTCGGCATAGGCGAATACGAGCGCCACCGCCAGGCCTTCCAACAGGATGGACAGGGCCGGATTGAGTATCCTGATCGGAATGTTTCCCGGAATCAGGAAATCGCAGCACTTGATCAACGCCGCCGCCAACGCCACCTGAAAGACCGCCTCGGGCTTTCCTGTCGCCAAGTAAGCCTTCCTCATGAAATAAAAGGCGACAGGGAACATCACGAATCCCGGAACGCCAGGCAATTGGATCGCGGCCATATGCAGCACGTAACCCAAACTCGCCTCGGCTATCCCCCACAACGAACCCCAGTAGATAATCTGAATGGCTTTCTCGTTCATGTCGCCAACCCCCTTCCGACGAAATCTTCCAACAACTGCAGCGATACGTGCCGCCGATAATCCGCCGTGGAACGGCTGTCGTCCAACGGCGCAAGCAATTCCCCGTATCGCGTGCGCACCGTTTCTATTTTTGCAGCCAGTTCCGTTTCCGCTGTCCCCAGCAAAATCTCTTCGCAGGCCCTGTCCCTGACGGCCATCGGAGCTACGGAACCGAATGCGATCCGCACGTCTTCGATTATGCTGTCCTTCTTGATCGCCACGGCATAGAAACTCGCCTTGGAAATAGCGTTGGCTTTCCTTCCACCGATTTTCCGGTAATAGGAGGCCGTGTAGTCGGCAAGCGGGATTGTGATTTCCGTCACCAGTTCATCGGGTTGAAGCAGCGTCTGTTTGGCAAAGATGATGAATTGTCTGACGGGAAGCTTGCGCGTCCCGGCCGTTGACACCAGCTTAACCTCAGCGTCGAGCGCATAAAGCATCGGCAGGCTGTCTCCCGATGCAGAGGCGTTGCATAGGTTCCCAGCGAGTGTTGCCATGTTGCGGATAGCTGGGGAAGCCATCTCGCGGATCGGCAGTTTGATGTAGTCCGGCACCATAGGATGTTCCAGCAGTTCGGAAAGCGTGACGGCTGCGCCGATCATAAGGTTTCCTTCTGCGATTTCGATATGTTTAAGTTCCGCAAGATTTC
The DNA here is from genome assembly GCF_963675415.1 of uncultured Trichococcus sp. Classification (NCBI taxonomy): domain Bacteria; kingdom Bacillati; phylum Bacillota; class Bacilli; order Lactobacillales; family Carnobacteriaceae; genus Trichococcus; species uncultured Trichococcus sp. The sequence continues at coordinate 616,770 of NZ_OY776220.1, forward strand.
CGATATGGAGCACATCCAACGGAAAATCCGGCGGCATGCCGCTCCAGCGCCTGAATTTCACCATCACATCGGTTCCGCCATTGATGACGAGAGTCTTGTGCAAAGTCCTGATGCTGAGCGCCTCCGCCAATGTCTTCGGAATGAACACTTTCACCATAGTCCTTCACCCTCCCTTGATGCGGCCAGGATGGCATCGACAATCATCGTATAGCCGGTGCAACGGCACAGGTTGCCTGAAATCCCCTCCCTGACTTCCGCTTCTGTCGGATGCGGATTTTTCGAAAGCAACGCTTCCGACGCCATGATGATGCCCGGCGTGCAGAAACCGCATTGGACGCTGCCGTACTCCGCCAGCTTGTTCTTCAGCAGTTGGAAGCGATCCGTTTCCCGGTAGCCTTCGATAGTCCAGATGTTTTTCCCGGCCGCCATCGCTGCCGTGACTAGGCAGGTATTGACCAACCTACCATCCAGCAGCACGGCGCAGGCGCCGCACTCGCCTTCCCCGCAGCCTTCCTTGGCTCCTTTGCAATCAAAATCCTCCCTGATGATATCGAGCAGCCTTCTGGCAGGATCCGTCTTCAATTCGACTCCTTGCCCATTCAGTTTGAAAGAAATGACTTCCATCATGTCATCAGCTCCCTTATGTATTCCGGGGTCACCGGGATACGGTCGATTTTTTTGCCGATTGCCTGTTCCACTGCGGCCACAAATGCCGGAGCGGCCCCGATCATCGGCAACTCTCCCAACCCTTTGGCCCCGAACGGCCCTCCAGCATAAGGGTTTTCGATCAATTCAAACGCGATCCGCGGAAAGTCCACGGCCGCGGGAATCAGATACTCGGAAAGACTGTCCTGCAGCAGTTTTCCTCCAGTGGACTGCAGCCTTTCCATGGCTGCGTACCCCAATCCCTGCATGATGCCGCCTTCGATCTGGCCCTGCACGATCTTTTCGTCTATCGGCGTTCCGATATCATACACCGCCCAAACGCCTTTGGTTTCGACTTCATACGTTACCGGATCGACTGCCACTTCGACTACGTTTGCTCCCCATGAATATTCCGGGTAGGCATTCCCTGCTAATTTCTCGCTGTCCCAAGACAAGTGTTCCGGGTAAATGTAATCCTTCACCACTTCGAATGTTTCCTCAGCCCAGCGTGTCTTGACCTCCTTGGCACATTCCTGCAGCAGCCGTCCGACGATCATGACTGTCCGCGAAGCGACAGTAGGGCCGGAATCGGGGCAGACCGCGGTGTCCGGATAGGTCAGTTTGACTTGTCCGATCGGGATGGCCAAGGTTTCAGCGACGATTTTGCGCAAGGTGGTCAGAGCCCCTTGTCCGATTTCGGTGCTCGATACAAAAATCCCCACCGTTCCGTCCGCATACTTCTTCAGCTTCACCCTTGATTTCAATAATTCCGCCTCGCCAGATCCAGTGAAGCCGCAACCATGGAAAAAGAACGAGCAGCCGATTCCCTGCAAGGAATCTTTCCGGGCAGCGAAGCGGTGGCGTTTCTCCTGATAACCGGACAGCCGGTTCACAGCATCTGCGATTTCAGCCAGTTTGATGTCGGTATATAAGACGCCGCCGGTCGAAGAGGTGTCTCCCTTTTTCAGGAAATAACTCCTCCGCCATTCCAGCGGATCGACGCCCAATTCGGTCGCAATGTGCGCCATATGCATTTCGATGGCGAAGAATGCCTGCGGTCCGCCGAAGCCCCGGAACGCGCCGGTCACGATGTTGTTGGTCGCATAGGCTTTCCCCGTCACTTTCAGATTCGGGACGTCATAAACGCCGCATACCGAAAAGATTGACCGCTGCAGCACGACGCTGGAGAGGCCCGCATAGGCTCCGGCATCCAGCTTGACATCGATTTCCCGAGCGATGATGCGGTTTTCCGCATCCAGATGGCTTTTGAGCCGGATGATGCTCGGATGGCGCTTGGTCGAGGCGCGGATATCTTCCGGCCTGTCGAACACCAATTGGACCGGTTTTCCCGTCTTGATGGCAGCCAATGCCGCATGGACTCCCGGAATCGAAGGATATTCCTCCTTGCCGCCGAAACCTCCGCCCGTCGGCAACTGGACGACACGCACCCGGTCGTCCCCCCAGCCGAGCGCCTGCTTCAAGCCGCTGTGGATATAATAGGGGCACTGCATCGAGCCGTAAACAGAGACGCGCTCACCGTAGTAGATTGCCAGCATCGCTTGCGGCTCGATATAGACATGCTCTTGATAGCCGGTGCGGAGTTCATCTTCGATTACCCGGACTGCCCTCGCTGCGGCTGCATCCGGATCGCCTTTTTTGTATCCGTATTCGACAAAATAGGGTTTGTCGCCGAAAATGAAGGAGCCCGACTGCTCCATCGCGTCCTCGATCGACAGGATCGGTTGCAGCAATTCGTAGTCCACCTCTATTTTCCCGATGATATCGAGGATGGTTTCCTTGTTTGCCCCGACAACCAACAGAATCGGTTGGCCGATGTAATTGACTTCATCTACGGCAAGGAACGGCTGATCCTCATAGACGATCGGCACGATGTTTTTGCCGGGGATATCATTGTGATCAATAATCATATACCCTTCCGGCAGCTCCGGCAAACGGACCGCTCGTATTTTTGCGCGCGGCACTTCGGAGCGCAACGTCCTTGCGTAGAGCATACCCTCCGGATGCAGATCGGCGCAGTATTTGGCTTTCCCTTCCACCTTATCGTCAAAATCGAAACGCTTGATGGATTTGCTGATGGTTTCCATCTCTTCACCTCGCTTCTTTCACTTGAAAATAGTCCACTGCTTTGGCGTAATCCTCCGGCGTGTCGATGTCCCAAAGAATCTCCGGACAGTCCACCGCGATGATTTCCGCCTTGTTTGTGCTTATGTATCCCCGTAGGCTTTGGCAGCACTCATCCGCCAACAGGCCTTCAATCGCCCGACGGCTCAACAGGACCGGGTGTCCATGCTTCCCCTGATAGGCAGGCAAGACGATATCCCCTTTACCCTGCAGCAGTTTTTCGCAGACTTCACGGGTAATGAAAGGGCAGTCGCCGGGCAAGATGAGGACACGCTCCCCTTCTGTATGCCTCAAGCCCATCTTCAAGGAGGAAAACATGCCTTTTTCGCAGTCTGGATTGTGAACGAAAACGACTTTGGTCCAGTGCCCGGCCGATTCCATCACCGCTTCGGCATGGAACCCCGTCACGACAACGATGCGGCTGCAGAACGGGCTCAGGCTATCGATGCTTCTTTCGATTACGGTCCTGCCGTTCAGGTCCATCGTCATTTTCGAGTTCCCCATCATCCGGGAGGACTTCCCGGCGGCCAAGATGACGCCTTCCGTTCCCATCACATCATCCCCTCGCCAAAAATAACGCTTACATTATCAAACTGGTTACTTCTAACCTACATCCCCATTATACACCCGTTCGTCCTTCCGTTTGTATCTCTACCAATGTTCACACTATTTTCTAATCTTTTTCGCACACTTTTCCATACAGGTCTTCGTGGTTATCGGACAAACTACAGGTCGTTTGCGTGCCGGTTGTCCGATTCTTCGCGGTTATCGGACAAGCTGCAGGTCTTTTGCGCGTCGGTTGTCCGATTCTTCGCGGTTATCGGACAACCGGCAGCTTAAACACTTATACAAAACAAGCCACGCGCAAGTTGATTATGCGCGTGGCTTGTTCTATGGTTTTGTATCATTTTTTCCTGCCGGCTCCATCAGGATTTCCGGTGACTCCGCGTTCAAAAGCGGCCAAATGGTTTTCGGATGCGGCCATCAGACGTTCAAAGACGCTTCTGACATCATCCGGCAACTCTTCGTCCTCAAGGAATTGCCCATAAACAGTGATGTTTTCGATTTCGCCAGCCACACCCTTTTCAAAGCTTTCCGCCAAGGATGCCGGCAATTCAATACGGGCTTCCGCTTCATTTTCCGGGACCTCAAATCCGTAAGTTTCGAACAGCGGCAACAGCAAGGAGATGTGTGTGCCTTCCGCCTTGGCGATGCTGGTGAACGGCCTTACCGTTCCGTATGCATCCATGATCGCAAGATAGGAAGCTTCGGCCATAAACTCATCCTGAATGGCGTACACCAACATTTCTTCTATTGTATACGTTTCGCCTTCGCTGACCGCTGCTGCGCCATATAACTCTTCGTCCTCGGATGCCATGACGCCGGTGCCGTTGAACAATAAGACTGCCAAAGCTCCGCCTACAATTCCGTTCCTCCATTTTTTCATTTTGATTCGCTCCCTTTTTTGTATGTTTCGTGATCTTCTTTTCTACAGGTTCAGTATAGAAAAGAAGTGTGGCGAAAGCATGGCAAAACCGGGGCGAAAAGAGAACGTTTTCATTTATCTGGACAAAGACACCAAAGGAATCAATCCAACTCTTCTGAATTGGTGCTTTTGATTTCCCAATGGATGACGACCGTCAGCACGACCCGCAGGATGACGATGGCCGAGAGCACGATGAATTCGTCGATTGTCTGGATGATGACCGTCTTCAGTATTTCCGCGGCCAGTTTGAATTCCAGGCTGAACGCCAGCGCTTTGGCCAACTCGAGTTTCGGTTGGTTATTGCTCAAATTCAGTTTATCCTGAAAAAACAGATACAACGATTTGATGCACCCGTACAGGATGATCAGGACGCCGATGCCTCGATCAAGCTCGCAAGTGTTGGGATGACTTCGGTCAAAACAGCGTGCAGATCCATCATATTCCTCCTTTTCGGAACTCGGATAATCCAGCAGGACAGCTCATTATTTGTCCTGCTTCTTTTTTTGCTTCGCTTCTTCGACCCGGAAGCGGACGATCTGGCGCACAAGCTCGTATGGGATAGGTTTCGTCAGAGGAAATTGGATGGCACCTTTTGAAGTCTTGTAATCCGTCAGTTCTTCCTTGAATGCCGCAACGCCGCTCGGTGCCGGATAGAAGCCGATATGATTTTTCTGCACGGCAAAATGCACCAAGTTCCCATCCAAGTAGAAGGTCGGCATCTGATAGCTGATTTTCTCTGTCGCATCGGGCGCCTCTTCCTTGATGACTTGCCTCATTTCCTCCAAAATCACCCTGACGTCCTCCGGGTATTGGTTGATGTAGGCGTCAATCGTCATTGTTTGATTTTTTTCTTCCATCTTATCTCACTCCTATTCGTGAATTCTAAAGTCGTTTTCACTTCTTTTCAGGAAGTCATTCCCTTTTCATAAAAATGTGTTATGATATGGATTGAAAATTTGAACGGTAAAGAAAGGAAAGTAAAATGAATACACCTTCTATTTATGGATTGACTTTGGATCAGCTGGAAGCTTGGTTGTTGGAACAAGGCCAGAAAAAATTCCGCGCCCAACAGATCTGGGACTGGCTCTATATCAAACGCGTCCTCGATTTCTCGGAAATGACGAACTTGTCAAAAGATTTGGTTGCCCTTCTCTCCGACAACTTCCTGCTGCAGCCCCTGAATCAAGTGGTCGTCCAAGAATCAGCGGACGGCACAACTAAATATCTCTTCCAACTGGAAGACAAACTGATGATCGAAACCGTCCTGATGCGTCAGGAATACGGGCTGTCCGTCTGCGTCACGACGCAAGTCGGCTGCGATATCGGCTGCACGTTCTGCGCAAGCGGCCTGAAACGCAAACAACGCGACCTGACAGCAGGCGAAATCGTTGCACAAATCATGCAGATCCAGCACTACTTGGATGAAAAAGGCAATGGCGAACGCGTCAGCCACATCGTCGTGATGGGCATCGGCGAACCGTTCGATAACTACGACAATGTCATGGCCTTCCTGAACATCGTCAACCACGCCAAAGGTTTGGCAATCGGCGCTCGTCACATCACGGTTTCCACCAGCGGATTGGCTCCGAAGATCCGCGAATTCGCGGAAAACGGGTTGCAAGTCAACTTGGCTTTGTCCCTGCACGCGCCGAACGACGAAATCCGCAGCCGCATGATGCGCATCAACCGCAAACATCCGCTGAAGGAAGTCATGGCCGCCATCGTCGAGTATCTGGAAAAGACCAACCGCCGCATCACTTTCGAATACATCATGATCTCCGGTGTTAACGACAGACCGGAGCAGGCGCACGAATTGGTTGCCTTGTTGAAGGATAAGCGTCACCTTTCCTACGTGAACCTGATCCCTTACAATCCGGTTGCCGAACACATCAAATACGAGCGCAGCACCAAAAAGGATATTTTGGCGTTCTATGATATCCTCAAAAAGAACAACATCAACTGCGTCATCCGCAAGGAACACGGCACCGACATCGATGCTGCCTGTGGCCAACTGCGCAGCAAGCATCTGGAAAAAGCAGCTAAATAATCTGATTTTCAGCAGAGGTCGTCTCAAAGCAACATGAGGCGACCTCTGTTTTTTGTTTCGTTTCTGATTTTATTGGTGCTGTTGACCTTTGATTGGTGCGTGATCGGACTGAAATTGTCGAAAGCAGGAAGCGTATTCGATAATTTTATTGCCGTACGGGACGAAATTTTCGAATACTTGAGGACAATTTGACCCAACCTTAGCCAGCAAACCAGCTCCTGCTTGTTTACTCTTCGTCGGGCGCGGTCTCCTGCATCCAACCTTGGAAGCCGCAATGCGGGCAGGTCAAGCGTTTGCCTTGCTTGCCTCCGTTCAGCGACAGCAGATTCGTCAGGAAGCTGACTTTGAATTTGCGCCGGCATTGCGGGCAGACGTACGCATTCATGTGCGAATGGTAATAGACGATCGCGAACAGAACGGCGATACCCGCCAAAACCATCAGCGCCGGATAGAAGCCGCCTGCTTTCTCAGCCGCGGGAAATCCAGCCACCAAGAATAGCACATATCCCGCAACTGCAAGCATCGTGATGCTGTCCGATTTCCGTTTTTTTCCATTTTTGGCCATTCCTCATCCTTCCCTTCCTGGTTATGATTCCATCATAACACTTTTGGGTAGGGCACTAAAAGTGTGGTATATTGGAACCAACAAATTGAGTCCATTGGCAATAACATATTTGACCATTGGAGACGGAGGAATAGCATGAGCAGAGTAATCCTTACGACTGAAAGTGGCGCGGATGTCCCCGCTGATTTGGCAAAGCAACACAATATCCGGATTGTGCCGATGCACGTCATCATGGATGACATCGATCACCTTGATGGATCTTTTCCGGTCACGGATCTGTATGATTATTACGAGCGAACCAAAAAAATCCCTTCAACGACCGCAACCAATCCGAATGAATATACCGCCTTTTTCGAAAAGATCCGCTCCGAGCAGCCCGACAGCATCATCGTGCATATCGGCTACACCTCAAAGGCCTCTTCTTCATTCCAGAGTGCCGTGTTGGCGGCGGAAGATTTCGGGAACATCCATCTCATCGATGCCCTGAACGTATCCGGCGGCTTGGCCGCGATCGTGCTTTATGCCGCTGATTTGCTTGAAAAGGAGCCGGACATCGCAGTGGAAAAACTGGTTGCCGCCGTCGAAGCAGTCGTGCCGCGCACGCACTTCTCGTTCATGCCGTCCGGTCTCGAGTTCCTGCGGGCAGGCGGCCGAGTCTCCAACGCAGCCTATCTGGGGGCATCGCTGCTGAAGATCAAACCGACGATCGAACTGATCGACGGCAAATTGGTTTCCACCAAAAAATACCGCGGCAAGATGAGCCGCGTCGTCATTGATTTTTTTGATGACTACCTGAAGGCTTACGCCATCGACGCCAATAAGCTGTACCTTATCCAATCGCTCAGGCTGGATGAAGGAATCATGACCCAGATGGAAAACTACGCGAAGGAAAAAGGTTTCCAGGATGTGACTTGGGTCCAGACCGGCGGCGTCATCACTTCCCATGGCGGCCCCGGCGCTTTCGGGATTGCCGGAATCGAGAAATCAGGAAACGTTGATTAATAGAAAAAACTTCTGCCTCGGGTAATTATTCCCTGGGCAGAAGTTTTTTTGTTTGCCTACTAAATTTCTTCTATATCCTCCGGCAGGATCGTGAACAGGTCGGCCTCTTCGTTTTCGGCCAGACGGTTGCTTTGGTGCAGCTTCGCCTTCTCGAAGAGACTCCTGGCCGTGCGGGCATTGCCGAAATGGCTGTCGCGGGTCGTGTAGGACTGCACGAACAGATTCTTCACTTTCTCCTGGGCTTCCTCCGTCAGCACAAAACCTTGCTGGGTGGCGGCCATGTGGAAAATTTCCGTCAGTTCTTCGCTGTCGTAATCCGGGAAATCGACCGTGTAGGCGATCCGGCTGCGGATGCCGGAGTTCATGCTGAGCATCTGATCCATCTCGCTCGGATAGCCCGCCATAATGACGACCAACTTGTCGCGGTTGTCCTCCATCTCCTTGATCAGCGTACTGATGGCTTCATAGCCGAAGTCGTTTTCGGAGGCGGAATAAAGGGAATAGGCTTCATCGATGAACAGGACGCCGCCGTACGCTTCCTTGATTTTCTCCAGTGTCTTCGGTCCGGTCTGGCCGACGTATTGCCCGACCAGCTCTTCCCTTGTGACTTCGATCATGTGTCCGCGCTTCAGCACCCCGATGGATTTCAGGATTTGGCTGATCAGCCGGGCGATGGTAGTTTTGCCTGTGCCGGGGTTGCCGGTGAAGACCATATGCAAGGACAAATCGTTCATCGGATGGCCCATTTTTTCACGGCGTTTCTCGGCGCGTACGTAGTTCATGATAGAGCTGACCTGCTTTTTGACATCCTTCAGGCCGACCAGATTGCGCAGCTGCGCCATCAGGTCTTCAATATTATCCCCGAACAGTTGGTTCGGGTCGATGCCGAAATCGAGCGGCTCGAGGATGACCAGATCATCCTTCGTCACCGGCTTTTCGCTCAGACGAAAGGCTCGTTCCCGCATCGCTTCTTCCATGATGTTCCGGACGGCACGGGCATTGGCGAACTGCGGGACAACTTTTTCCTGATTGATTTTGACCCTGAAAGCCTGCTCCGCTTCCTCGGTCAACGTATAATGGTTGTCCTTGGCTTGCGACTTGGCGATTTCCAGCAGTTCCTGGTCGGAAAAATCCTCAAAATCGATTTGCATGTTGATACGGCTCGACAAGCCTGGGTTCGATTTCAGCAGCTGCTTCATGCCGGTGTCATAACCCGCCAGGATCACGATGAACTCATTGCGGTGATCCTCCATCGATTTGATCAACGTGTCGATGGCTTCGGATCCGTAATCGAGCGAATCGCTGTCCGAGGACGCCAAGGCATAGGCTTCATCGATGAACAGCACCCCGCCCATGGCCGATTCGATAACAGCCTTGGTCTTCTGGGCAGTCTGGCCGACGTAGCCGCCGACCAGATCCGAGCGATCCACTTCCACCAATTGACCCGATTCGAGGATGCCCAGAGAATAGAAGATGTCCCCCAAAATCCTGGCTACCGTCGTTTTCCCTGTGCCCGGATTGCCGGAAAAGGCGAAATGATAGGAAGGCTGTTCATTCTTCTCGATCGACAGCATGTAGGCCCGTTTTTTGTCGTATTCGACCAGCTTCACGATCCGGTTGATGGTCTCCTTCACTTCCGTCAGACCGATCAGCTCGTTCAGTTCAGCCAAGGACTCTTCCAAAGAGACTTTGACTTTGCGGTTGGAATGGGCGGCATCCATATGGAAATAATCGGTATGCGGTGCCCTTCTTGCCAGCCTGCTCGACTTCATGGTCGCAATCAGCTTGCCGACTTTTTCGGTGCTGTGCGAAAGCGGCCGCGTCCGTTCCAGTTCCTTGTGGATGCGGCGGCATTCATCGAAACGGCCGTGGATATAGTAGGCATAAACGCGGTCGTATTCGATGGCATCGTCATAGCCGTATTTTTCGGACTCTTCGATGGAAGCCAGGATCGTATCCAGCTCCTCTTCCTGCTGCAGGTAGATCTTCGATTTCAAACGCAATGCCGCGAAAGATTTCGGGGTGTGCTTGATCACCTGCTCGACGAGTTCCAGCGCCCGCGGGAGATCGTTCTTTTCGAAAGCCATCTTCGCCAGGACGAGCGCCGCTTCCCAATTGGCGGGGTTGCGGGCGAAGGCGGCTTGCGCGTAGCTCTCCGCTGCCTTGTCATCGTCATCCTCCGCATACAGCTTCGCCAACAGCGTCAAATAGGCATCGCCGGTTCCGTCCAATTCCACCGCTCGCAGCGCGTAATGCATCGCTTTTTCGAGATTGCGGTTCTTGTAGTGGCTGAGCCCCAGCAGGTAATTCACATGTGGATGATCCGGATGCGTCCGGATGGCTTCCATCAGAACCGGAACGCTGCTCAAGGACATGTTTTTTCTGATATTGTTTTCGATCCCTTTTAACCTCTCGTCGATATTTTCAGTTAGGCTTTCGTCTGTCATCAGGAAATTCTTCCTTCCTTTTGTATTCTTAAAGTACAGTGTGTTTACATTTGCGTGGATAATCCTACTTATTCTAACATATCCTTCCTTTTTTTCCTCTTGATTTTGCTCATCCGCTTATCCGCTGGAATTGTTGCTGCAAGCGTCAATTTATTGAAAAAAAACTGTACAATGCAATCCATTTCTTCTATGCTTAATCATGAAGGTGAACGCTTTCTTTTCAGTGACCAAGGATTTCCAATGAACGAATCATTCGTGAAATGATTAACATAAGGAGGAACTATATGGATTGGCAAAGTATGTTATTCCAATTTTTTGGAGGCTTAGGCATTTTTTTGTTCGGATTGAAATACATGGGGGACGGCCTGCAGCGCAGTGCCGGCGATAATTTGCGCAATATATTGAACAAGTTCACTTCCACCCCACTCCGGGCTGTGTTGGCGGGAATTCTGGTGACCGTATTGATCCAGAGCAGTTCGGGGACGACCGTTCTGGCCGTGGGATTGGTTAGTGCAGGCTTCATGAATCTGGAGCAAGCCATCGGAATCATTATGGGGGCCAACATCGGAACGACGATCACAGCCTTCATCATCGGATTCCATGTGGGGGCTTACGCCCTTCCGATCATGGCGATCGGCGCCATCCTGCTCTTCTTCACAAAGAATTCTTTTTTGAACAGCATCGGCCAAATCATATTTGGTTTCGGCTCCCTTTTCTACGGACTGGACTTGATGGGAACAGGCATGGAACCGTTGGAGCAGCTTTCGCAATTCAGATCGCTGATGACGAATTTGTCCGACCATCCATTTTACGGCGTACTGACAGGAACCGGACTGACTTTGGTCATTCAAAGTTCCAGTGCCACAGTCGGTATCCTGCAGGAGCTTTATTCCCAAAATAGCATCTCTTTGCAGGCTGCTTTGCCGATCCTGTTCGGCAACAATATCGGCACTACCATCACGGCAGTGCTCGCCGCAATCGGAGCCAGCTTGCCCGCAAAACGCGCGGCCGCCTCCCATGTCGTATTCAATCTGACCGGAACGGCCTTCATCTTGCTCATTTTGGCGCCGTTCACCGTCGTGCTGACAAACTTGTCCGCATCCTTGAATCTCAATCCGGCCATGCAGCTTGCCTTCGCACACGGCATGTTCAATGTGTTGAACGTAGTGATCCAGATGTGGTTCATCCGCCAACTGGCTGTCTTGGTTACAAAAATGGTCCCAGGCGAGGAGCGGATCGTGAAATATGATGCTACCCATCTCGACTATACGATCATCCAAACCAGTCCGTCCGTGGCATTGAACCAGGCCAAACTTGAAGTCGAACAGATGGGATCGTTTGTGACGGATGAATACCATGCCGCCTATAAGTATTACCTCGACCACAATGATCTCTACAAACAGGACACACTCCAACTCGAAGAAATCGTCGACACCATCGACTACAAACTGACGGAATACCTGACCTTCATCTCACGGGAAGAGCTGCCGTTCCATGCTTCGAACGATCATGCCATCATGATCGACATCACGAAATACTTGGAACGCATCGGTGACCATTGTGAAAATATCGTAAAGAATATCGAAGATGCCACCAAAGCTGCCAAACGGGACATCCGCGCCAATAAAGAGCTGCAGGATGTCAAAACGATTCTGATGGATGAGGATCTCGTAAAGCTTTTCGCCATGGTCGAACAGAATATTCAGGAGGCGATCGACTCCTATATCCAAGATGATCATTTGCTGGCCGAACAAGTGATCCAGCGTGAAGAAGAAGTGAACGAACAAGAACAGATGATCCGCGGAAACTATATCCAGCGCTTGAACAGCGGAATCGGATTGCCTTCCGAAGGCATCCTGTTCATCGATATCGTATCCAACTTGGAGCGCATCAGCGACCACGCTGTGAAGATCGCAAAACATACTTTGGGAACACGCTACCCTTATCAAAAATTGAGCCGTCGCTTGATCCGCAAAACAGAGCAAGCCCATGCCGGTGTTGCCTTGAATGCGTCAACACCGGAAAAATGAGGCTCCTCAGTCACCCGCGGCTTATTTTTGAGTTTGATCGGAAACAACGCTATACTTAAAACAGAAGTTGTACATATCGGTCACTTTCGAATTTCGGTCAGGAGGAATTGCAATGATTTATACGATTACTTTGAATCCAACCATCGATTACATCGTCTCCGTCCCCCACCTTACTTTAGGGCATTCTCATCACATGGATGAGGAACTGATCACTCCCGGCGGCAAAGGCATCATGGTCTCACGCGTCCTGAAGGCCCTCGGGATCCCTTCGATCGCACTGGGATTCCGCGGCGGCTTCACCGGCGAGTTTGTCCGCGATTATTTGGAAGAGTTGCAGATCATCAATCAGTTCATCGTGATAAAAGAGCGCACGCGCATCAACTTGGTTTTGAAATCGGATCAGGATACGGAAATCAGCGATTACGGCCCCGCTGCGACCGAAGAGGAAGTCGCTGTTTTTATGAAATGCTTCGAAGACATCTCAACGCAGGACTTCGTTGTGCTGTCAGGAAGCAAACTGCCGTCCATGCCCAAGGATTTTTATGAACAGTTGATCCGCTCCTTGCATGAGGAAGGCGTGCCTTTTGCCTGCGACATCACGAAGGAGGAGCTGCGGAACAGCCTGCAATACCACCCCTTGGTCGTGAAGCCGAACCAGAAGGAAGTCGGCGAATTGTTCGGCCGGACTTTCTCCACTTGGCAGGAGGTTGTCCCTTACGGCAAGCAGTTGATTGAGTTGGGTGCCCAGAATGCCATCGTTTCCCTTGGCGGCGACGGCGCGCTTCTGTTCACGGCGAATGAAGTCATTTATGCACCGCCGTTATCCGGTGAAGTCGCCAACCCGGTCGGCTCCGGGGATTCCATGGTGGCCGGGTTCGTCGGGACCTTTATCCGTACCGGGGACCCATTGGAGGCTTTCCGGGTAGCCGTCGCTTGCGGGACTGCCACAGCCTTCTCACCGGATATCGCCACCGCTGATGAGATCGAAGCGCAATTGGCCCGTGTTGTTTTGGAAAAAATCGAATAAGCCCACAATCTTAAGAAGCGTTGGATAATCCCGGTCTCCGGAGGTTATCCAACGCTTCTTTTTTTCGCTTTTCTTCATTAGCCTTCTGCTTCGGCCATTTCTTCCGCCAAGTTGTGGTACTCGATTTCTTTGTCCATGAAATCGTCGGATTGGACGGCGAAATGTTGCGTGATGCTTTCGATGGTCTGGATTTCGCATTTCGCGTTGTCCACGATGTAATCGAGGATGTGTCCGCCGAATTTGCGGTCATCGCTGATGAAATGGCAGTGGAAGCCTCCCTTGGCCACGCCATCAAACAATTCCGGCGTATAGATGCCGATTGCCGTCCCCTGCATATCGTAGGACTCGAATTCCGGCTGGACACGCGTCGCTTCGATCAGGCGCGGATACGGTTTTTGCTGCTTCGGCACCGCCCGCGTATGCATATATTCGAAATGCCCGGTTATTTTGACGACGGAGAACACATTCCGGCTGCGTACGCGCTTGACGATATCCGACCTGACTTTTCTCAGGGTCATCGGCCGGTCGATTTCGTATTCACGGTCCGGTTGAAAAAAAGTCACCGCAGCATGCGGTGTTGTCTGGGCTGGGTCGACTTCCGAAATCAAGCCGTCCGCCTTCGCTTGATAGGCGATGCCGTCCAGCAGGATCAGTTCCCCTTCAAAATCATGGAAAGTCCCGATGCCGATATCCCCATGCTTCAGTAGTTCTTCGAATGTCAGGGTCCCATCGAATACCCCCGCCATCAGGTCCCCCAGCGTTTGATGCTGATACAATGTACTTTCGCCCATCTGTTTCCGCCCTTCTGTGCCTTTAAGCAATCATTTTTATTCTGTCTGATCATGATAGCCCATTATATCACAGCAGGGAGCCGGCAAACAGTCGCGTCGCCAAGAATGGCCGGCCACCATGTTGATGCAGGATATCCGCATAAAAAACGAGAGCCGCCCCGAAACCGGGACAGCCCTCCATTCATACTGTATTACGCTAATTTTGATTCCAGGTAATCAACCAAAACATCTTTCGGATGGTAGCCGGTCAGCTTTTCCACCGGTTGTCCATCTTTGAACAACACCATTGTCGGAATGCTCATGATGCCGAACTGTGATGCAGTCATTTGGTTCTCATCGATGTTCAACTTGACGATTTTCACTTTGTCGTCCATCTCTTCTTCGATTTCTTCCAAAACGGGTCCGAGCATGCGGCAAGGGCCGCACCAAGGCGCCCAAAAATCCATCAATGTCAAACCTTCTTGTACTTCACTCTGCCATGTTGTATCTGTTACTTGTGTGCTCATTCTTAATCTGTCCTTCCCTAAACTGTATATTTTTGCTTTAATTTCTTATCAACAAAACGTATTATACCCCACCCGGTATTATTAGTAAATAAAAAAGATTCAAAAGGAAGCAAGATGATTGACAATCTCTCTGAATGGGAATAATATAGTTAGGGCACGAACTAAATGGGTGGTGAAAAATTATGAGCAACACAGACCTGCTGGGATTCCGGATCAGATCGGTTTGGCAACAAGTTAAGCGCCTCATGAACAGGCACTTGACCGAAAATGATGGTTATGGCCTGACCGGCATGCAATTCGCGATTGTTTCCTACATCGCCAAAGAATCAGCAACGCGGGATGTCTTCCAGAAAGATCTCGAGCAGAAATTCGACATACGCAAATCGACCGTCACAGGCATCCTGAATACGATGGAAAGGGATGGCTTGCTGCTTCGGGAAACCGTCCCTTATGATGCCAGACTGCGGAAAATGATACTGACGGATAAGGCTTTGCATGCAAAAAAAAATACGGAACAAGTGATTGATTCCGTGGAGAGCCAATTGTCCAAAGACTTGACCGAAGAAGAAATCACCACCTTTTTGAGCATTCTTGAAAAAATTTCGAAAAATGCCGAGAGCTGAGTACCTGAAATAAATAGATTAAATCACCCTGATTTACATAAAAGAAAGGATTAACGCTATGATAAAAAAACTCCTGGGCAGCATACGCGAGTATAAAAAGGATTCGATCCTTGCCCCTATATATGTTACTTTGGAAGTCGTTCTCGAAGTGCTCATTCCATTTCTGATGTCGATGATCATCGATCGAGGCGTCGGCGAAGGGGATATGCCCTTCATCATCCGCATCGGATTGATCTTGATTGTCTCCACCCTATTCTCATTAAGTTTCGGGGTCCTCTCCGGTTTGCATGCGGCAAAAGCTTCGGCTGGTTTCGCAAAAAACATCCGCAAGGATATGTACTACAACATCCAGGATTTCTCATTTTCGAATATCGATCAGTTCTCGACATCCAGCCTGATCACCCGTCTGACGACCGACATCACGAATGTCCAGAACTCTTATCAGATGATCATCCGGATCATGGTCCGGGCGCCGCTTATGCTCGTGTTCTCATTGCTGATGGCTCTGAGCATCAACAGTGAACTCGGCATGGTCTTCCTAGGGGCGATCCCTTTCCTTGGTATCGGCCTCTACCTCATCATGTCAAAAGCCTTCCCGATTTTCCAGAAGGTATTCCGCACCTACGACAAGCTGAACCGTGTCGTGCAGGAAAATCTTTATGGCATCCGGGTCGTCAAGTCCTTTGTACGTGAGGACCACGAGACCGAAAAATTCAAATCCGTCTCGAAGAAAATCTACAAGGATTTCACCAAAGCCGAAAAAATCTTGGCGTTCAACAGTCCGTTGATGCAATTCACGATGTACGCAAGCATTTTGACGTTGTCATTATTGGGTGCGCGCATGATCGTCTCCGGTTCGATGACGACAGGCCAACTGATGAGCCTGATCACCTACGCTTCCCAAATTCTGATGAGTTTGATGATGATTTCGATGGTCTTCGTCATGGTCACCATTTCCCGCGCTTCAGCGGAACGGATTGTGGAAGTCTTGAACGAGGAAAGCGACCTGAAGAACAGCAGCAACCCAGTTATGGTCATTCCTGACGGATCGGTCTCTTTTGAGCAAGTGAACTTCAGCTATGCCAACGATCCGAACAAACTTGCATTGAAGGATGTCAGTTTTTCCGTCAAATCAGGGGAAACGGTCGGCATCATCGGCGGTACCGGCAGTGCCAAAACCTCTTTGGTCCACCTCATTCCGCGCCTGTACGATGCTACCGGTGGTACGGTGAAAGTCGGCGGTGTGGATGTACGCAATTATGATATGCAGACATTGCGCAACGAAGTCGCTATGGTTCTTCAAAAAAACATCCTGTTTTCGGGAACGATCAAAGACAATCTGCGTTGGGGCAATCCTGCCGCTACCGATGAACAGCTGATGAAAGCGGCCCGACAAGCTCAGGCCGATGAATTCATCCAACGCCTTCCTGGCGGATACGACACTTATATAGAAGAGGGCGGTACGAACGTCTCCGGTGGCCAAAGACAACGGCTCTGCATCGCGCGTGCTTTGGTGAAACAGCCGAAGATCCTGATTCTCGATGATTCGACCAGCGCTGTGGATACCCGGACGGACTCCTTGATCCGGACCGCGTTCAAGGAAGAAATCCCGAACACAACCAAATTCATCATTGCTCAGCGCATCTCTTCCGTGCAGGATGCCGACAAGATTATCGTGATGGACAGCGGCAGCATCAATGGCATCGGAACACATGACGAATTGCTTGCCTCGAATACGATATATCAAGAAGTTTTCTATTCACAAACAAAAAGGGGGAAAAATTGCTGATGAAGCCTAATCAACCAAAACGCCGCGGCGCCAAAGATGCCGGCAAAACGACAAGACGCCTCCTGTCCTATATTTCCAAAGGCCACAAATTCACCTTTAGCCTTGTATTGATCTGTATCCTCATAAGCGCCCTTGCCAATGTTGCGGGTTCGCTTTTCCTGAAGACGCTGATCGATGAGTATATCACGCCTTTACTTGGCGTAACCAATCCTGTCTTCACCAGCATGTACCGCGCGATCGCGATGATGGCCGGCATCTACATGATCGGGGTCGTGGCGACTTATGTCTACAACATCCTGATGGTTTCCATTTCCCAAGGGATCCAGAAAAAAATCCGCGATGAGCTGTTCGCGCATATGCAGTCCTTGCCGATAAAATATTTCGACACGCATGCGCACGGGGATGTCATGAGCCGCTACACCAACGATATCGATACTTTGCGCCAGATGCTGTCGCAAAGCATCCCGATGGCCTTTTCCTCCCTTGTCACGATCATCAGTGTATTCACCGCGATGCTCGCAGTCAGCCTGCCGTTGACGCTCATCGTTATCCTGATGGTGGCCTTGTCGATCACCGTCACGAAGACGATCGGCGGCAAGAGTTCCGCCAACTTCGTCAAACAGCAGCAGACGCTCGGTAAAGTGAACGGCTATATCGAAGAGATGATGCACGGCCAGAAAGAAGTGAAAGTCTTCAGCCGCGAAGCAGAATCCAAGGAACGTTTCGACAAACTCAATGACGAGTTGCGCGAGAGCGCGACGAACGCAAACATCTACGCAAATATCCTGATGCCGATCCTGGGAAACCTGGGATTCCTGCAATATGCTTTGATCGCTATGTTCGGAGGGGCCATGGCTGTCGCAGGCTTCGGCGGCCTGACCTTGGGGGCGATCGCTTCCTTCCTGCAGTTGAGCCGGTCCTTCACGATGCCGGTTAACCAGATTTCCCAACAAGTTTCATCGATCGTGATGGCTTTGGCGGGTGCTGAGCGGATCTTCGAATTGATGGATGAACAACCGGAGTTGGATGAAGGCACCGTTACCTTAGTGAACGCAACCATGGTCGGTGATGAAGTAAAGGAAGCCGAAAACCATACAGGACTTTGGGCATGGAAAGTACCTCAAGCAGACGGGTCGGTCCGCTATACGAAACTGACCGGTGATGTCCGATTCTTTGACGTCGACTTCTCCTACAATCCCGACAAACAGATTCTGCATGATATCAGCCTTTATGCCCATCCCGGCGAGAAGATCGCTTTCGTGGGATCGACGGGTGCCGGCAAGACTACCATCACGAACCTGATCAATCGCTTCTACGATATCCAGGACGGAAAAATCGTTTATGACGGCATCGACATCTCAGACATCAAGAAAAATGACCTGCGCCGTTCCCTAGGTATCGTGTTGCAGGACACCAACCTCTTTACCGGAACGATTCTGGAAAATATCCGTTACGGCAACCTGAACGCAACCGATGAAGAAATCTACGCAGCAGCGCGCTTGGCGAATGCCGATGATTTCATCTCCCGTCTGCCGCAAGGATACCAGACGGTCATTTCCGGCGACGGTGAAGGCCTATCCCAAGGGCAGAAGCAATTGCTTTCGATTGCCCGTGCGGCTGTTGCCGATCCTCCCGTCATGATACTGGACGAAGCAACTTCCAGCATCGATACGCGGACGGAATCGATTGTCCAGCGCGGCATGGATGCCTTGATGCACGGACGGACCGTTTTCGTCATCGCCCACCGCTTGTCCACTATCCAAAATGCGGATGTGATCATGCTGATGGAGCAAGGCCAGATCATCGAACGCGGCGATCATGAGAAATTGATCAGCGAGCAAGGAAAATATTACCAGCTTTACACCGGAGCATTCGAGCTCGAATAAAGCATTTAAGAAAAGCGGAACGGGTTCGTTCAGCCCTGAAAGAAATTTAGGAAATCTGGCCCTGAATGAGCATCGCAGAGCGCAATGGGTCAGATTTATCTAATTTCCGAAGGGCTAACCCGTGAAGCTAGCCATCATTTTTGGATGCATGGAACGCTTTACAAACATGTGAACCACCCCGCAGACTGGAAGCTCCGATCAGGAACTGCCCTTCTGCGGTGTGGTTTTGGCATACAGCCGATTTAGATGAAGTCCGGAGCAACGCGTGGTAAAATTATCACGAAGAATGCCTAATCCACCAAATTTGTGACGATTGCCCGACCGAGAGAAAGAGGTCCTTGCGATGACTGAAAAGAGAACTTTCCCATCCGATGTGTTCGTTGTCCGTTCCTTTATTGCCGGCATCCCGTTCATTCTGATGTTCGGCGGCCTCTCGCACTTCGCATTCGCTTGGCTCGGGAAAGCAAGTTGGGCGGCCCCTTTCGTTCCCGTGAACGAAAGTGTCTGGGAGCATCTGAAAATGAGTTACTGGTCCACCTTCCTGTGGTTTTTCTTCATCTTCCTCTTTTTCGGAAAAAAGCACTGTCTTTCGCCATCCCGCTGGTTGTTGGCTGGGGTCGTGTCCATGCTGTTCTGCCCGCTCCTCATCGTCACCGGATTCTACACGCTCAAAGGCGCTTTCGGCATCGAATCCCTTTTTACTGACGGGATGCTGTTCTTTATCGGCATCATCAGCGGTCAGCTGCTGGCCTCCCGCGCCTACCGTTATGTCGAGCCTAGCCGCATTCGGATCAGAATGGCAGCCGTGCTCTGGCTTCTTCTCGCGCTTGCGTTTGTGCTGTACAGTTTCCAGCCCCCCGCCCTGCCGCTCTTTCTGGATACTCCGACCGGAGGCTACGGATTTTAGATTGCTCAGGGAGCCTGTTCAGGGTGGCTGCGTTCGTAAAGTCACCAAAAAAATAGCTCCTCAAAACAGAAAAGAGCGGAAAAGCCCTCGCTGAGGATGGCTTTTCCGCTCTTTTAATACAGGATATCATTGCTGATCGTCGTGTAGAACAGTTCCTTGATCAGGTCCGGATCCTGCGTCTGGCCCAGGATCCACATCAGTTTGCATACGACCGCTTCCGTGATCATGTCGTAGGCTTCCAAAATATTGACTCGGGACTTCAGTTCGTGGCCGACTTTGTAGATTTCCATATCGCTGCCTTCGTTCGGCACCTGCGTCGTCATGACAACCGTCTTGCCTTTTCCGATCCAGTGGTTGATGACCTCGAAATATCCGTACTCGGGCGCCGAAGGAATGCCGCCCACTCCGTAGCTTTCGATGATGATGGCATCGTTCCGCTCAAGCATGTAAGCAAGGATTTCCGAATCCACTCCCGGCGTCAGCTTGAACAAAGCTACTTTCGCATCCAGACTGTCATAGAAACGCGGTGCTGGCGCTTTTTCTTTTGTGATGTAGGAAATCACGCGTCCGTCCTGGATGATCGCCAAATAAGGGTAATTGATGCTGGAAAAAGCCTGGAAGCTTTTGGAATGCGTCTTCCTTGCCCGTGTCCCGAGGATGACCTTCCCGTTGAAGACGATCTGGACACCGCTGGCGGAATCGGACGCCGCATACAGGAAACTGTCGAAGAGATTCGTCTTCGAATCGGTGATTTCCATATTGATCGGTTTTTGGGCACCGGTAATGATGATCGGTTTGGGGGAATCCTGGATCATATAGGAAAGCGCGGCAGCCGTATAAGCCATTGTGTCGGTTCCGTGGGTGACGACAAACCCGTCATATTCTTCATACTTTTCCCTGATGGTGTCCGTCATCAGCACCCAGATATCGGGCGCGATGTTGGTGCTGTCGATATTGCAGATTTGCAGGGTATCGACTTCGCATATTTCTGAGATGCCGGGGATAAAAGCCAGTATCTCTTCAGATGTCAGTTGGGGATCGAGACCGTTCGGCGTTATTTTGGAGGCGATCGTTCCACCCGTTCCGATCATCAATATCTTTTTCTTTTCCATATTTAGTTTTACCTTTCGTGGACATATTTCTTGTATGCCTCATTATACGACTGATGCCCCGATCATACCAATTTTTTCAGCAAAAAAATGAACGCTGCCTACTCTTGCGCGGAGTCGGCAGCGTTCATTCTTCAGGAAAATTCTTTTTTGATTTCTTCAAAGACCGGAAACCGGAAAGCAGATCGTTGATTTCTTCAGTGATGCTGGTCTGCCGTTTCATGCGGTACAAGAAATTGAACTCGTTCAGGCGTTCTTCGATATTTTTTTCCGCAGAGTTCATGGAATTGATTCGGCTTGTATTTTCGGATACGAGTGAATAACAAAAAGCCCGATAGAGCGTCAGGAAAAAATATTGCTGCAACAGATTCGATAGGAGCCTCTCCTTATCCATGAGATAGATGGCTATTCTTTTCGGTTCCCATCCGTCGTGGTTTTTGGCTAATTCTTCCAGATCCAATGGAAAAAGCACTTCAATTTCTTCTTGAAGCACCGCGTTCTCCAAAGGTTTGCAGTAATATAATAAAATTTTCCCCACAGGAGCCTCATCCCTCAGTTGATCTATCTTGAACAAAAGCCTTTGTACGATAGGAACAATCCCATCCTCGGTTTGCGGGACGGAAAATCTGTCTTTGATTGTATAATCCGTTATCAACCTGTCATAAACCTGTTGCCCTACAACGAGAATATCGTGGTGCGCATCCTTAGGTATGTGGTGTGAGGAGAAGAAACTCATCCGTTCATTGAAATTGCCGGCCAAACCATGATCAGAACCGAAGATGATATGGATTGTCCGGTCCCCGTTCGTGGCGTTCGCGGTCTTCTTCTCTTCATCTGCCAACAGAATCGAGAGGGCCGTGTCCAAAACGCGCCGGTAGCTTACGGATGCTTGCGCCGCGCGTTCAAACTGGTGGATTTGGGTCGAAGCGTGCGCCTTCATGGTCGTTACGATCGATTGCAGACTCTCAGTGGAAGCGATGCTTTTCTTTAAAGATTTTAGATTGGTCATCCGTTTGTCTCCAGCTCCTTCCTGATTTTTTCGACTACCCTATTCAAAAACTCCTCTCTCCTGGCGTCTTCAATTTTTTCACCTTTTGCGATGCTTTTGCGGAAACTTTCGTCTTCCTGCACTAGCATTCGGATGACTTCTTCAGCTTCCTCCATTTTTTCCAGCGGCAAAAAATCCAGTGCCCCGTTGACAACAGCCAGAAAAACACCTATTTGTTCCATAACGTCCATCGGAGAATACTGGGGCTGGTTCAAAATTTTCCGGATCCGATAGCCCCTCTCAAGTGTCAGTTTTGTGGCATCATCCAACCTGGCGCTGAAGCTGGCGAATATTTCGAGTTCCTCAAACTGGGAATACGTCAATTTCAAGGCACTCGTCACTTGCCGATAGGCCGGCAACTGTGTTTTTCCTCCCACGCGCGATACTGATGCGCCGATATTCACGGCAGGCAAATTTCCCATCTGGAAAATTTTGGGCGAAACGTAAATTTGCCCATCCGTGATGGAAATCAGGTTTGTAGGTATGTACGCAGATAAGTTTTCGGCCTGGGTTTCAATGATCGGAAGGGCTGTGATGCTTCCACCACCGTACTCTTTTTTGAGGTGAGTGGCCCTCTCCAAAAGTCTGGAATGGATATAAAAAATATCTCCCGGATAGGCTTCCCTTCCTGGCGGGCGCTCCAACAACAAAGACAGTTCCCGATAGGAACGGGCGTGTTTGGTGAGATCATCATAGACAATCAGCACATCCTTGCCTTTTCCCATAAAATATTCCCCAAGACTTGTGGCCGCGTAAGGCGCGATATACGCCAGCCCGGGAGGATCTTCAGACCCTGCGACCATCAGGATCGTATGGCTCAATGCATCATGATTTTTCAACGCATTCATCACTTTCGTGACCGAAGAAATTTGTTGACCGATCGAACAGTAGATGCAGATGACATCCTTACCCTTTTGGTTGATGATCGCATCGATTGCGATAGCCGTTTTTCCGGTCTGACGATCCCCGAGTATCAATTCCCTTTGGCCCTTGCCGATCGGCACCGCTGCATCGACTACTTTGATACCCGTCTGCAAAGGTTCCGTGATGGGGGCGCGATGCATGATTGGAGGAGCTTCTCTTTCGACAGGGAACCATTGATTCGATTCAACGGCCCCTCTCCCATCCAGAACTTCTCCCAAAGGATTGACGACTCTCCCAAGAAAATCTTCAGACACGGGGATGGCGACTACTCGGTCAGTCCTGCTGACTGCATCCCCGGCTTTTATATGTTCATATCCGCCCAAAAGGATAACGCCGATATCATCCGGATCGAGATTGTAGACCATCCCCATCACATCGCCGGGAAAACGGATCAATTCCTGGTTCTTCACTCCGCTCAGACCGTTTACGATTGCGATGCCTCGATCAAGCGAAACAACGACCCCACTCTCCTCGATGTCCTCATCCCCCAAAGGGCGTTCCAGCGCTTCCTTCAACAACTTTTCGAATTGGATCAAAAGATCTTCCAACATCCGAGCGCTCACCGCCTTTCATTGAGATTTTTTCTCCATCGTCTGCATGATTTTTTTCTCGGATTCCTCCACATATTTCCTGACATTGTGATGCAGCGTAAACGTCTCGAACTTCAGCTCATGTCCGGCCATCAGCTCCTTATCGGTCAAGCAGGAAAGGACCATGGGAGTTCCTAGTTTTTCCTGCAGGACTTTTTCAACAATTCGCCGTTTTTCCATCGGTATTTCGGTCGCGCTCACCAAGCTGACTTTCACTGGAGGAGTCAGGTGCGTAAGTTCGGGAGAATCGGAGTTCAGTGAACGGATTTTGCCGATAAAAGTCCGGAACATCCTTTCTTCGCTGCTCTCATCGATTGTCATGTGCAGAATATGTTCAGCTATATCGACTGCGCTTTTCCCCAACACTCCCCTCAATTCAACTGAGATGCGCGTTTTTTCATCCTCCAATTCATTCAGATAGGTTTGTCTTTTTTCGTCCGCCTGCATCCGATAGGTTTTTAATAAGGCGTTCTTTGTGCTTTCCGCCTCTCTTTTGGCATTTTCCAACGTCTGCTGTGCCGTTTCTTCGATTGCGGCCAATTTCTCATGATAGTCCGTGATGGTTGCATCCGCCTCCATCATTTTTTTTGCAGCTTCCTCCTGAACCTTAGCTATCGCTTGCTGCCGTTCAGCCATTGCTTCAGTAAGCGGTTTATAAAATAATTTCTGAAGGACGAACAAAAGGACGACGAAATTGACCATCTGAGCAAAGACTTCAAACCAATTGATATTCATATTATCACCCTACCAATGCGTTCCAGAAAGGGTTCGCGTACAACAAAATCATCGCTAGGACAAAGCAGTAGATGGCTGTGGATTCGATCATGGCCAGCCCTACGAAAAGCGTCCTCGAGATGGTGTTGTATTCATCCGGTTGCTGTGCTATCGATTTTAAGGCTTGGACTACGGCGTTTGCTTCACCGATTGCCGGACCGATGGAGCCGATCGCTATGGTGAAGCCCGACATGATGATCGAAATGGCGCCTATGATTGTTATGGAGTCCATATTATTTCCTCCCCTATTGAGATGTTATCGTTCAAAAGCTATTTCCCTTGTGTCGCAGCAGCGATATAGACAATGGCCAAAATGGAAAAGATGTAGGCTTGGATGGTGCCGGTCAACAATCCCAGAAGTTGCATGACCGCGGGGAAAAATAACGGGATGACCCCCAACAAAATTGCGACGATGATGCTCGAACTCATCACATTTCCGTAGAGGCGGACAGCCAATGAAATAACGCGGGAAAATTCACCGATTATGTTGAACGGAAGCATAAGCACAGATGGTTTGGCATATTCCTTCAAGTAGTCCCTCACTCCACGGCTGGCTATCCCATAAGCAGGAATGGCCAAAAAAACACATAACGCCAAGGCAATGGTTGTGTTCAAAGAACCCGTCGGCGAGATGAACCCAGGTATGATCGATAGAATATTGGCAGCAAATATAAAGATGAACATGGTTCCGACAAAAGGAAGATAGCGGCTGGAATCTTGTTGGCTGATTTCCTTTATCTGTTTATTGATCAACATCAACAAAGCTTCTGAAGCGTTTTGAATCTTGGACAGTTCGCCTTTCTTCTGAATGCTCATTCTGACAAGGAATGCAATTACGAGCAGAATCGCTAACGTTATCCATGTGTAGACCAATGTCGCTGTGATCCTTACGAAATGCCATTCAAAATAAACGATATCACTTGGATCGATTGACATCTCATCACCCCTCTTGGCTCATTTCATCATGTTTTTCCTTTTGACCCTTCACTTTCGACACGATAAGAAATTTTCCGACCAGGATACCCAAAAGAGCCAACGGCAAATTGAGGTAACTCCCGTCTTTCAGCAAGTATAATCCTCCCAATAAAATAGCCAGTCTCAGCAACAAGCTTCCCAACATCAACACTGCGGGATAACTCACTTTTACGAGCAGCTTCACGGTCAGCAACAGGCCTCCAAAGAAGATCACCCCGAGAAAAACCCCTCCCAAAAAAGCGATTGCCATAGCTGTACCCCCCTATTCCCCCATACTTTTTTTCTTGATCCATAACCAAGCATTTATGCAGCCGATAATCACTCCCGTAAACAAAAGCGTCAGCGTCCAGGAAAATTCCGGATCGTAGGTATCATCCAAGTAGATTCCTAGCGCAATGCCGATCAATACAGGGACGGCGATCGACCATCCCACCACACCGAAAGTGCCCAGACCGAAAAGGATGTCCTTCCCTTCTTTCTGCATTTTCAGCTTCTTTTCGGAATCTGCCTTCACTTTGTCGATCAGTTCTTTTTCTGGAGATGGGTCTCTCTCTGCCATGACGGAATTCCTCCTCAGTCCAATTCCAAAAACAGCCTTATCGTATCCGCTTCCAACTTAGTGAGCACTTCGTTCATTCTTCTTTCATCCTCATCCTGTGACCTGAAACTGGCATCGACGGTATCCCCCAATGTCTCCAGCGTCGTACCCCTGATGGCCTGCAGGCAAGCCACGGACACGACATCTCCTTGTTTGACCAAAATCCCTTGATTGATTGCGTAATAAATGATCTGTTCTTCAAAAAAGACGCTCAGGATCCCTGGACTCAGACTGGAAACAAAGTCGATATGCTTGGGCAACAATTGGAATGAGCCTTCCGTACCCGGGGCTGTTATCTTATCCGCCTCTTGGTCCAATAGTGTTTTGCTGGGGAGAATGATCCTGATCCTCATTTCTCTTCCTCCCTCTTTCTTTCATCCGCTTCGCTGATGTTGCCGATCATGTACAAATGGCCTTCCTTATGGCCCGTATACTCATCATTCAGTATGCGCTCGAATCCATCCAGAGCATCCTCAAGCGCCACAAATTTGCCTTCGATTCCTGTGAAATGTTCGGTCGTGAAGAAAGGTTGGGTCAAATAGCGTTCCAGCCGCCGTGCCCTGTATACAGTCTCGCGATCATTTTTGGAAAGTTCCTCGATGCCGAGCATGGCAATGATGTCCTTCAGTTCTTCATAGACGGACAGGTTCCTTCTGATTTCTTTAGCGATCCGATAATGCCTTTCGCCTACAATGTTCTTATTCAGCAATTTGGATGACGAGCTCAGGGGATCGATGGCCGGAAAAAAGCCTTCGCTTGCCTTTTTCCTCGATAACACCACCGAAGCCGAGAGGTGGGAGAATGTGTGCGTTGCCGATGGATCCGTAAAGTCATCGGCGGGAACATACACCGCCTGGACCGAAGTGATGGACCCTGCGCTCGTATTCGATATCCGCTCCTCAAGTTCCGAGAGCTCACTTGCCAAAGTAGGTTGATAGCCTACCCGTGAAGGCATCTTGCCGATCAATCCAGAAACTTCGGAACCTGCCTGTATGAACCGGAAAATATTATCGATCAACAACAGAATATCCGTCTTCTCGGTGTCCCTTAAATATTCAGCCATCGTAAGCGCCGCATGCCCGACTCGGAACCGTGCCCCCGGAGGTTCGTTCATCTGTGCGAAGATCAACACGGTTTTTTCCAATACGCCTGCATCCTTAATCTCGCGGTATAACTCTTCTGCTTCCCTGGAACGTTCCCCGATACCGCAGAAGATGCTGTATCCACCGGCATTGCTTGCCGTATTGTTGATGAGCTCCGTTATGAGCACTGACTTCCCTACTCCAGCACCACCGAATAGTCCGGCTTTTTCTCCCTTGCCAAGCGGAATCATCACATCTATCGCTTTGATGCCCGTCAGGAAGAGCTC
This sequence comes from uncultured Trichococcus sp., assembly GCF_963675415.1. Taxonomy (NCBI): domain Bacteria; kingdom Bacillati; phylum Bacillota; class Bacilli; order Lactobacillales; family Carnobacteriaceae; genus Trichococcus; species uncultured Trichococcus sp. The sequence goes on from NZ_OY776220.1 coordinate 644,050, forward strand.
ATCGCTGGAGCTTCTCCGGGAAAAGGGAAGCGGTCTTTGGTGTATCGATCTCCGGGTGATGTTTTTTAAGGGTGGACTTTCATCCAGCTGATTACCGAACACATCAAACATCTTTCCCAGTGTCTCTTTCCCTACAGGAACTTGGATCGACAAACCGGTATCCGTTATGACGGCCTTTCTGGCTATTCCGGCGGTGAACGTAAGGGCAACGGCTCTGACAGTCTGCTGATCGATGTAGGAACTTACTTCGAAAATCATTTCCCCGTTGTCACCGGCGATCAGCATATTGTTTATGGCCGGCAACTTCTGTTTGAATACCGCTTCGATAACACTGCCGCGGATGGCTTTTACATAGCCCAAATTCATATCATCCATGATTGCTTGCCCCCTTCCCCGCCTACCCAACCGTTGAAATTTGACTTTTCCAACAACTTTCTGATTGTGCTTGGTGCAAACTCATCTTATCTGTACCTTGATTGTATAACAAAAAAGCAAGTAGGTAAAACGCTTACATTTATGAACTGGCACGATCAACTGTGCAATTGGTTCCCGTCGGCCAAAATAGACAAAAAATACCGGAAAAGGTTGGGATGCATAATCCCTGTTCCGGCATTTTTGCTGTTTCACTGTTGGCTCCCTTTCGAGTCCGGTCAATAAACCACGACCGGCGTGCCAATGGAATAGGTGTTGTAGAGCGTTTGGACCGCATAGTACGGGGTATTGACGCAGCCGTGCGATCCCACATACAGATAAAGGTCGCCGCCGAAGCCTTGGGTTTGCCAAGAGGCGTCATGCAAGCCGTAAGCATTCCCCAAAAACGGGATCCAATATTGGACCGGTGACTCATAATCTTCACCGATCAGGACGCTCGGCGATTCCTTATACGGTTGGATCGCGAACAGCCCTCTTGGCGTCGGCATCGAAGGCCTTCCGGTTATGACCGGAGCATCGACAATCCGCTGGCTGCCGATGTAAGCCCAGACGCGCTGGTAGGCGATGCTGATGATGATGTAGCTGGAGCCGACATAATAGTTGGTGCCGGCGTTCGTCCGGAAGATGCCATCCTGGACAGTCCAATCGGGTCCCGTCGGGTAGGTTGGGACAGCCGGGGCAACTGGAGCGGGCGGCGGTTTTGGTACATATTTCATGAAGGCGACTGCCGTGTTCCCCGGCGCTTGCCCGTCTTTTTGGACCAATTGCATCTGGACGGCGCTGATGTCATAGTCGTATCCTTGTGTTCCTGCCGTCTCGCCATTCTTGGCCCAGTCCAACCAGCCCATTCCCGGTACATGGACTTGGTAATAGACATCATAATGCGCAGCCAGTTCATCCGTCAGCTGCATTTCGATCCGCTCGATGCGTTGGCCTGTTCCGGGCAGTCCGGCTTCCAATCCGTCCTGCGTCCACTCAAACCAGCCGTTTTCACTTGTGGCGGCACGATAGGAAACCGATCCCGGATAGGGCTGGGACTCCAATTTCGCCTGCAAGCCTTCCAACGATTGCGAGGAATCCGGGGACCCGCTTTGGGCCGGATTGAGGACCGGATCCTGCCAGCCCGAATCGGTCAGATAGCTGCCGTAGGACAAAACAGGTTCGGTGCGTTTGATGAAACGCTGTTCACGCTTGCCTGCAAAAACCTGTTCCTTGTTCATCAGAACGATTTCGACCCCTTCGATCGGGTAGCGGAAACCGTCCGTTCCGGCTGTTTCACCGTTTACGGCCCAGTCGAGCCAACCGAAGCGGCTCGTTTGGACCCGGTAATAAAGATCGTATTGAGCGGCCAAAGCACCCGTCAGCTTGAATTGCAAGGCTTCGATCGGTTCGCCGATCCCTGTCGTTCCGGCCGTCCCGCCGTTTGTAGCATAGCTTGACCACCCGCTGTCTTGCCTGTAGGTCCGATAGGAGACGCTGCCTGCTTCGGCCAAATGGGTCAAGCGTACCTGGATGGCTTCGATCGGCAAAGCCGCCCCACCGCTGATTGCACCTTCCTGGACTTCGGACTGCCAACCGCTGTCCAGAACATAAGTCGTATAAACTAATTCAGCGTTGCTGGCTGTTGCCGGGGATAACGGGATTTCCTGCACCCCCGAAAGGGCAGCAACGCTTTTTGTACGCTGCGTGACATGCTCCTTGCCGGTTTCGGCAAGCGTCCCATCTATATTTATGTGCGCCGGATGATAAAGTTCCAGCAAACTTTTTTGGATGACTGCACCTTTCTCCAACGAATATGCTGGAGCCGCGATACGGGCAGGGGCTAATCCGGCAACAATGAACAACCCCAACAGAATAAACAAAATGTTCCTTCTCATCGAAATCCCTCCCTGCAGGATCGTACCGTAAGCGACAGATAATGGAGCGTCCATACGTAACTGCTCTCTTTCTTTCATTATACCAAACAATACCCCGTTAAAAAAAACACAAGCGGCCCAAAGACCCGGATAACTACAAAAAGTTCAGGGCCGCTTCAAAATGAAGCGACCCCAAACTTGTTCTAAGTCATTCTACTGTTCTCTTTTCCGGAAAGCCAGCACCATCCCGATCTGGAAGTAGCTGTAGTCGTCCCCCAGCTTTTCCTTGAGGGGTTTCAGATGCTGGTCTTCGGCTTCTTCAATCGCCCTGGTGATGGCCTCCGCCTGTTCCGCCGTGACGAAATCCGCCAAACGCATTTCATAGGCCGACTGTTCGGCCAAATGGCGGAAATGGTTTTCGATCGTCATCCGCGCCAATCCTCGGATGGCGATGATCTCCTCGACCGTCTTGCCTTCCTGGTACAGGCGATAGGTTTCCTCAAAAGTGGTGCCGGCATAATTTTTCTGAGCCGGTTTCAGACGCTTTTCCGCAGTTTCCGGATTGCCTGCCTGCTCTTTCTGTTCCAGACGTTTTTGTTGCAGGATTGATTCGGCGTCAGGGAACTCTTTCAGATAATCGGAAATGACGCCCATGAACACTTCACCGTAGCGCTCAAGCTTCGTTTCGCCGACCCCGGACAGGCGAAGGAAGGCGTCATCAGCTGTCGGAAAGTTGCGGGCCATCTCATGCAGCGTGCTGTCCGAAAAGACGATGTAGGAAGGGATCCCGTGCTCATTCGCCATTTCCGTACGCACACTGCGCAGCCGGTCGAACAGTTCGGTATCGTACAAGCCGCCTCCGCTCTGTTTGGCGGTGCCCTTGCCGGTCTCGACTGCATAGGACATGCCGACTTTTTTCCCTTCCTTGAGGATTTCCAGCGCTTTCGGAGTGACTTGGATCAGCGGGTACTGATCGCCTGTCACCTGCAGATATTCATCCGCGATCAAAACTCCGATCATTTCGCGGATTTCCCCATCATTATAGGCGCTCATCAGTCCGTATGTCTTCAGCTTATCCAGCCCGAAATCGGTGATGCCCTTCTGTTTGCTGCCCGTCAGGATGCCGATGATTTTCTGGACGCCGTAACGTCCGCGCACCCGCACGACGCAGGACAGGATTTTTTGGGCTTCTTCGGTGATATCTATCTGCTCCGTGCGGCGTAGGCAGTTGGAGCAGTGCTGGCAGTCAAGTTCCGCTGTTGTTTCGCCGAAATATTCCAGGATGTAGCGGCGCAGGCATTGGTTCGTGTAACAATAATTGATCATCTTGTTCAATTTGTTGGTGGCTTCGCTGTCGTTCGTCTTGCTGTTCAGCAACTGGTTGATGATGATATCCTGCGTCGAAAACAGCAGGATGACACGCGCTTCCTCTCCATCACGGCCAGCCCTCCCCGCTTCCTGGTAATAGCTTTCGATGTTTTTGGGCATGTTGTAGTGGTAAACGGTCCGCACGTTGCTTTTGTCGATCCCCATCCCGAAAGCATTGGTTGCGACCATGATCGGTTTGCGGTCGAACAGGAAATCGTCCTGGTTCCGTTGGCGCTCGTGTTCCGGCAGCCCGGCATGGTAAAGCGTCGCAGCAAAGCCTTTTTGTTCCAATTTCTTCTGGACCGACTCCACATTTTTTCTGGTCGAGCAATAGATGATGCTCGCTTCCTTCGGATTGAGGTCCTTCACGAGGAACTTGAACTTATCGGCGGGTTTTTCCACGCTGAAGGCCAAGTTGCTGCGGTCAAACCCCGTCACCAACCGGAACGGATTCTGCAGGCGCAACTGAATCAGGATATCGTCCTGAACCGGTTCGGTTGCCGTGGCAGTGAAGGCGGCAACCCGCGGACGTCTGTCGAAAACATCGTACAGACGGGCCACACCTTGGTAGGAAGGTCGGAAATCGCTGCCCCATTGCGAGATGCAGTGGGCCTCATCGACCACCAGCAACGGAACCTTCACAAAGCGTAGGGCATTCATGAACGATTCGTTGTCTATCCGTTCCGGCGCGATGTAGAGCAGCTTGAGCTGGCCGGAGCGCATATCATCCATCAGTTGCAGAAACTCTTCTCTGGAAAGCGTGCTGTTCAGGTACGCCGCGGCAATCCCCATTTCCCGCAGGCTGTCGACCTGATCTTTCATCAATGATACGAGCGGGGATACGACGATCGTCATGCCGTCCAGCAGCAACGCCGGCAGTTGGTAACAGAGCGACTTCCCTCCGCTTGTCGGCATGATCCCGAGCACGTCTTGCCCTTGCAGGGTGTTCGTGATCAGTTCCTCTTGGCCTTCCCGGAAGCTGTCATATCCGAAATATTTTTTTAACGTCGCGTACAGTAATTCTTTATCCTCCACTTGCATCCATCCTTAATTGTTTATCTTTTCCAGTTGACCGAATATTCCTGAACGGTCTTGCGTTTGCCTAGAAAGCAACGGCGGACAGTCAGAAATGACTTCTTCATCATATCACATCCACGGCCTCTTTTTTCGTACAAAATATGTCATGCCCCTCCCAAATCGAATCCCTTACTTATAAAATATGCAGATTATCCGCCTCATGCTTTGACGTGTGGTATATAATTGTAAGGTGAACACGTCATGACCTACAGGAGTGAGAAATATGGAACAGGAATTATCAAATGAACTATTTATCTGCGGGGGGTGCAATGCGAAGATCGGACCCGGCGTGCTGGGTGATCTGCTCAGCCAGTTTCCGAAACAGGAGAATCCGAATTTTTTGGTCGGTTTCGACTCGTCCGATGATGCGGCGGTGTTCCGGATAGACGCTCAGACGGCCATGATCCAGACGTTGGACTTCTTTCCCGCAATGGTCGCGGATGCCACGCTTTTCGGGGAAATCGCCGCGGCCAACGCCTTGAGCGATGTATTTGCGATGGGCGGAGAAGTGCTGACGGCCATGAACATCGTCTGTTGGCCCGAAACAAAAAGCACCGATACGCTTGGGAAAATTTTGGCTGGCGGCTTCAAGAAAGTCCAGGAGGCAGGCGGCGTGCTGGTCGGAGGGCATTCGATCCACGACCCCCAGCCCAAATACGGCCTGTCGGTATTGGGAAGAGTCCATCCCGATCGGATCTACCGGAATGATACTTGCCTGCCGGGCGATGTCCTGCTGCTGACGAAGCCATTGGGGACCGGAATCATCACGACGGCCTATAGCGCAGGAGAAATGGCCCAGGAATCCTTCGATCAGGCGGTTGTCTCGATGACGACGCTGAACCGTTATGCGGCGGAAGTACTGAAAAAGTATACCGTCCATAGTTGCACCGATATCACCGGCTTCGGCCTGTTGGGGCACCTTTCGGAAATGGTCAGCGACCGCTGTTCCGCGACGGTCTATGCCGACAGTGTGCCTTGTCTGAGCGGGGCCTATCAGGGAGCCAAGGAATTCCTGATCACAGCCGGCGGACAGCGCAACCGGAATCACTTGGAAGCCGATGTGGACTTCCAGATCGACGACTATGCCTTGGAGGAAATCCTTTTCGATCCGCAGACATCCGGCGGCCTGCTGGTGAGCGTTCCTGTTGAAGAAGCAGCCGCTCTGCTTGACGAAATCGAAGCATTGGGCTTGCCTTGCGGCATCATCGGCGAGGTCAACGAAAAGGACGCTAAGAAGATCACGGTGGTCCATTGAACAAGAAAAGCGGAACGGGTTCGTTCAGCCCTGAAAGAAATTTAGGAAACCGGTCCGACTGAGCATCGAAGAGCGCAATAGGACCGATTTATCTAATTTCCGAAGGGCTAACCCGTGAAGCTAGCCAACACTTTGGAATGCATGGAATATTTTACCAACCTGTAAAGCAATTGCAGTGATGCACTTCTGCATTCAAAATACTATGACTTAACCAGGAGGAAACGAGCATGAAAAAAATAGATGCAGTCGGACAAGCTTGTCCGATGCCGGTCATTTTGACCAAACGGGCTTTGAAGGAGAGCAAAGGGGAACCGGTGCTTATCAGCGTGGACAATGAGATTGCGACGCAGAACCTTGCCAAGATGGCGGAGCAGCTGAAGCTGTCCGTCCAGATCGAAAAAATCAACGATTCCCTTTATGAAGTGCAGCTTTCGGATCCGAACTCCGGCAAAGAACCACCTGCCGCTGAACACACTGCGCTTCCGGAGCAAGCCGCACACACAGTCGCACCATCCGGCACAAGCTATGTCGTCGCATTGAACAGCGACTGCATCGGCAACGGTAGCGAAGAATTGGGCCGTACGCTGATGAAAGGCTTCCTCTTCTCCCTGACGGAGCAGGATGTCCTGCCCGAAAAAGTGCTCTGCTACAATGCCGGCGCGCTGCTGACGACGGAAGAATCGGCCGTGTTGGACGACCTCAAAGCGCTGGAGGAAGACGGTGTCGAGATCCTGACTTGCGGCATCTGCGGGGAATTCTATGGCGTGAAAGACAAATTGGCGGTCGGTACCTTTACGAACATGTACCGTATCGTTGAAATCCTGCGCACCGCCAAGACCGTATCGCCATGATCGACCGCAAACATTACGGCATCATCGCGTTTCCGACGTCCCAAGCCGCGGCAGCAGCCGAAGCCGTTGTCCTGGATGCCGGGCGGGAATGTCGGCTGATCCCCATGCCGGAGCAGATTTCGGCCGGATGCGGTCTTGTGCTGCAGACGCATCTTGCCGAGCTGAACGCTGTCCGCTTGTTGTTGTCGGAGCATGCCATTTCCAACGATGGCTGCTACGAGGTGCGCTTTGAGAACCGGAACAAATCCGTGGAGGTCTGGCATGACTGAACTTTATTATTTCGACAACAGCGCAACCACGCTGAAGAAGCCTGCTGCCGTGGCTGAAGCTGTCTACCACGCCATCGCCGATGGTCAGCTGGGCAACCCGGCACGCGGCAGCCATACCGTTTCCCTGAACGCATTGCGGGTGACGGAAACGCTGCGCCAAAAAACGGCCGCCCTGTTCGGTGTGCCGGAGGCGGCAAACGTCGCTTTCACAGCAAACGCGACCGCCTCGCTGAACATGGTGTTGAAGGGCTTGCTGACACCGGCGGACCACATCATCACCACCGTGACGGAGCACAACGCCGTCCTGCGTCCGCTGTACCAACTGGAGGAACAGGGCGCTGCCTTGTCCTTTGTCAGCGTTGATGCATTTGGTACGCTCCGCTATCCCGATTTCGAACGCCTGTTGCGACCCGATACCCGGGCAGTCGTGGTCAACCATGCTTCGAATGTCACCGGCAATGCCGTGGATTTGGAATGGATCGGCAGCTTCTGCCGGGAGCACGACCTGATTTTCATTGTCGACGCTTCCCAGAGCGCAGGCGTCCTCGCCATCGATGTGATGAAGCAGCACATCGATATCCTATGTTTCACCGGCCATAAAGGACTTTACGGCCCGCAAGGAACCGGGGGCATCTGCCTCGGAGACAGATCTTTGGCTTTCGTGCCGGTGTTCACCGGCGGCAGCGGCTTCCATTCTTTCGATAAGCAATACCCGACAGCGATGCCGACCCTTTTCGAGGCCGGCACCCAGAATGTCCACGGCTTGGCGGGCCTTTCCGCCGGTTTGGATTACATCCAGCAAAAAGGCCTGGATACCATCAGCCGGCACCTGCAGAAACTGACTTTCCTCTTCCATGAACAGATCCAGGACATCCCCGGAATCATCCTCTACGGCAGTTTCGCTGAAAACATCGAGCGTGCGCCGGTCGTTTCGCTGAATCTGGAGGGCTGGTCCTCCGGCGACCTCAGCGATGCGCTCTTCATGGATTACGCGATCGCGGTGCGCCCCGGCGCCCATTGCGCACCGCTCATCCATCAAGCTTTCGGAACAGAAAAAACCGGCATGGTCCGCTTCAGCTTCTCCAGCTTCAATACGCTGGAGGAAATCGACTATGCAGCCAAAGCGCTGAAGAACTTGGCGGAAGAAGGATAAAAATGAAAAGTTGTCCGATAACCGGGAAGAATCGGACAACCACAGCATAAATGTTCTTCGCGTTGTCCGATAACCCCGAAGAATCGGAAAACCAAGGCATATATGGTCTTCGCATTGTCCGATAACCCCGAAGAATCGGACAACCAAGGCATATATGGTCTTCGCATTGTCCGATAACCGGGAAGAATCGGACATCCAGAGCATGAGCGGCTCAATAGTACGAATACCTTCTTACAGAACAAAAAAACAGAGCAGCCACCCCGATCAGGGGCAGCTGCTCTGTTTTTTTGATCAATCGTTCCTTTGCTTCATCCATTCCAGAATGGCTTCGGCCGTTGCTGCGGCGTCTTCGTTCCGGAAGATGGCGGCAAATTCCTTTTTATTGAAGTTGTAGCGGGGATCATAGTATTTCACCAGCAGATCCGCGATGACCGCGTCGAAATCCTGCTGGCGCACCTGTTCCTTGTAGCCCTCGACACGCGCTTCATTCAGGTAAGGTTTCAAGCGGTCAAGCGCTGTGAGCAGCTCTTTTTCATTGCTGTGGAGGTAATCCTTTTTGATCTGCCCGATCCGGTAATCCAATGAAGCCTCGATGTTCAGGTTGAGGCCTTTCTGCATCGCCTCAATCAACGAAGGCGGCAATACCGCCTGTCCGATCCGTTTGCTTTCGCCTTCGGTAAAGACGATCAGCGGCTCCTTCCAACCAGCGGCGCTCTCGACCAACAGACTTTCGAACATTTTTTGGTTGTGCGGCTGTTTCTTCTTCAGGCCGACACCGCCGAAGACGGACCCTCTGTTGTTTGCGCAGGCCTCCAGATCAAGCACATTGGCTCCACGCTTCTTCAGTTCCTCCAGGATGGCTGTTTTCCCGGTCCCGGTATTGCCGTAGAGCGTCACAAACTGGACCTTTTCGAACAATACGGGAATCAGCTTATTGATCGTACTGCGGTAGTTTTTGTAGCCGCCTTCCATCCGGTGGACATTCATCCCCAAGGATTTGAGCAAGGAAAAAATCGAATTGCTGCGGAATCCTCCCCTACTGCAGAAGATGACGACTTGGTCGTAGGCTTTCGTATATTCCTGGAAAAGGCTGAACATTTCCGGTAATCTTGGGGAAATGGTTTGGATGCCGTGGCTTTTAGCATCGTCGATCTTGCCGGCAACATAAAGCGTCCCCACTGTTTTCCGGTCCTCATCATCCAGTACGGGCACATTTACGGCGCCCGGTATGGTTGACTTCGCATATTCGGAAGGACTCCTGACATCCACATATAAAATCGATTTGTCTCCGCGTTGTTGTTCTATTTCTTCATACGTTGCAACTGGTTTCAATTGGTTCACCACTTTCTGTTTCTTAGTATAGCCTCTGCCGGTCAGGAATGCCACCCGAAATCTTGAGGCAAGCGCATGAAAACGACCCGACAAGCTCCTCATTTAACGGAGACATGCGGGTCGTTGCGCATTCAATCGTTCAATTTTATTGCCTCTATTTCCTTGCTTTGTGCACTTTCAATGCTTTACCTTTGACGGTCCGGTTCTGCATCTCGGAAATCACAAAAGGGCCTTTGCCGTTCAGGATTTCGATGTAAGTCACGTTTTCCTGGATCGTGATGATGCCGATGTCATCCGCATCGACGCCTGGAATGTTCGTCAGCGTGCCGACGAAATCGATGGCGCGCAGTTTTTTCTTCTTGCCGCCGTTGAAATAGACTTTGGTGATGTCCTTATTCAATTCCCGGTTGCGTGCCCGTTTGATGACTGGGCGTTCCTGCAGTTTCTTTTCGAAAGCCGCTTTGTGATGCTGCACGAAGCGTGCGCTCGGCGGATCGATTTCGGTGATTTCCTGCTGAGCGAAGTCTTTCACTCCCTGCCAGCTTCTTTCCTCACTAGGCGTAACCAAGGTCAAGGCTACCCCCGTTTTGCCGGCGCGGCCGGTCCTGCCGGTACGGTGGATGAAGCTCTCTTTCTCCTCGGGGACATCATAATTGACGACATGCGTCACGTTATCGACATCGATCCCGCGTGCAGCCACATCCGTAGCCACCAGATAGCGCAATTTCCCTTTGCGGAAATCATCCATGACGGCTGTGCGGTCATCCTGCACCATTCCGCCGTGCATCTTATCGATCGGCAAACCGGCTTTGCTCAAGAATGTGTACAGTCCATTAACGGCTTCTTGCGTATTGCAGAAGATGATGCAGCTGTCAGGATTCTCAACGGTCAGCAGATCCAATAGTTGCTTGGGTTTGCCCGACTCTTGGACACGGATGAAGGATTGCAGAATCTTCGGCTTGGATGCCTCGTCGCTTTCCATTTTCACTGAAACGCGGTCGTTCTTCATATAGAAGCTGGCCAAACGCACCACTTCATTCGGCATGGTCGCAGAGAACAGCAGCGTTTGTCTTTGTTTCGGAAGGAAATCGATGATGGCTTCCACTTGCTCAATGAAGCCCATATTCAGCATCTCATCCGCCTCATCAAGGACCAGGTAGCGTATCTTGTCAAATTTCATTGTCCCTTTTTGCAGATGGTCCAATACCCTGCCCGGAGTGCCGACTACGATATGGCTTTTCTGTCTCAATTCCGATTTTTGCGTATCGAAGGAAGTTTTTCCGAAGACAGCAGTAGCCTTGATCCGCTTCAGCCGTCCGATGTTGGTGATGTCCTCTTTCACCTGCAGCGCCAGCTCCCTTGTCGGAACCAAAATCAGCGCCTGCGGACGGTTTTCCTCCCAGCTCACACTTTCGCACAACGGTACGCCGAAACTGACGGTCTTGCCGCTGCCGGTCTGCGATTCGACAATGATATCTTTGCCCTTTAAGGTCAGCGGGATGACCTCCTGTTGTACTTGCGTCGGTTTGAAATAACGCAATGCCTTTAGTGCCGTAACGATTTCTTCGCTGATTGCGAAGTCTTCAAATGTTGTATAATTCATCTTGTCCTACCTTCACTTTTGATTTGTCGTCTCAGTATAACAGGAAAACATTAATAAATCCGCGTTTTTGTGAAAACAGGGTGCAGCATGGGACTAAAAAATGGAACCGGGTTTGAATCCCGCAAAGGGTTCCGCTTCCAGTCCCACTATAGCCGCTTGCGCCAGTTCACTCTTCGCAGAACAGCCTGATCCGCTCGATTGCTTGTTGAGCCATTTCATCCCGTTTTTCCTGGTAAGATTCTTTGTCGAATGTTTTGTTCTTATCGACATAAGGAATATTCTGGATGCTTTCCAAGTTTAAGGTCGTTCCGCCTTCCTCCGCTTTGGCCGTGTAATTTTGCCGCACGAAAGAATCTTCGGCCGGATCGACAGTGTCCACCCGGATGGCTGCGCGCATGACGAACTCCTCAGGGAACAGCTCCGCCTGCTGCACTTCGATATTCACCGGCACCATTTTCCCGAACATGTCGTATTCTGCTTTGTAGACACTGGACATGCCGCCATCCCCGCTGATCTGCTTGACGATTTTCAGGCCCTCATGAATGTCTTGCCAATTCCCCACATTGGCGGCGTATTGCCATACTTTGCTCAGCGGGGCTTCGATAAAAATGCTTTTCTTGATGTGGCTTTTGATGTAGTCCATTTTATTCGTCCTTCCTGCTGATTGAACCTACTGCCCTCATATGCGACTGTGATAGCGTTATCTTTATCTTCATTATAATAAAATAAATTCTCTTATACAAACTTGGCTCGCTAAACTTCGGAACCCGCACTTGGCAACTCCGCCGATATTTGTTAAACTGTTCGGGACAGTTCGTAACCATCCTGTCGTTAAATAAAACTAGGGTAATAGAATCATGCAATCAAAACGCAGGAATGTTTTTTGAGTTGGCTTGTTTTCTCCTTAGAGACAACCTTCTCGGCATCCGTGCGTCTTTTTTTGTGCATATTCCTGTAAGGCGTTGTAAAAATTATTAGGAGGTGGACTGATGCAAAAAACATTCACAAAAACACAAAAATTGACTTTCTCAGCGATGTATATCGCTATGTACATCGTCATCATGGCTCTGACGCAATCTTTCGCTTTTGGACAATATCAAATCCGCATCGCCACAACTCTTTACGCCCTAGCTTATTTTAATCCGTTCCTGATCATTCCGGCAGGCCTCGCCAATCTTATGTCGAACCTGTTCTTCGGCGGACTGGGGATCATCGACATGCTTGGCGGGACCCTCGTCGGCATCGTTACGGCTTCGCTCGTTTACGCTGTCCGCAAATACAACTTGCCGAAGTGGTGTCTGATCCTGCCGATCATCTTCATCCCGGGAATCATTGTGCCGATCTACCTATCGCAACTGTTGGCCATCCCGTTCCTGCCGCTTGTCGTCAGCCTCTGCATCGGCCAATCGGTACCGGCTTTC